>CAXUNH010000360.1:0-2013 GCA_964252405.1 uncultured Acidobacteriaceae bacterium | reverse complement strand
CAACCAGCAACCAGCAACCAGCAACCAGCAACCAGCAACCAGCAACCAGCCACCAACTACGTGGCCGGGCTTTCACCCATAAGCTCCAGGCCGTAGCGAATCGGCAGGGCGAAGGTCACGCCGCCGTTCTGGCTTAGGCCGGTGCCGGAGGTGAAGATGCCGATCACCCGGCCATGGTCGTCAAAGACAGGCCCCCCCGAGTTGCCGTGGGAGACGGTGTTGATCTGGAGCTGGTAGACGTCGCCCATGGTGCTGATCGTGCGGGTGTCTGTGTTGGCGTTCTGGCTGGAGCGGAGCACGCGGCCGATGTTGCCGGAAGTGACGGTCGGATCCGGCACGGTGAGGGTCGAGCCCTTTCCGTTAAGCACGTCCACCGAGCCGGCGACCTGAACCACATCCGGCGCAATCGCCGGATAGCCCATCACCGTAATCGGAGAGCCGGATTTGATGCTGGTGTAGTTGTCGTTGAGATCCACCTTGGTGAGCGACTTGGGCAGATCGATCTTGATCATGGCAACGTCCGCGTGTTCGGAGACGCGGGACACCTTGGCCTGCGCGCGCTGCGACGAGTGCGGAAAGGTGACATTCAGTGCGTCGTTGCGGCCCTGGACCGGCTTGGCGAAGTGCGGATCATCCTCGATCAGCCGTAGGTTGGCCAGATCGAAGGCGCCTTCCATGATGTACTTCGCGTGGGACGGAATCCAAGTTAATTGCTGCGGGTTGAAGATGGCCCGTTTGCCGTCGCCTCGAAATAGAAGCGCCACCTGGGCGCCGCGCCAGTTATAGTCCGCGTTCCAGGACGTGGCGACGTGGCGATTGGTGAGCGCAAAACCGTCCGAGGAGACGATAAATCCTGACCCCTGCCCATTGCCGCCGACCGGCAGATACTTCCCTGCGCCGTCGTCGGTGGACAGGATGGGTTCGGGCTGATTGCCGCTCATAACGAAGACCGGCAGGTAGTCGATCGCCTCCTGCGTGTACTTCACCAGATGTCCGTTCTCCTGGTGGATGTTGGGAACGGTCACGTGGCTGACCGTCCGGCCGTTGTTGCCGTCGACCAGACTCCACTCGGCTTCGATGTAGATGACCGCCGGCGTGTTCTTGTCCGCGATCACCGTGGACGAGAGGCTGTCCGGGCCGTTGTTCACGTAGGTGACGTTGTTCACCGGCTTGGGCTGCTTGCGCGTAAGCAGAAATCCCGTAGTCGCGCCCACAAGGAGCAAAACCGCCAGAGCCGCCATGAGCAGCTGGTTGCGGGTCTGCGTCTTGTTCTGGGTAATCATGCGCTCCACCGTGGCCTTGCCTACGCTCGGGGAGCCGGAGCCCGGAGGGATGGAGCCGGAGCCGAAACCTGGAGCAGGCGGCAGGGAGGCTGCAGGCACGGTGGCCGCCATGGCGCCGGCGTTCATGCCCGGCACGTTCGTCTGCCGGGTGGGCGCAGAGGCTGGCGGAACATCGGCCACCCGGGTCGGCTTCGCGCCTGCCCGTTTGGGCTCGAAGTCGTACTGGAACTCGGGTCCGCCGGCGCCCAATTGAACGATGTCGCCCGCCTTCAGGCGCGTGCTGTTGAAGACGCGCTGCCGGTTCACAAAGGTCCCGTTGCTGGAGCTTAGATCCGTGATGGAGGCCTCCAAGGGGTCGGAGCTCTCGATGTTGATCTTCGCGTGACGGCGGCTCACCAGATCGTCCTGGTTTTCGTCAAAGCGGATCTTGCAGCCTTCATCGCGGCCAATCAGCAGCTCTCTGTTGCCAAGAACGGGGAACTCCCAGTTGCCGCTCGGTTTGCCCGCCTTCATTCTGCGAATAATGATTCGTTCGTCCACACTGGACCTCCCGGGCGCAAGGAGCGCCTGGAGCGCCGCACCGAAGCTGAGTTTGGCGCGAACTTCGTCCGAAGGCCATAGCGTGCAAGTGACGCGGATGTGACACAGCACGTCCGCACCGCTGCCCGTGTCGTCGAAGAACGACACGACAGGCGGTAGATTCAGCCAGAATCAAAGGATTACGAGAGAC
>CAXUNH010000359.1:0-2024 GCA_964252405.1 uncultured Acidobacteriaceae bacterium | reverse complement strand
CGGCCACCGTCAGGTCCAGATGGCGAAACAGCGCCAGCCCCGGTCCGCCCCGTGCCAGCGGTGGATAGATCTTGGAGAGTCCCTCGGCCCGCAACGCCCACGGTGGGGCAACGGCCGCGGCTTCGGTGGAGGTGGGTGGCTTCAATCCGACGCTACCTTGCCGCCGTCATCGTCGGTCTCCGGCGCCGTTCGGCCCGCCCCGCGGTCGTGCATCGGTTCCTCAATCTGGACTGCCGTGGACTCCTGTGCCTCAGCCTTCGCCCCCATGGACCCTGGCTGCCACGCGTCGCCCGGGGCCGGACTCGCAGGGGCACGCGGTCGCCACTCCGGCCGAAACGCCACGCCCATGCGGTTCCACGCGTTGATATTTGCAATCGCGAACGTCAGGTCCACCAGGTCTTTGCCCTGGAAGTACCGGCTCACGGCGGCGTATTCCACGTCCGGCGCATGGCCCTGCTGAACGTTCGTGAGGACCTCCGTCCATCGCAGGGCCGCCTGCTCATGCGGCGTGAAGGCGTCACTTTCCGGGGCACGCGAAACCGCGTCGATCCGGCTCTCCGGCTCATGGTGTTTGCGCAACTCAGCCTTGTGCAGCTCCGTGCAGAACTCGCAGCCGTTCAGTACCGACGCCCGAAGGTACACCAGCCCCAGCAACACAGGCGGCAGGGCTGTCCCTGTGTTGACGTAGTGCCCAAAGGCGGCCAGCGCCGCGTATCCCTCGGGCGCCAGCTCCGGATACCGCATGCGCGCCGCCATCAACACACCTCCAGATCGAGCCAGCCCTTGTCCGGCAGCCTATTCATAGCGCAGTGCCTCCGCGGGCAGAATCGCGGCTGCCGAATGGGACGGATACAGCGTGGCGAGGAAAGCGATGCCCAACGACACGGCACCGACCAGCACCGCGTCCATGGCCCGCGGCGCAAACGGCAGGTGATCGATGGAGTACACCCCCGGGTCAAGCTGGATAAAGCGGTAATGCGCCCCCAGCAGACTGCCCGTATAGCCCAACGCCAGGCCAAGTGCCGTCCCCGCGGCCGAAATCAGCACGCCCTGCAACAGAAAGATGCGCCGCACCTGGGACGACGTCACCCCAAAGCTCATCATTACGGCGATGTCGCGTGTCTTCTCCATGACCATCATCGTCAGCGCGCTCAGGATGTTCAGCGCCGCCACGGCCACAATCAGCGCCAGCACAACAAAGGTGACTGCCTGCTCCAGCTTCAACGCCCGGAAGAGTTCGCGGTTCTGTTGCTGCCAGGTCGTCGCCTGAAATCCCGGTCCTGCCGCCGCCTCCAGGCTCCGCGCCACCTCCGGCGCGCGGTTCAGATCATCGAGCCGAAAGCTTAACACGCTCACCAGGTCCGGCTCCGAGAACAGCCGCTGCGCATCCCCAAGCCGCATAAAGGCGTACGCCGAGTCGTACTGGTAGAACCCCGAAGAGAAGATCCCAACGACCTGGAAACGCTGATAACGGGGTACCAGTCCCAGGGGGGTCAGCTCTCCTTGCGGACTCGTGATCAACAGCGTGTCGCCGACCCCCGCTCCAAGTGTCACCGCCAGGTCCTGCCCGATCACAAGGGGCGGCGTAGCTCGCCCGGCGTACTCCCCGGCCCCGACTGATTCGGTGGCCACCCCACTTCCCCCAGCACGCGTCGCCGCGGTGGGCGCGAGCTCGGCAAAACTCCCGTCGTTCACCGACTGCAGCAGATTGCCAATCCGCAGCTCATCGGCGGGCACAATCCCCTTGATCAACGCTCCCCCGGACCGCGGTCCCCGTGAGATCAACACCTGCCCATACAGGCCGGGCGCGACCGCCTCCACATGCTCCGTACGAGCCAGGCGCTCCATCAAGGGCCGCCAGTCCCGGATGCCATCCCCCGCCACCCGGAGCAACTCCACGTGGGCCGTAGCCCCCACCAGCCGATCCTGCAGATCGCGCCGCATCCCGTTCGTAATCGCCAGCGCGATGATCAGCGCCGCCACCCCCGCCGCCACTCCCAGCACGGAGATCCCCGTAATCAACC
>CAXUNH010000358.1:0-2054 GCA_964252405.1 uncultured Acidobacteriaceae bacterium | reverse complement strand
GAGCTGGTCTTGCTCTCAGGCGCGGCAGAGGTGGCCGGTGGTTTGGGTGTGCTGGTGCCTGCCACGCGGCGGGCTGCGGCGTGGGGATTGGTGGCCCTGCTGGTGGCGGTGATGCCCGCAAATGTGTGGATGGTGCAGCATCCGGAGCGGTGGCCGGGGATCCCGGTGTGGGTGTTGTGGGCGCGGTTGCCGCTGCAGGGGGTGTTGGTTTGGTGGGCTTGGGTATATACGCGCGATCATGCGTGACAAACGAACTTCGCTGGGGCGCAAAGCGGAATCACTGCTCACCTCAGCAACTGAAGCTGCTCTCTCGGCAGCCGGAGGGCACGGCTGAAGGCATGCCCTCCGATTCGTACGCTGCTAGAGACCCTGGCCGTAGTGGAGGTAGAAGACGACCGCGCTGGCGAGGATGCAGTAGATGCCGAAGAGCCACCAGCGGCCGCTCTCGAGCCAGGAGCTTAGCCAGCGCAGGGCGAGGAGGCCGGCGAAGAAGCTGAGCACCATCCCGATGAGGCTTGTGGCGATGCTCGCGTGCAGGTCGATCGGGGTGCCGGTGGCGGTGGCTTCGTGGGAGGCTTTGAGGAGGCGGAGGGCTTCGCGGCCGATGACGGCGGGGGTGAGGATGACGGCGAGGGCGAAGCTGAAGCGCTCGGCGCGTTCGCGGTTGGCGCCGGTGAGCAGGCCGGTGGAGATGGTGGAGCCGGAGCGCGAGAAGCCGCGAAACGGGAGGGCGAGGCCCTGGACGGCGCCCATCCAGCCGGCCTGGGCGAAGGTGACGTTGTCGCCGGAGCGGGAGGCGGCGCGCTCGTAGGCGCTGCGGGTGACCACCTCTTCGCGGTTTCGCTCCTTCAGGCCGGAGTACAAGATGAGCAGGCCGGCGGCGAGCAGAGCGGGCGCGACGAAGTCGAGACGGCTGAAGAGCATCTCGATCTCGGCGTGGGCGACGCCCTTGAAGACGGTGTGCTCGATGATCTTCTGAATGGGGTAGCCGACGACGCCGGTGAGGATTGTGGCCCAGACCGCGCGGATGAGGAAGCGCTTAAAGGCGTCGGCGGTGGAGAAGTAGGCGCGCTTCCACTGGTTCCAGAAGTAGACGATGACCGCGAACATGGTGCCGGTGTGGAGCATGACCAGGACGAGCGTCATGACTGGGTCGGAGGGGTCGAGGTGCATGAGCTTTTCGGCAACGACGACGTGGGCGGAGCTGGAGACGGGCAAGAGTTCGGCGAGGCCCTGGACGATGGCCAGGATGAGGATCTTAAGCAGGGGCATGGCTGCTTTGATTTTAGCTGTGGTGCTGGGATGGGGGGTGTCCAAAGCTGACGCGAAGAGCGCGACGGCGGTTGTGGTGGGGCGGGGACGGCAAACGCGGGTCTCTCCACTGCGCAGGACGGTAGAGCTGTCCTGCTCCGGTCGAGATGACAAATCCCGGTGAAGGGCTTGAATGCTAGAGTCGAGTCACTTATGCGATCGGAATGGTTGGTGAAGGCCTGCTTTGGCGGGTTGTTGCTTGGTTTGGTGCCTGGGGCTGGTGCGCAGAGTGCGGCGGCTATGGATGCCGGTGCGGTGTCTGCGATGGACAAGGATCTGACCGAAGCGACGGTGCCGCAGTTGGAGGAGATGTACCGCACCCACCGGTACACGGTGACGCAGGTGGTGGGGTGGTACCTGGAGCGGATCGGCCGCTACAACGGCGTGTATGGCGCGCTGGAGAAGGTGGACGGGCAAGGGGCGCTGGCGACAGCGGCGCGTGAGGACGCGGAAGCTGCCGCGGGCGAGGCGGACTTCGAGCCGGGGCCGCTGTGGGGTGTGCCGATGGTGATCAAGGAGAACACCAGCGTCGCCGGCTTGGTCACGAGCGATGGATGGAAGGGCTACACGCTGCCCGGGCGTGAGCTGGTGGCGCCGAAGGATGCGACGATTGTGCGCAGGCTGCGGGCTGCGGGAGTGGTGATCCTGGGCAAGACGAACATGCCGGACTTTGCGGCGAGCGACACAAATCGCAGCACGGCGTTTGGACGCACGGGCAATGCGTACGATGTGCGGTTCAGTCC
>CAXUNH010000357.1:0-2059 GCA_964252405.1 uncultured Acidobacteriaceae bacterium | reverse complement strand
GCCTTTTCGTTCGCAAGAACGAGGTCCGCGATCGGTAGCTCATTTTCCGCGGCCATGAAAAGCAGTTCCGCTGCACTCGAAAAGGCGTACGGGACAGGTCGCTTTCTGGCGGAGGACGCCATAGCAAACTCGTCCGCTGTGAGGATGAACCCCCCGCCGACCGAGTAGAAAATCCGGCTCAGAATAGGATCGCCGGCAGCGGTGCAGGCCGTCAGGCGAAGGCCGTTAGGGTGCGTTGGCGCGGCCGGGTCGGGGTACATCTGGTTGCGGTGGAAGAGGATGTCGGTGGCGGGATGGAACGGGAAGGTGTGCTTGCCGAGGGCGGTGAGGGTGCCGGTGCGCTGGAGGTCGTCGAGGATGCCGGGGGTGCGGGTGGTGTCGACGGTGTCGGGGGCCTCGCCCATGAGGCCGAAGAGGATGGCGCGGTCAGTGCCGTGGCCGATGCCGGTGAGGGCGAGTGAGCCGTAGAGATCGACGGTGATGCGGGTGATGTTGGGGGCGGGCGTTTTGGCGAGGAGTTCGGTGATGAAGTGATTGGCGGCGCGCATGGGGCCGACGGTGTGCGAGCTGGAGGGGCCGATACCGATTTTGAAGAGTTCGAAGAGGCTGGTGTTCATGTCTCGGCGTGGGACGCCCTCACAGATTGTAGGCGCGAAAGTGGTATGGGGTCCGCGGGGGGCCGGTGCTAGGCTGAGGGCACTTCAAGCCTCGCAGGCAGGATCAGGCGGACTTCCCCAGGTGTTGTTCAAGACGCGGTCGGCGGCGGTGTATGGGATCGACGCGCACATCATCGATGTGGAGGTGGACTTCTCCGGGGTGAAGACGCCTGAGGAGCAGTTCTCCACGGTCGGTCTGCCGGATGCCGCGGTGCGGGAGAGCCGCGACCGGGTGCGATCGGCGATCAAGAACTCCGGATTTGAACTGCCGCCCACCCGGATCACGATCAATCTTGCTCCGGCGGATCTGAAGAAAGAGGGCTCAGGGTTCGACCTTCCCATTGCGGTCGGAATCCTCGGGGCCTACGGCGGACTGGCGAACAAGGACGTGGCCGACTTTGTGATGGTGGGCGAGCTGGGGCTCGACGGTGGGCTGCGTGCTGTGCAGGGCATGCTGCCGATCGCGATCGCTGCCAAGGCGCAAGGGATCAGGAATCTCCTGATTCCGGCGGCCAACGCGCGTGAAGCCGCGGTGGTAGATGGGGTGAATGTCTACCCGGTGCAGTCCTTGCTGGAGGTGCGCGAACTGCTGAACGGCGCGGCGCTGGGAGCCATCGGTGCACAGCCGCTGAAGGTGGCGTCGCAGCAGCTTCTGGCGGAGGCGCAGGAGGGCGTCCCGGACTTTGCCGATGTGCGGGGACAGCAGGTGGCCAAGCGGGCGCTGGAGGTGGCAGCGGCCGGTGGGCACAACATTCTGATGATTGGGCCGCCGGGGTCAGGCAAAACCATGCTGGCGAAGCGATTACCGTCGATTTTGGCGCCGCTGCGATTTGAAGAGGCGCTGGAGACGACGAAGATTCACTCCGTGGCCGGGGTGCTGAACAAGGACGAAGGCCTGGTAACGCATCGGCCGTTCCGCTCGCCGCACCATACGATCTCGGACGCCGGGTTGATTGGCGGCGGGATGATCCCGCGCCCCGGCGAGGTGTCGCTGGCGCACAACGGCGTGCTGTTTCTGGACGAGTTGCCGGAGTTCCCGCGGAATGTGCTGGAGGTGCTGCGGCAGCCGTTGGAGGATGGCAATGTGACCATCGCGCGGGCCGCGATGAGCCTGAGCTTCCCTGCCCGGTTCATGCTGGCGGCAGCGATGAATCCATGTCCCTGCGGGTACTTCAACGACAAGAGCCGGGATTGCGTGTGTACGCCGCCCATGATTCAGCGGTATGTGAGCAAGGTTTCCGGGCCGCTGCTGGACCGCATCGACATCCACATTGAGGTGCCGGCGGTGCAGTACAAGGAGTTACGGGGAGGGTCGGCGAGTGAGAGCTCCGCGGCCATCCGGGAGCGGGTGATGCGGGCGCGGGAGCGGCAGTATGCGCGCTTTCTGGAGGCGGGAGCGCGTA
>CAXUNH010000356.1:0-2119 GCA_964252405.1 uncultured Acidobacteriaceae bacterium | reverse complement strand
CGGTGGAACGTTCTGTAGCCGAAGGGTAGCTGGGGCGTCTAATAGGTGGACGCAGGCGAACGGCTGCGCCCGCCGAGCAGGATAGAGAGGTCTCTCCGCTGCGCGAACGATGAAGCTGTTCGCTCCGGTCGAGGTGACAGGGGTAGTGGCAGGGTACAACGCAGGTCTCTCCACTGCGCGGCTGCGCCGCTCCGGTCGAGATGACAGGGTTTGGGATTTGCAATCGAAAGGTACGACTATGCTATTGCGGACTGAAAAGCAGATCGCCTCGTCGGAGATTACGTCGAAGGCGACGTATGAGGCCTTTGGGGCGAATCGGCGGGCGTTGCTGAAGGGGATAGGTGCGGCTGGCGCGGCGGCGGTGATGGGGGCGGCGTTTCCGGGCGTCGCTGAGGCAGCGACCAAGCTGAACACGGTGAGTTCGCCGTACAACGTGACGGACCGCGAGGTAACGCCGCAGGCGAAGGCGCAGAGCTATAACAATTTCTATGAGTTTGGGACGGATAAGGGCGACCCGGCGCAGAACGCGCACACCCTGAAGACGCGGCCCTGGACGGTAAAGGTCGAGGGCCTGGTCAAGAAGCCGCAGACCATCGACATCGACACGATCATGGCCTACCGCCCCATCGAGCAGCGAGTGTACCGCTTCCGTTGTGTGGAGGCGTGGTCGATGGTGATCCCGTGGGACGGGTATCCGTTGGCCGAGTTCATCAAGGCCATGGATCCGCTACCGAGCGCCAAGTACGTGCAGTTCTTGTCGCTGGCGGACAGGGGGCAGGAGCAACTGCCCTCCGGGTTCAACTGGCCGTATAGCGAGGGCTTGCGGATGGATGAGGCGATGAATCCGCTGACGTTGCTGACGTTTGGGTCCTACGGGGAGACGCTCGCGAATCAGCAGGGTGCGCCGATCCGGGTGATTGTGCCGTGGAAATATGGGTTCAAGTCGGCGAAGTCGATTGTGCGGATCAAGTTTTTGGATAAGCAGCCGCCGACGACATGGAACGATATGGCCCCGAGCGAGTATGGGTTCTACTCCAATGTGAACCCGGCAGTGGACCATCCGCGCTGGTCGCAGGCGCATGAGCGGTTGTTGAACGCGAACAGCTTCTTCCCGAAGGTGGTGCCTACGCTGCCGTTCAATGGGTATGGAGATCAGGTGGCGGGGATGTATGCGGGGATGGATTTGAAGAAGTTCTATTAGGGGCGAGGGTCTGGCTTGCGCCAGGCCTTCTTCCAAGCGCGGGTCTCTCCACTGCGCTTCGCTCCGGTCGAGATGACAAGACCCAGTGTTACTGGGCTTTGAGGTTGAGGGCGAAGTCTGGGCCGTAGAGTTCCCGTTGCATGAAGTCGAGGAAGAAGGGCCAGTTAGGGGCGGGAGTGTGGCCCTGGTCGTGTTGCCGGAAGGCTAGCGGGCCGTTGCCGACCTGAGTAAGGGTGGCGGGCATCGTGGTGGTGCCCAGGCCTGGAGCGCCGAGGAGCTGGTAGACGGGACTGGCGGCGGCGCCGGCGAGGAAGATCCCTTTGGCGTCGACCCATCCGTCGCCGGCGGTCTGCGTACCGGCGGAGAGATAGACGGCCCGAGGGGCGCAGACGGCGATGAGGTCGTGGGCGTCCACGGGGAGGTCGTTGGCGGTTTTTGTGCTGGCGTAGCGGAGAAAGTTGCCGGCCATCCAGTGGTATTCACCGTCAGCGGCGATGTTTTCCACGAGTTCGCCCCAGCCCCGGCGGCTGAGTTTGGCGCCGGCTTCGCCGGAGGAGCTGATGTAGCCGATGGCGAAGCGGGGATCGAAGGCCATGGTGACGAGGGCGGCCTTGCCGTAGCGGGAATGGCCGAAGACCCCGACGCGGTGCGCGTCGATGTTTGGTTGTGTTTCGAAAAAATCGAGCAGACGGCTGGCGCCCCAGCCCCAGGCGCGGAGGGCTCCCCACTGGTCCGGGGTGCGGGGGGCGCGGCGGCGCGCGGAGGATGGTCTGAGGACAGCAGCGCGTCGGCGATGGCGGAGGTCGCGAGAGCGTCCTGGAGGCGAGCGGGTGGGGATGATGGATCAGCGCGGTGGTCGAGGCCGTGGTCGGGGAAGAAGACGTGGACGCTGGTGCCCGAGCCGAAGCGGCTGCGCAC
>CAXUNH010000355.1:0-2142 GCA_964252405.1 uncultured Acidobacteriaceae bacterium | reverse complement strand
GTCTGGAAGTAGGCGTCCGCGGAGAGCCCGGAGCAGGTGCCGTGGGTCTGCCACTCGTGCTCGAGGAGACCCGGATCGGGATAGAGGTCGTTGTATTGGGACGGGTTGGCGGGGCCGGGGGCGTCCGAGCAGTTGCTGGGGTAGGTGCCGTCGGCGTTTTCGGGCCAGAGGCCGTGGAGGACAAAGGTGTCATGGGCCGCGCACTCGGCTGCCGCCGGGTGTGACTGGCAGTACTCGGGGGACCAGGACAGGCTGAGCAGGAAGAGGTCGAAGGCGCCGCCCGCAGCCCGGGGGAGGGCGCGGTTGCTGTGGCTGCTGTAGGGCGGAGGCGTCGCGTTGGCTCCCGGCGCAGAGGTGGTCTGGTGGCTGGTCCCGTTGCTGCTTTGGTTGCTGCTTTGGGGCGCGGGGCCGCACGCGGTGAGCGGGAGAAGGCAGACGAGCAGCGCGAGCAAGGCTCTCGGGTTCATGGCTGGGTTGGAGGGTGGGGAGGAACGCACGGTTGTTTCGTGCTGCCGATGTCCGGCGCGCGCCAGGCTAGCCGCTTAGGCGAGGGGCTGGCCGGCGGCTTTGTAGATCGCTTCGATGGCGAGCAGGTCGGCGAGGCCCTCTTCGCCGGGTGTGGCGGGGGTGCGGTTGTTCTGGACGCAGTCGGCGAAGTGGTCGGCTTCGAGAGTGAATTGATACGGGTTTTTGCCCGGGCTGGACTCGTCGACGGGGCCGTCCACGGTGCGGCCGGTGTATTTCAGGCCGTCGTAGAAGAAGGCGGGCTGAACCTGGAGAAAACCTTTCGTGCCGTCGATGTTGAGGTAGGCGGAGCCGGCTTCGCCGTAGCTGGAGCCGCTGGAGGCCAGAATGTTGGAAGGGAATTTGAGGCTGAATTCAATGGACTCTTCGACGCTGGCAAAGCGTGGGCCGGGGATTTCGGTCGAGGTTTGGGCGCTGTAACTGGTGGGTTCTTCGCCGGCGATCCAACGCATGGCGTTGAGGGGGTAGATGCCCAGGTCGAAGAGGGAGCCGCCGCCGGCCATCTTCTTGTCCAGGCGCCAGCCCTGCAGGAACGAGGCGTAGAAGCCGCCCTGGAAGCCCTGGAGATCGCCGATGGCGCCGCTGCGGACGGTGTCGCGGACCTTGATCCAGGTGGGGTCGTAGTGGATGCGGTAGGCGATCATGAGCTTTACGCTGCTATCGCGGCAGGCCTTGATCATGGCGCGGCAGTCGGCGGAGGAGGTGGCCATGGGCTTTTCGCACAGGACGTGTTTGCCGGCCTTCGCGGCGCGAATTGTGTACTCGGCATGCAGGGAGTTGGGGAGGCCGATGTAGACGGCGTCGATGTTGGGGTTCTTCACGATCTTGTCGAAGGTTTCGTAGGTGTAGACCGAGCTTTGCGGGATGTTGAACTGCTGCTGGTATTTGGGGGCTTTCTCGTCTGCGTGGCCGCTGACCAGGCCGGTGATGGTGCACCTTTCGGATTGGGCGACGGCACGCATGAAGATGTCGGAGATGGTGCCGAGGCCTACCGGGGCGAAGCGGAGTTTGTGGGTGGGACCCGTGGTGTTCTGCGCCCAGGTGGGAAGCGTGGTGGCCGCGGCGGCGAGGGCGGTGAGTTTGGTGAAGTTGCGCCGGTGCATGGCGGGTCCTTGGGTAGTGTGGCTAGCGCGCTAGAAGCGGATTCCCCGTGCGGGGAACGACAACAGAAATGCAAAGGCTGGCCCTGAGGGCAAACGTTGCGCCAGGGTGCGCGACGGCGACTAGCGGTGGAAGAGGGGGAGGTTCCCTTGAATCTCGGTGCGGAGGCGGTACACGTGGGTGCGGGCGGTGATGTAGAGGGTTTTGCCGTCAGGGTCGCCCCAGGCGCAGTTGGCGGCGACTTCTGGGAGTTTGATCTGGCCGAGCACTTTGCCGTCTGGGGTGAGAATGCGGATTCCGCCGGGGCCGGTGGACCAAAGATTGCCCTGCGAGTCGACCTTGAGACCGTCGGGGACGCCTTCGCCTTCCTGGCCGGTGAACATGATGACGTTGCGGGCAGGGCCTACTGTTCCGTCCGGGTTGAGGGGGTACGCGACGATGCGCTGGTCGGGGCCGGAGTTGTTGACGTAGAGGGTCTGGTTGTCGGGCGAGAGGGCGATGCCGTTGGGGGTGGCC
>CAXUNH010000354.1:0-2161 GCA_964252405.1 uncultured Acidobacteriaceae bacterium | reverse complement strand
AGCGCCTCGTTCGCAACGAGGAGGTCAGCGGTTCGATCCCGCTCAGCTCCACCAAACGATCGGACCTGTGGTCGATCCAGGTCAGTCGTTCTTCGGTAATGGTTCTAAAGTGAGATGGTCTTGTGCTAGGGCTGCGGCTAATCTCGCCCTGAGAGCTTGCCGTGCCTATTCATCTTCCTGCCAGTAGTCCGCCTGAAAGTTCGGTCCTGCTTGTGCTCAGTACGTTGCATGTCTTGAGTGCTCTTTTGATCTCCAGGGCGGGTGTCCTGCGGCGTGAGGCTGCTCGAGCGCAGACCGACAGCGTCGCTGAGGCAAGCTCATTGCGTGTAGAGGGCCTGAGCGGTGCGGGCACGTGAACCCGCGCTAAGGGACTGTATCGTGCCCCTTAGCTCGCAGCCCTGCTTTGTGCCATTTACCGGATTGCGTGCTCCACGCAGATCCGCTGTGTGCTCGTGTTCAGGTTCTTTTCAGGTTGAGCTCGTACACTACCCTTTCGTGCAGACCCGCGTTGCCGTTCCGTTGTTCCTTCTCCTGCAGGTCCACCTGGCGATGCCGGCGGCTGCCCAGACCCGCACAATCCCCGCGACGACGCCTGTCTGGGTGAAGTCGACCAGTGCTGTGAGACTACGGGTGGGCGAGGCGGTTCATGGGGAACTGATGTATCCCGTGTTCGCGAGCAACCAAGAGGTCTTGCCGTCGGGGACAGAGGTGGACGGAACGATCGCCGCCATGGAGGTGGACCACTCTCATCGTGTGCAGGCCAGACTTCGCGGAGATTTCACACCGTTCAGCCATCCTGTGGTGATGTTCCAACGGGGTCGCCTCGCGGATGGTACGACGTTCACTTTACCAGCGGGACCGGCTACGGATGGAGCGCCGATGCTGCGACTTACGCCTCCGCCGCCCCGAAAAGGCGGTTTTCTGCGGCAGGAGTTTGACACGGGTGTGGGGATGGTGAAGGACCGGGTGCGCCTGGTGACGGCGCCGGGCAAGAAGGACCGGTTGACGGGCTTGTTGTACAGCCAGCTGCCGTACCATCCGCAACGCGTGGAGGCCGGTACGGTATGGACGGTGGAGACCACGGATGCCTTTTCGGTACCGGAACCGGTGACAGCGGAAGAGCGTTCAAAGATTGCGGGCGACCTGCATGCCGAGGCGTTGGCCAAAGAGCCCGGCGATGCGCGGACCTGGACGGTGCAGGCGTATTTGGCGGAGACGGTGAGCTCGGCTAGTGCCAAGGTGGGGGCGCCGTTGCGGGCGGTGGTGGCGGAGCCTGTGATCGACAAGACGACAGGCGAGGTGGCGGTGCCGCAGGGGGCGGTGCTGGAGGGTGAGGTGACGCGGGCGAAGCCGGCGCGGCGGTTTGGCCGGTCCGGGGAACTGCGGTTTGACTTCCGGCAACTATCGTTCCCGGGCAAGCCGGAGCGGGAGCAGGTGCAGACGGCGTTGTCGGGGATCGATGCGGTAGGTGGAACGAATCTGGCGCTGGATCATGAGGGGCAGGTGCAGCGGAAGCCTCAGGACAAGTTGGCGGTGCCGATCCTGTTGTTTGCGCTGGCGGGACGGCCGCTGGACCGGGATCGTGGCGATAACGCGTTTGGCAAGGATGCCGTCGCGTCGAACAGCCTGGGTGTGCTGGGATTCATCGTCGGCACGGCGGGTGGGTGGCGGAACGTGGCGGCGGGGATTGGGTACTATGGCACGGCCGTTGCGGTGTGGAACCGGTGGATCAAGAGGGGGACGGAGACGACGCTGCGGAAGGATACGCGGCTGGTGGTGCAGACGACGGCGCGGCGATCGACGCCGATGCGGAGTGGTGGGGTTCGGTAAGGGTGTCTTTTGGCTGGGCTATGCTGCTGGCATGGGTTTGGTTGCGGGTGAGGCGAAGGTGGACTATGCCGCGATGTTGGCGGTGGCGGGATTGGCGGAGGGTGGCGTGCCGATTGGGGCGGCGATCTTTCGTCGCGATGGAACCCTGGTGAGTGCGGGGCATAACCGGCGGGTGCAGGATGGGGATCCCTCGTCGCATGGGGAGACGGATGCGTTCCGGCGGGCGGGCCGGCAGCGGAGTTATCGCGATTTGATTATGGTGACGACGTTGGCGCCGTGCTGGTATTGCAGTGGGCTGGTGAGGCAGTTTGGGTTCCGGACGGTGGTGGTG
>CAXUNH010000353.1:0-2172 GCA_964252405.1 uncultured Acidobacteriaceae bacterium | reverse complement strand
GCCTTGTACATGCGGATGAGCTCCTCGAAGCGGCCGGGGATGACGTTGCCTGCCTGGGCCATCAGGTATTTGCCGAGGGTTCCGGAGGAGTTGGCGAGGCCGCGCTCGTGCCCCGGACACGCGGAGTTGAGCAGGAGCCTCGGCGTCTCGAGGGCGTAGCCGGAGACGATGACACAGCGCGCTCGCTGGAAGTGCTCGCGGCCTTCGCGGTCGAAGTACGCGACGCCGTCGGTACGGCCGTCGGCTCCGATCGAGATGCGGGAGACCATGGCGTGGTCGCGGATCTCGGCGCCGTGCTTCAGGGCGTCCGGAACGTGCGTGACCAGCGTGGACGCCTTGGCGCCGACCTTGCAGCCCTGGATGCAGAAGCCGCGATAGATGCAGTGGGGGCGGTCGCCGTGGGACGCGGAGAGGATGGCTACCGGTCCTCCGGCGGAGACGGGGATCCCGAGGGCGGTGCAGCCCCGGATGAGGGTGTCGCCGACGCCGCCCATGGGGTGCGGCGCGTATGGATGCCCGTGGGGTTTGCCCCAGGGATACCAGGCCGGTCCGGCGACGGGCATCTCCTGCTCGAGAAGCTGGTAGTAGGGTTCGATGTCGGCGTAGTCGATAGGCCAGTCCGCGCCCACGCCGTCCTGCGTGTAGACCTCGAAGTCGGAGGGATGGAAGCGGGGGGTAAACGAGGCCCAGTGCACGGAGCCGCCGCCGACGCCGCGGCCACTGTTGTTGGCTCCAAGGGCAAGCGGGTGTTCGCCGCCGGTGATGCGGAGGTCGTTCCAGTAGAGGCCGTGGGAGCCCTGCTCGTCCGAGACCCAGTCGCGTTCCGTGTCCCAGAAGGGCCCGGCTTCAAAGCCGACCACGTTGAACCCGGCGCGAGCGAGGCGCTGCAGAAGCACGCCTCCGGCGGAGCCTACGCCGACGATCGCAAAGTCGAGCACATCGTCGTCGCTGAAGCGACGCCTCGGGATCCTGATCTTCTGCAGGGGACCGAGCATGTGTTCGCTTGTCTTCGGCGGGTCAAATTGGCCAAGGAGCGGCTTGTCGGAGTGGAAGAGACTCAATGCGTGCCTCCCTGTCCTGGAGTGTTGTCGGCGTGGGACTGGTCGCCGGCCTGCTCTTTCCCGGAGAGGGTGTCGCCGGGCGCAGACCACACGTAAGGCTGCTCATCGACTTCCCATGGTTCGGGCATGCCGCCTTCCAGCCGCATGTAGCCGCGGGGATAGGCGGGGCCGCCGTAGCCGATCTCGTCCCAGGCCCATGGATGCGCGTAGTAGACCGAACAGCAGTCGCCCACCAGCATGGCCCAGGAGCGCCCCACGTTCATTTTCGACCATAGATCCCTGGCGGCTTCCGGCTTGCCCTCGTTGAGCGAGGCAAGGAGCTCTTCCTGCTGCGTGACGGGCAGAGCGGCGAAGGGCTCCGCGTGCTTCTCCTGCGCCATGGTCTCGAACGCGAGCACGGCCAGACGATAGGCCTCCTGGTCGGAGGGCATGTCCTCGTACCGGTAGCCATCGATGCGGTTGGCGGCGAGGCGTGCATCGATCTCCGGGAGGATCGGAATCTGGCGGGCGGGGGTGCGATCTTCCTGGGGGATGATCCGGGCGACGACGGCCTCCATCGTGACGGCCTCGGCGGGGCTGAAGAAGGTAAGCGGTTTGGGAGGTTCGAGACGGCCAAGCACCAGGGTGCGGGTGGCGGCGTCCCAGTACGACTTTTCCCGGAGGGTGGTGAATCCGGGGTAGTATCCAGGCTGATCGCGCGGTGCGATCGGCTGGCCGGTCTTCGGATCGAGAGGTAGTTCTGCCATGGTGTTAGCGACGCTCCCGGCGCATCAGGTAGGCCATCATGCCGAGCATGCCACATGCGGCAAAGAGCATCGGCGCAAAGATGGGCGGACCGTAGAGGATGTTGTACAAGGGCTTTTTGCGTCCTCCGGAACGTCGCAGGATGCCGCGGATGTGGTAGCCGGTTCCGATGACGCCGTCGAGCATGGCAAGTCCCGCGGCGATGGGCAGCAGGGTGTTCGCGGCGCGCTTGCTGCGCATGGAGGCCAGGGCCGCCCCGGCGAGCAGAGGAGTGAGGAGGATGGGGGACCACTGGACTTTGTATTTGAAGTTGTTCTTGTAGTGCGAGTACCAGGCCTCCGCGCCCGAGGCGAGCGTGCCCATGATG
>CAXUNH010000352.1:0-2178 GCA_964252405.1 uncultured Acidobacteriaceae bacterium | reverse complement strand
TCCATTAACTCTGTCCTCAACGGACAAAAGTTCTTTGGTTCTTTCTTTCAAGAAAGAACATCCTTACTTTATCCCTATGTTTCCGCGCAGAAACCCCTCCGTCGCCTCCGTCTCCGCCGCCCGCAGCACCGGGTCCGCCAGCATGTGCGTCCCCGGCAGCAGCACCAGCCGGTACGGCTTGCCCGCCCGCAGCAGCGCCTGCGTCAGCTCGACCGGGGAAAGCCGGCGCCGCTCGATCAGCGACGCCGCGCGGGCGATCCCGAGGTGATGGAGCTGGGTCGCCCCGGAGCTCAGGTCGTTGGGCACGTGGAGCGGGTCGGAGACATTGCGCGGAACCTCACGTCAGGCTTGGTGGCCGTCCTTTCGCGTCCGTCCCGATCGGCGTGCAGCGGATCGCTCCTTGCCGACGCCGTGATGACACGCACTGGATCGCAACCGAAGCGTGCGAGTCAAGCGGCACGGTGAGCGAGGTTGCGGAATAGCCTGCGCGCCGGGCTTCTCACCGCCGTGATGGTGCCGAAACCTGCCGTCCCGTTCACGCCGCTTCCGGTGTCGGACCAGAAACACCGTCGTGCCAGGCCTTGAGCCTGGCATCCACGGCGTTCAAGCGGCACCGCCCACCACGCCGGACGACCAATCGTGCCAAGGAACGCCCGACGTCACCGCCCGGGGAGCCGCCGCCCGGCGCGATGCCGGAACTCCCGCGCTCAGAACTTGATTGCGCCGCGGACATAAACCTGGTCACGAAGCTCGCGGTTGTACGCGAACACCTCGTGGTCCCAGTGGGCCTGCAGCACGATGGCCTGGGTCACGTTGTAGCTGACGATGGGGCCGATCGCGAACGTTTCGCCCTTGTTGCCCGGGCCGGCGCCCAGCGCGTCGAACGTCGCCGCCGAAGTGTTGGTGTCGACCGTCTGGCCGTTGATCGTATCGTTGCCGACCTGCTTGTAATAATAGCCGCCGATGCCGAACGCCAGTTGCGGCGAAAGATATTGCTGGAACGCGTAGGTAAAGTAGAATTCATCACCCGATTTGTAGTGCGTCGCCTGGTTCTGCGTGTTGATGGACGTGCTCATGTTGATGTCGAATTCTTGGCCCGTCTTGTTCAGATACGTCATCTCCAATGCCGGACGGTAGCTCCAGTAGTTCAGGCCAACATTGTTGCCGCCCGGGTCGCTTTTGGAGTAGCGGCCGGTCGGGGCGGTGAACTCCAGCGGGGACAACACGAAGTGGAGGTCGGTTCCCGGCACGTCGAAGCCGAGGAAGATCGGTACGACGGTGATATCGCCGAACCCCGCCTTGTCGTTGGCCGACGGCTCCGGCAGGCCGGTGATGGTGGACAAGCCAGACCGCGAGTTGGCGAAGAACTCGTAGGCGGCGGCGCCGACCGTCGCGTTGATGTAGGGAACCTTCCAGTCCGGCACATACGCGAAGGACAGGATGTCCGCCTCGACCGAGTTGCGGAACTTGGTTCCATAGCTGCCGTTCGGGCCCAGGTTCAGGGTGACCTGATTGCCCTTCCCGTTGGTGAATTGGCCCGAAACCTGGAAGTTGAGGTCGTCGCGCAGGTAGAAGCCCGGCGCCAACGGCAGCCCGGCCAGCGTGTCGATATAGCCGAGGTCGGCATGCGACTGTCCGAACTCGGTTGCGAATGTATGCGTCGCAACGCAAGCGAGCGCCGCGGCCAAAGCCGCTCCACCGATTTGCCGCTTCATCTCCACCCTCCCCAAGGCAACTGGCTGTTGTGCGGCTGTGACACCGCCGCGCCATTTCACCCGGAAACGGTCTAGAAAAGGTAAGCGAGCACGGTCAAGCAGTTGCGGGCCGCGTCAGCGCCTTGGTCTCCGGCATCGTCGCCCATAGTAGCAGAAATGCCACAATTCCCGCCGCAGCAAGCGCGAGGAATGCCACACGCGGGCCGCCCCAATCCGTCACCAGCCCGGTCAGTTCGTTGCTGGCCGCCGCCGCCCCGGCGATCGCCAACCCGATCGCCCCCATCGACAGGTTGAACCGCCCGCTGTTCCGCGCGATGTCGGCCACCACCAGGGGCAGCATCACGCCGAACACCGCGCCGCTTACCCCGTCCAGCGCCTGGATCGCCACCACCGCGTCCGGCGAATTGGTCAGCGCGAACAGGCCGGCCCGCAGCGGCACGGCGGCGAACCCCCACAGCAGCAC
>CAXUNH010000351.1:0-2186 GCA_964252405.1 uncultured Acidobacteriaceae bacterium | reverse complement strand
CCCTCCTCTCCGTGCTCCGCTGACGCGCGTTTGGGAACAGTGACCAGATCCACTCGCTAAGGGGCTCTGCCCCGATCGCGCTCTCCAAGGCCGTTCGCCCTCCGGGTTTTGGCTCCCCCGCAAGCGGTCCCCCCAAAAAGCTGCGCTCGAAGACCTTTCCGTTTGCTACCCCCGCCTTCGCCAGGTGGCGTTCGGCATGTGCATGCCGCGTTTCAACGCGGAAGTGCAAAAGCCAAAGCCGAAGACAAGGGAGCAACACCATGAGCACCGCAGCCACTTTCGACAGCAAGAAACCCACCACCAAACAGGAGCTTATCGCCGCCAATATCAAGCTGCTGATCGCGCAGTTGGAGGCCGGGAAGTCCAACGTCCTCACCCACTACCTCACGGCCATGAGCCGATTTCACAACTACAGCTTCGGGAATTTTCTGGAGATTGCCCGGCAGATGCCCACCGCCACCCGCGTGGCTGGCTTCTGGACATGGAAGAACCTTGGACGTTCCGTGAACGCTGGAGCCAAGGGCATCCGCATCCTCGCTCCCATCGTCGGCGTTCGCCGGAAGAAAGACACCGAAGCCGAAAAGGACATCACTACCCAGAACACCCGCGCCCTTCTGGGCTTCCGCAATGCCTATGTCTTCGACATCTCGCAGACCAACGGTATTGACCTTCCGGAGATGCAGCACGTCACAGGCGACCCCGGCGAAGGCGTGGACCGGTTGGCCGCTTTTCTGAAAGCCCAAGGCATCCAGCTTGTCTACAACCCAAAGATTGCCCCTGCTCTGGGATGCAGCTACGGCGGACGCATCGCCATCCTGCCGGGCCAGACCAAGGCCGAGGAGTTCAGCACCCTTGTGCATGAAACCGCGCACGAGATGTTGCACAAGGCCGAGCGCCGGACGGCCACCACCAAGACGGTGCGCGAGACCGAGGCGGAAGCCGTGGCTTTCGTGGTCGGCAAGGCTGTTGGACTGCTGACGGGCAGCGCATCCGCCGATTACATCCAGCTCTACCACGGCAATGCCTCACTGTTGGCCGAGAGCTTGGAAGTCATTCAGCAGACCGCCAGCGTCATTCTTGCCGCGCTGGAGCCGCCCGTCGAAGACGGGGCACAGCCGACCGATGCCGAGCAGGAGCAAACGGCAGAACTTGCGGAGGCGGCGTGATGCAGACCGTCCTCGACATCCTGCAACGGGCCGGAGGTTGGCACCACGGCCTGCACCTTCGCATCGAGAACGAGCCTTTTATGGCCCTTGTTATCGAGGCGACCGACGAATCCGGCCCTTGCGGTCTACCCGCCATTTCCGTGTGCCACTACGGAGAGCAGAACGGCGATGCCATGCGCGACCCGGAAATGCTCTTCGAGCTTGGCTTCGCCGGTGGCGCACACCTGAACCCCTTCTATTGGCGCAACGACTATGTCGCCATCGAGCAGTGGAGCCGCTTTATCCAGGACGGGCTTTATTGCTACCACACACAGCTACACGAACAGCACGAGAAGTTCGCCAAGCTCTGGGACAAGAACCTGCGGCAGCAAGGCTTTGCCGAAGCCTTCGAGCGGCAGCGACCGCAACACGCATAGACCCAAGTTCTCCGCCCACGGAGCGGATACAGGGCAGCGTGTGCGCTCCACCAACCGCAACCACGAGCAACGCCCAAGGAGGGCACCATGCAGGACAGCAGCGCATTCCAGTTTCTCGCCATCGACACCATTCACGAGTCCACCACCAATCCCCGCCAGACCTTCGAGCAGACCAAGCTGGAGGAGCTTGCCGAGAGCATCCGGCAGCATGGCCTCATTCAGCCCATCACCGTCCGTCCTAACTCGGAAGGCTTCGAGATCGTTGCAGGTGCGAGGCGCTTCCGTGCCGCGCAGCTTGCCGAACTGTTTTCTCTCCCCGCCCGTATCGTGGAACTGACCGATGCCGCCGCGATGGAGTGGCAGTTGGTCGAGAACTCGCAGCGCGTGGACGTGCACCCGTACGAGGAAGCGCAGGGCTTTCAGCGCCTTCTTGACCTGCCCGGCTATGACGTGACCGCCCTAGTGGAGAAGTCCGGCAAGAGTGCCAGCCACATCTACGCGCGGTTGAGCCTCTTGCAACTCATCCCGGCTGTGGCCGAGGCGTTCGTGCAGGAGCGCATCACCGCCAGCCACGCCAACCTGCTTGCCCGTCTTCCGCAGGAGC
>CAXUNH010000350.1:0-2204 GCA_964252405.1 uncultured Acidobacteriaceae bacterium | reverse complement strand
GCGCGTGGGTGAGGCTTCGGGCTTCCCGCGCCTGATCACGTTCGATATGGGCGGGACGTCCACGGATGTCAGCCTGGTCGATGGCGCGATTGGAATGACAAACGAGTCGCTGGTGGGCGATCTGCCGGTCCGCCTCCCGGTGCTGGACCTCCACACGGTGGGTGCGGGTGGAGGCTCGGTTGCCTGGATCGACTCCGGTGGTGGCCTGCGCGTGGGGCCGCGGTCGGCGGGAGCCAATCCAGGACCGGTGTGCTTTGGCATGGGCGAAGAGTTGACGGTAACGGATGCCAACCTGCTGTTGGGCCGGTTGGACCCGGCATATTTTCTGGGCGGCCGCATGCGTTTGGATCTCGGGCGGACCGAGCGCGTGGCACAAGCTTTTGCGCACAGAGTTGGTCTCGGCGTGGAACAGCTGGCGCAGGGCATCGTGCGCATTGCCAACGCCAACATGGAGCGGGCTGTGCGGGTGGTGAGTGTGCAACGCGGGCATGATCCGCGGGACTTTGCCCTGCTTGCCTTTGGCGGCGCGGGCGGTCTGCATGCGTGTGAGTTGGCGGCTTCGCTGGACGTGGGAACGGTGTTGATCCCGCAACATGCGGGTGTGCTTTCCGCGTTGGGGATGTTGCTTGCGGATGTCATTCGCGACTTCTCGGCGTCGCTGCTGCTGGGAGCGGAAGAGGTAACGGCGGGGGACTTGGACGATCGACTCCGGCCGATGCTGGCGAAGGCGCGAGCGGATCTGGCCAGCGAGGGTTTTGAGGCGAGGGATGTATGCCTCACGGCGGCGCTGGCGATGCGCTACAAGGGGCAGGCGTTTGAGATCGATGTGCCGTTGCTGCTCGAGGACAGCGGAGCGGTGGCTTCCTTACGCACCACTTTGGACGACTTTCACGTGCGTCATGAGCGCACCTACGGCTACAGCCGCAAGGAGCGGGCGACGGAGGTGGTTCAGCTTCGGGTGCGCGCGGTGGGGCGAACGGCGAAACCGGCTTTGGCCGTGGCTCACGGAAACGCGAAGAGCGATGTGCAGCCCGACGCCGTGCGTTCGACGATGTGGGCTGATGGGCTACAACCCACCGCGGTATTTCACCGGGAGCGGCTTGGGCCGGGCATGGCAGGCGAGGGACCCGCGATGGTGATCTCAGGCGAAGCGACCAGCCTTCTACCGCCCGGATGGCGCTGGCACATCGATGCGACCGGCACACTCGTGGCAACGCATCACTCCCACCTGGCGCGGGGAGGAACCGATGTTGCCTGAACTCGCCCTCCATCCGGTGGAATTGGAGATCTTCAAGAATCTGTTTGTATCCATTGCCGAGGAGATGGGGGTGACGCTGCATCGCACCGGCTTTTCGCCGAACATCAAGGAGCGGCTGGATTACTCGTGTGCGATCTATGACCGGCATGGGCGGACGATTGCGCAGGGCGATCATCTGCCGGTGCATCTTGGGGCGATGCCGCTGTCGGTTCGTGCAGCGATCGAGACGGTGGCGATGCAGCCGGGCGACATGGTGATCCTGAACGATCCGTTTCGCGGGGGAACGCACCTGCCGGATATTACGCTGGTCGCGCCGGTGTTTTTGCCGGGGGCCGCGGCTGATGACAAGCCCGTGTTCTTTGCGGCGAACCGGGCGCACCACTCGGATGTGGGTGGCATGAGTCCGGGGTCGATGCCCCTGGCACGGGAGATCTTCCAGGAGGGGCTTATCATTCCGCCGTTGCGGCTGTTGAAGCGTGGCGTGATGGATGCGGAGATCCTGGCGCTGATCCTTGCCAACGTGCGCACGCCGGGGGAGCGCGAGGGCGACCTGACCGCGCAGATCGCGGCCAACCGCGTGGGCGAGGCGCGGCTGCTCAGGCTGGTGGAGCGCTACGGTCTGGGGAAGACCGAGCGCTATACGGCGGCGACGCAGGACTATGCGGAGCGGGTGTTGCGGAGCACGATCGGCAGCATCCCCGATGGGCGGTATGAGTTCTGCGACGCGCTGGACGATGATGGGTTTGGCAACGGACCGCTGCGGATCTGTTGCGCTGTGACCGTTGCGGGCGATCAGGTCACGGTGGACTTCAGCGGATCGGACCCGCAGACGACGGGTGGGGTGAACGCAAATCTTGCCATCACGTTGTCCGCGACGCTGTATTGCTTCCGTTGCCTGATTGAGGAGGATGTGCTCTACAACGACGGGATCGGGCGGGCGGTGCGG
>CAXUNH010000349.1:0-2288 GCA_964252405.1 uncultured Acidobacteriaceae bacterium | reverse complement strand
CTTCCACACCGAAACCGAACCCAATCTCACCACCGCCGGCGCCACCCCCCAACCCAAGCTCCTCCGCGCCGACGCCGACAATCTCCGCGCCTTCTCCAACACGGTCGCCGCCCTCGCCGCCGGCTTCCTCCTCACCAAAGAGGACGCCTACGCCCGGCGTGCCATCCTCCACCTGAACGCCTGGCTTCTCGACCCCGCTACCCGCCTCGACCCCCTCTTCAGCCAGGCAGGCTGCGCCCCGGGCACCTCCAACGCCACACCCATGGGCGTCGCCGATCTCGTCCCTCTCGCCGAACTCGCCCGCGCCCTCAGCTTTATTACCGACGCCCTGTCCCCGGAAGACCTCACCGCCGTCCAAACCTGGTGGGCCGACACACAGCAATGGCTGGACCAGAATAAGCAGGCCTTCATCGCCCGCGAGTCCAAGGACCACCGCGCGTCCGCGTGGCTGCTCCTCTCGTCAGCGATCGCCCGCTTCACCCGCGACGAAAACACCCTGGAAGCCAACCGCAAGCGCTTCCGCCAGCACACCCTGCGCAATCAGATCAGCCGCGACGGCACCTTCCCGCAGGAGGTCGCCACGCCGAACCCCTACCGCAACACCCTGTTCAACTTCGATCTGCTCGCGGGCGCCTGCCAGCTCCTCAGCTCGCAGTTTGATCTGCTCTGGGACTTCGAACTCATCGACGGCGTCGGCCTCCGCATCGTCGCCGCCTTCCTCTACCCCGTCATCAGCCACCCCGAGCGCTGGGGCTTCTCCGCCGACGCGCAACACTTCCTCGAGCTCCCGGGCCGCCACCCCGGCCTGCTCCTCGCCGGCCGCGCCTACAACCGCCCCGAATACGTCCAGACCTGGCTCACCACGCCCTAAAAAGCTCCCTCCCCAGACCTCGACTACACCTTCCCCATCACGCAACCCGCCCTCTGGACAGCCCGCGCGCCCCACGGGCTATAACGACCAAACGCGAGCTCGTGGAACTCCCGTCGTTGCTGGCCTTCCCACGTCTTCGCTCTTCTTTTCGCGTCTTTGCGTCTCTTCTTGTCATTCCCCGAACGGGAACCTGCTGTTGTTTTCTGGCCGGTCCGGCGCAACGAACCCAATCACCACGCCCTCTGCCGCACACAACCGGCTGCGACTCCCTAATCGATCGAAATCTTCCGCAGCAACCGGAAATCACTCAACATCTTCCCCGTCCCCAGCACCACGGATGCCAGCGGATCATCCGCGATCGACACCGGCAACCCGGTCTCCTCGCGAATCCGCTTATCTAAGTTTTTGATCAGCGCCCCACCGCCCGTCAGCACCATCCCCCGATCGGAAAGATCCGCCGACAACTCCGGATCCGTGCGCTCCAGCGCCACGCGAATCGCGTTCATGATCGTCGCAATCGACTCACTCAACGCCTCGCGAATCTCCGAGTCCTCAATCGTGATCGTCTTCGGCACGCCCTCAATCAGGTTCCGCCCCTTGATGTCCATGGTCAGCGGCTTGTCCAGCGGGTACGCCGACCCCAGCTCAATCTTGATGTCTTCCGCCGTGCGCTCCCCGATCAGCAGGTTGTACTTGCGCTTGATGTACGTCTGCACGGCATCGTCCATCTGGTTGCCGGCCATCCGCACCGACCGCGAATACACGATCCCCGCCAGCGAAATCACCGCAATGTCCGTGGTCCCACCACCAATGTCGACCACCATATTCCCGCCCGGCTCCGTGATCGGCAGCCCCGCGCCGATCGCCGCCACCATCGCCTGCTCCACCAGGTGCACTTCACTGGCCTTCGCGCGGTATGCCGAGTCCATCACGGCGCGCTTTTCCACCTGCGTGATCTCGCTCGGCACGCCGATCACGATGCGCGGATGCACCATCATCTTGCGGTTGTGCGCCTTCTGGATGAAGTAGTTCAACATCTTCTCGGTATGCTTGAAGTCCGCAATCACACCGTCTTTCATCGGCTTAATGGCAATGATGTTGCCGGGCGTCCGGCCAAGCATCTCCTTGGCCTCCTTGCCCACCGCCTCGACCTCATTGGTCACCTTGTTGACAGCGATGATCGAAGGCTCATTGACGATGATGCCCTTGCCCGCCGCATACACCACCGTGTTGGCCGTGCCGAGATCGATCGCCAGGTCGCTCGAAAACAGCGAAAAGATCGAACGCATGTTGCTGACGCGACCGGTGCGCGTCTGAAAGTTCTTTGAAGACATCTGACGGAGAGATCCTGACTAAAGGGCTTTCGAGCAGATTTTTTGGCTCTTCCCTTATTGTAGGGCCTCACGCAATCCAGGTC
>CAXUNH010000348.1:0-2291 GCA_964252405.1 uncultured Acidobacteriaceae bacterium | reverse complement strand
GGTAGGGAGGGTGGCGCACGGGATGGCGAGGGCGAGGAGCCACGCGGAGGGGCGCTGGCGGACGTTTGCGATGGGCATGTGGGTGCCAGTATAGCGAGGGGCATCATGTGGACGGCAAAGCTACCGGAGGGTCGCGATTGGCCGCAAGGCAACGCAGCACGGGGGAGGGTTCCTGCGCTTTGCTGCCCATCGGGATTGCGTGGCCGGCGTCTGTCCTGCAGCCCGATCTTTGTGTCAGACTCCCGCATCGTTTCTGACGGCGCTATCGGGGACTTAGACGCCCCGCAACAGGTCGGACAGATTCATCTTGAGGCCCATGGCGAAGATCTGCATGGTGCGAAGGGAGATCGTCTTCCTGCCCCGCTCCAGCTCGCAGATGTGGCCGCGATCAATACCCAGGTCGACCGCCATCTGTACCTGCGTCCAGCCTCGCTCCGTTCGCAGCTGCCGGAGCCGCCGTCCGAATCTAGTTTGGATGTCAGTCCGCCTCGGGGAGTCGAAGGGGTTCGTAAGAGGCGTGGAGTTCTCGCGCGTGGAGGCCATCATGGGAAGAGTACGAGCGAGCAGCACCTTTGGATTGCACGAAAGTAGTTACATTTCGGCTCCGCACCCAAGGCTGCGCGTTCCCTTACGGTGGGGTCTAGGTACGGGTTTTCAGGAACGCTGGGCAGAGCACAGCCACTTACCTGCTATTTGCCTGTGTCTGCGGTCCTGCGATGCGGGGAGAGTCTGCGCTCGGGGTAAGGCACGGACGGGGTCGCTGCCCCTCCGACGGGCTGCAAAGGTGCGACGTGGTGCCCGGAGCGAGACTTGAACTCGCACAACCCTTGCGGGTCTACGGATTTTAAGTCCGCTGTGTCTGCCGATTCCACCATCCGGGCGGCTTGCTGCGCGCGTCTTTGGTGATCGTATCGCAGTCTGGCCTGCCTGCGCCGGTTAGTCCTGCGGGACGTGCCCCGCGCGGCGAGAGCCCGCCGCATGGAGTGAGTTACGCCAGCTCCGCTCGCATGTGAATGGCCACAACTGCGAGGAGAACGAAGGTGGCGGCCGGGGCCAGAAGGCCGATTCGGAGCGAACCGGAGACGGAGGACAGGGTGCCCGTGAGCCACGGAATCAAGGACGCGCCTACGCCCGCGAGAACGAATACGGGCGTTGAGCGGAAGCGGAGGAGAGCGATGGACAGCACCCAGGGGTAGAGCGGACCGAGTCCGAGTCCGCAAAGAAGGCCGGAGAGGGGCAGCAGACTCCGGGTGGGGAAGAGAATCAGCAGGAACACGGCGACCCCCGCGGCGGCGATGTGGGCCGTGCGGGCCGGCCGGGTGTGAAGGCGGGGTGCCGAGGGAATGGAATGCGCTGCACGGCTGAGCAACAGTCCGGCCCAGAAGGCGGTGTTGGCCGAAACGGCAGTGAGGACACCCAGCGTGGAACGTTCGGCGTAGGTGGTGAGCCAGCTTCCGACCGCGCTCTCAAGTCCTACGGCTGCCGCGGCGAAGAGGCAGAAGCGGGCGGGGGCCCATTGATCCGGCGCGCTGGGGTGTCCGGCTTCTGAGCGGTCCGTAGAGGAACCGGGCCGGATGTCCGGGGCAGAGAGGGCAAAGGCCAGGAGAGAAGCTCCTGCAAGGAGTCCGCCCAAGACGCGAAAGATGGTGGACACCGAGAGCAGCCGGAGCGAGTGGAGCGCAAGCGCCGGGGCGCAGAAGGCTCCCAAGGCCCAGAGCAGATTTAGGCGGTTGAGTGCGACGCCCGCGACGGCGGCTGCCACTTCGCGCGCCCGCATCAGGCTGATGGAGGTCATGGCAATGCCCAATCCGACGCCGTAGAGAGCATAGAGGACTGGCAGCAACCGAGCGCCGACAAGCACGAGGACAAACAGGCCCAGTGCCGAGAGCGCCAGGCCGATGGCGACCGCCCTGCCGGTTCTTCCCTGCGCGAAGAAGGCTCCGCTGGTGGAGCCGCCCCAGGCGGCCATTAGAAGAACCCCACCGCGGCTATCCGTGAGATGCCATTGGTGGAGGATGGCCGGCAGCGTTGCGCCCAGGAGCGCAGTGCCGATCCCTGTCAGGCAGAAGACCATCGAGAAGAACAGGCTGCGGGGACGTGCCGTCATTTCGTTCCGGGTTGGGCGCCATGGTTTGGATTGACCGCCGCTGTGGACTCCCTGACGATGAGTTCGGGGTCAACCTGCACGATCTTGGAGGAGGGGTGCGAGGCGTTGCCGTCGATTTGACTGAGGATGGCTTCGGCGGCGAGAAGTCCCATGTTGCGGAGCGGTTGACGCACGGTGGTAAGGC
>CAXUNH010000347.1:0-2322 GCA_964252405.1 uncultured Acidobacteriaceae bacterium | reverse complement strand
CGTCCGCATCGCCCCCTCGCCCACCGGCGACCCCCACGTCGGCACCGCCTACATCGGCCTCCTCAACTTCCTATTCGCCAGGCAGCGCAACGGCCAATTCGTCCTCCGCATCGAGGACACCGACCGCACCCGCTTCGTCTCCACCTCCGAGCAGATGATCTTCGACGCCCTTCGCTGGGTCGGCCTCACCTGGGACGAAGGCCCCGACGTCGGCGGCCCCTTCGGCCCCTACCGCCAGTCCGAGCGCACCGGGATCTACCGCGAGTACACCGAAAAGCTCCTCGCCTCAGGCCACGCCTACCGCGCCTTCGAGACCTCCGAAGAGCTCGAAGCCGAGCGCAAAGCTCAACTCGCCGCCAAGCAGCCGCCCAAGTACAACGGCCGCTCCCGGAATCTGACCGACCAGGAAATCGAGGGAAATCTCGCCGCGGGTAAGCCCTTTACCGTCCGCCTCAAGGTGCCCACCGAAGGCTCCACCACCTTCCGCGACGAACTGCGCGGCGATGTTACGTTCGACCACGCGAACGTCGACGACCAGGTCCTCCTGAAATCCGACGGCTACCCCACCTACCACCTCGCCAACGTCGTCGACGACCACCTCATGGGCATCACCGACGTTATCCGCGCCGAGGAATGGATTTCGTCCACCCCCAAACACGTCCTCCTCTACGGGGCCTTCGGCTGGGAACAGCCCCGCTTCTGGCACATGCCGCTCCTCCGCAACGCCGACAAATCCAAAATTAGCAAACGCAAAAACCCCGTCTCGCTCAACTTCTACCGAGACTCCGGCTTTCTCCCCCACGCGTTGCTCAACTATCTCGGCCTTATGGGTGGCGGCATGGCCCAGCCCACCGAGCTTGAAATTGTCTCGAAGGGCCTGGACATGAAGCTCTCGGACATGTTCTCGCTGGAGGACATGCTCGCCCGCTACGACTTCAGCCGCATCTCCCTCGGCGGCCCCGTCTTCGACCTCGTCAAGCTCAAGTGGCTCAACGGCGAGTACATCCGCAAGCAATCGCCTGAAGAGTTCTACGCCGCCCTCCGTCAGACCGTCCTCTCCGACGCCTATCTCCAGGCCATCGCACCCCTGGTCCAGACCCGCATCGAGACCCTTGGCGCGTTCGGCGACATGGCCGACTTCTTCTTCCGCGACAACGTAGTGCCCGCTGAATCGGTCTGGCTGCCCAAGAAGCGCACGCCGGAAGACACTCTCGCCTTCACCGCCGACCTGCTCACCACGCTGGAGGCCGCCACCCCCTGGGAGGCCCCGGCCATCGAAGCGGCGATGAAGCAATTAGGCGAGGCCAAGGGCTGGTCCGTGAAAGAGAACTTCATGCTCCTCCGCGCCATCCTCACTGGCAGCCTTCAATCGCCGCCCCTGATGGAAAGCCTGGTCGTCTTCGGCAAGGCGCGCTCGCTCGACCGGGTCCGCCGCTTCCTCGAAACTCAGAAGAAGCCCGCCAGGAAGTAGCAATCCTGCCCTCTCACAATGTGGGTACCGGGTCCCGCTCTGATATCTCTAGGTTTTCCCCGTAGCCAGCACCTCACGCCGCAGATAGCATGCCATCATGCCGCTCGCCTCGAACCAGCCCGTCGGCTTCATCCCCACCGCCAACGCCGAAGCCGCCCGCGCCTTCTACGAGCAGACACTCGGCCTTCAGTTCGAGTCCGACGACCAGTTCGCCCTTGTCTTCCGCCTCGGCCCGGGCCATGGCACGATGCTGCGCGTCGTTCGCGCCGGTACCTTTACCCCGGCTCCTTACACCGTCTTCGGGTGGGAGACAGTCGACATCGAAGCCTGCGTCGATGATCTGGTCAAGCAGGGTGTCACCTTTGAGCGCTTCGGCTTCTTCGAGCAGGACGAACGCGCCATCTGGCATGCTCCGGGAGGCGCGAAAGTCGCATGGTTCAAGGACCCGGACGGCAACACTCTTTCCATCTCGTCTCACGCCCAGGCATCGTGACCTTCGCGCCCAAACCAGGAGCAACGGGCCCAGGTCTTGAACCCCGGCGAGCCGCATTTGGGCAAGCCGTCGGCTAGGTCTTCCTGGGCGGCTTGCAGGGTCGCTAGGAGCCATAGGAGCGGTCAACGCTTTCAAGGCAGCAGCACGCAGCGCCGACACACAGCTTCGGCGCGCAGCGCCCTAGGGCTGCGGCGTTGGGCTTGGCGTCGTTGTTGGCGGTGCGTTGGTCGTCGGCGTGTTAGAGAACGGCGATGACGTGCGCTGGGGGGAGCTGGTGGGGCTGTTCGGTTGCCCGTTCAGGCCCGTGCCGAAGCCCGACGCTGGCTGGGAGCCTGGCGATCCGCTGCCGATGCCGCCG
>CAXUNH010000346.1:0-2354 GCA_964252405.1 uncultured Acidobacteriaceae bacterium | reverse complement strand
GGGGCATGGTGGACGCGGCAGTCTCCTATTACGGCGTGGGCATCCACGCCGTGCTTGGGGAGGTCGCAGGCCTCACGGGCCGTCTTCTCCTTCATATTGCGCGGGAGGACCATCTCTGCCCATCTGACGCTCAGGCGGAGATCGCGGCCCGCTTGGCTCCTTTGGGCCGCCGAGCGCAGGTGATCACCTATCCCGGCGTCGGCCACGCCTTTGCACGGCGCGGGTCTCCAATCTTCAACAAGGATATCGCGGAGAAGGCGGACGAGGCGACCTTAGATTTCTTGGATGCAGCAACCTCCCCCTCGCTGTGAGATGCTTTTCCAAGACGATCGGGCAAGTCCATACCCGCCTAGCAGCAGGACACGTCGGCCTGACTTGGAGCGCTCATGCCGATCACCTTAAGAGGCCTTTCTTCGATGGCCACCCGCAATCTACTGGGCGATCTTACGCGTAATTTTGAGACTAAGACGGGCCGACGTGTGGTGATTAATGCCGCTGGCGGTATCGAAATCGCGCGCCGTGTGCGCGAAGGTGAGGTTTTCGACTTCATCGTGCTGGCCTCCAGCGCCATGGAGGCGTTGGAGACCGACGGGCTGGTTCTGTCCGGAAGCAGAGTGGACGTCGCCCGATCCGGGATCGCCGTAGCGGTCCCGAGGGGTAGACCCGCGCCGCCCATCGACGATGCGCCTGCTGTCCAATGTGCGATCCGCGAGGCACGTTTTATAAGCTACTCGTCCGGGCCGAGTGGTGATCATCTTCAGGCTCTTTGGCGCGACTGGGGTATGGCGGCCGAAATGCAGAAAAAGGCCAGAAGAGCCCCCCCGGGGGTGCCCGTAGCCTCAATCCTCGCTCAGGGCGAGGCGGATCTGGGATTTCAGCAGCTTAGCGAGTTTATAGATGCTCCGGATGTGCAGATCGTCGGATTGATGCCGGCTGACATCCAGCTGATCACGACTTTTTCGGCCGGCATAGCTCGTGCGAGCGTCGAGGCCGACGCAGCCCGAGAAGTCTTCCGGCATCTTACGTCCTCTGCGGCAGGGGAGGCCAGGCTTCGCTATGGCCTGCAGACGCCAGCATGAAGCCATCCCAAGCAGGCCAGCTACGCCGTCCACGGAATCTCAGATGTCATAGCCAAACACTACGGGCATTTCGTGGCCCAAGACAACGCCGCTCTGGTGCTGAACCTGCGCATTTGATGAAGCCGGCCACCTATTCCGATCTAAAACCGTCCATCATTTCGGTTCTGTTCCGGCAACCTTTTTGATCTGAAGGCGGCCAAAGGCGAACGCGGGGTATTGGGTTGTGTCGATGGTCTGTGGCTTTGCTCTCGCGGTCAAGTCACCTAGGCTTGAGACTGGTAGGGACGGCGCTTCCGCCAGGCTCTCGCCGGAGAGTTCGACGCGGTGGGCGGTGTGAACGAGGGCCATGCACCACCTGTAGAGGAAGGCGAAGCGCGACTTGTCATCTGAGAGCGCCGTCTCCATGCCGTCGAAGGTTGCGGCCCTGACGGCGAGATCCATCTCTTCGTTGCGCTTCTTGTTCTCCATTGAGACCTTCTGGATGTACTCGACGTTGGTGGGACGGCGCTGGCGGTCGTAGAGGTCGAGCGCGGCCGGATCGCCGCCTTCCATACCGCACCGAACTTCTCCGCGAGGTTGAAGGCGTCGTAGATGCCAGAGTTCAGGTCTTGGCCACCCATGGGGTTGTTGAGGTGGGCGGCGGCCCCAGCCAGGATCACGCGACCCTTGCGGAAGGATCGGGCGACCTGCTGGTGGACCTTGAGGGACTCTGTGGCGCTTGGCCTACCCCAAGTCGCCCGCGAGGAGACGAGCCACGTCGCCCACCTCGTTCGGGCGGCGATGCACGGCGCCGTCGCTTTCGAGCTGCGCGGGCTGCTCGGCCGGCCCGAGGACGGGGAACGCTTGTTCAAAGACGCCGTCAGGGCCGTCTGCAAGGCGCACGGGCTGGCCTGCGCTTCGCCAGATCCGTTCTGATCCTGGGAGGATGCCACGACCTACGTTGGCGCCCGTGTCCGAGCAGGGCTTCGTGCTCGACACTGTTGCCGGCCTGAGCGACCTTCCGGCGTCCCGCGCTTCGAGACGCTGGAGGACGGCGTCGCCGCCGCGGTGCTGCAGGAAGGCGGCGAGCTGGCCGCGAAGGTCATCGCACCGCCGGACCGGATTGGCGACCTGCCGGGCGCGGTTTGGACGCCCGAGCGGGTGCGCCACCCGGACGAAATCGCCCGCGCCTACCAGGCCTATGTCCAGGACGGTTGGCGGGAGCTGGCGGCCGGGTTGAGTGAGGTGGACCCGCTCCTTCGGACAGTTTGGCGGCTTGGCTAAGGTGGATTCAGG
>CAXUNH010000345.1:0-2362 GCA_964252405.1 uncultured Acidobacteriaceae bacterium | reverse complement strand
ACCCCGGCCCGTGCTGACCGGCGCGGTCGCGCGGCCCGAGGTCCGGGCGCACATGCCGCGGCGCGTGGCGGCCGTTGCTGTTCTTCGGCGCAAACGGGTCGTGCCCATTGTGCCCCGGGAGGCAGATCTGCCCGGGGAGCCGCAGGCGCAATCCTGGAGAGCTGTATCGTCGGAGGCCGTCGCTGGCACCGCGCCCGCACGCATGGTCGTGACGGAGTTTGAGATTTCGCCACCTGTGTATGCCGCTGTCCCGTGGCGGGGCGGCTGGCTGATCCTTCAACTGTAACCAAAACCGGCTCCTGAGGAGGGGCTTTGCATGTCGCTTAAAACTAAATCATTAGTTAACGACTTCACCCGCTATGTTGCACCTGCGGCATTGTCCGCCGCCGTGGCACTGGGCGCGGTGGCGGTGGTGGACCACAACAATGTGCATGCTGCCGCGGTGACGGCGTCGCCGCTGGACGACCACAGTGTGGCGGCGCTGACTTCGCTGGATCAGGCGATGGAGGCGCTGGCGGCGCGCGTGACGCCGGCGGTGGTGAACATCGCTGTGACCTCAACGCCGAGTGGCGATGACGGCGAACAGGGGCAGTCGGCCCAGGGACTGCCGGGGGGACTGCCTCCGCAGTTTCAGCAGTTCTTTGGGCCGAACGGGCCCTTTGGCGGGATGGGCGGCGGCCGGGTGCAGCGTGCGCAGCCGGAGTATCAGCACGGCATCGGCAGCGGCGTGATCCTCTCCTCTGACGGCTACATCGTGACCAACAACCACGTTGTGGACGGAGCGAAGGACATCAAGGTCACGCTGCACGACCGGCGCATCCTGAACGGCAAGGTGATCGGCGTGGATAAGCTGACGGACCTGGCCGTGGTGAAGGTGAATGCGCATGACCTGCCGTTCATCTCCTGGGGGGATTCCAGCAAGCTCGAGCCGGGACAGACCGTGCTGGCGTTTGGCAGCCCATTTGGCTATCTGCAGTTCAGCGTCACACGCGGCATTGTGAGCGCGGTGGACCGGCCGGATCCGTTTGCCAAGGATGCGCACCGGCCGGGCGGCTTCATCCAGACCGATGCGGCGATCAACCCGGGGAACTCGGGCGGACCGCTGGTGAACGCGCACGGCGAGGTGGTGGGGATCAACAACATGATCTACACGAATACCGGCTCCTTTGAGGGTGCAGGCTTTGCGATTCCGTCGCAGGTGGCGCGCTCGGTCACGGCGCAGTTGATTGCGCAGGGCAAGGTCGATCACGGCTACGTGGGCATCGCGATGAACGATGTCACACCGGATAACGCGCGGTTCTTCGGGCTGGGCGATGCGGCGGGGGCGATCGTGGCGCAGGTGTCGCCGAACTCGCCCGCTTCGCGTGCGGGGCTGAAGCAGGGCGATGTGATCACCAGCTTCAACGGCCAGAAGGTGACCAACGGCAGTGCGCTGCAGGTCTCCGTCAGCCAGGTTGCGCCGGGACAGCAAATCAGCCTGGGTGTGCTGCGGGATGGGAAGCCGACCACGGTAGATGTCACGGTGGGAAGCTACAACCCGAACGGGACGCAGGTGGCCGAAAACGACGGCCGTGGAGCGCCGAACACCGGCAAGCTCGGTCTGGGCGTTGCCGATCTGACCCAGGACACGCGGCAGGAGTTGCAGATTCCGGCCAGCGTGAAGGGTGCGGTGGTGGAGCAGGTGCGGCCGGCCAGCCCGGCGGATGATGCCGGCCTGCAGCCTGGTGACGTGATCCTGGAGGTGAACCGGAACCCGACGGATTCGGCGAGCCAGTTCGTGAGCCAGGTGCATGGCAGCGGGCAGGGCGATGTGCTGCTGCTGGTGTGGTCCAAGGGCAACGCGAGCTACCGGACGGTGCACGCGGACGGGCAGAACGGGTGAGGCAGGGCCGAGGATGCAGGGCCCAGGGATCAGGGCTCAGGGCCCAGGCTTCAGCGGGGCCGAAGCACAGCGATGCGCTGACTTCGGCCCTTGTTCATTCTGCGTTTTGGGGTCGGCGCACGGCCACGGAGCGACCCTTTGGTGGCAGGACGAGGGGATGTTTCCTGTGGTATTGTCTCATCATGCGCCACGCTCGCTTGGTGTGCGCTCAAGTGCTGTTTGGGCTGGCGTAGCTCAGCTGGTAGAGCACCTGATTTGTAATCAGGCGGTCGGGGGTTCGAATCCCTTCGCCAGCTCCACGTCCCAGGCAGTACTAAAAATTTGGTTGTACTGTCAGTCGCCTTGCCTGCAGTCCTCCTCGACACAATCCATCGCTGGTCAAAGTGGCGATCAGTAGGTGTGTCTGGGAACGGCAGCAGCGAAGGGCAGAGCAGGGCACAGGTGGCCGAGTGGTTAATGGCAGCAGACTGTAAATCTGCC
>CAXUNH010000344.1:0-2380 GCA_964252405.1 uncultured Acidobacteriaceae bacterium | reverse complement strand
CCGGCCAACCTCAAACGACTCCTTCAACCAGTCCCACGACGGCTCCTTCCGGCCCCAAGCCGGTCCCGCCCCAGTAGGGTTTGAGAAAACAGGGGCCTCATCCATCCGCACCGTGATCGCGAATGGAGGGGCCCGCTCCCTACCGGTCCGGGGGTGAGCAGAATTCCTGAACCAGTGGTCCCCTGCCCGGAATCCAAGTCAAAGACACGATGTTCAACCGCCTAAGCCCGCTGTTCCCCTATCTGCGCCGTTACTGGCGGCAGTTCGCGCTCGGCGGTCTGGCGCTGGTCGTCTATAACTGCGCGAAGGCCACCATTCCGCTCCTGGTCGGCTCCGCGGTCGACGACATGCGCCGCAACATCCACGCCGCAGCCGTCTGGCAGCACGCGCTTGAACTCCTCGGCGTCGCCGTCGTATCCGCGATTTGCCTGTATCTCACGCGTCAGATCATCATCGGCGCCTCCCGTGAGATTGAGTTCGACCTCCGCAACGATCTCTTCGCTCACCTGGAAAAGCAGCCGCCCGCTTTCTTCCATCGCAACCGCACCGGCGACATCATGGCCCGATCCACCAACGACCTGAGCGCGGTCCGTCAGCTCCTCGGCCCCGCGATCATGTACTCGGCCAACACGGTCGTCTTCACCGCAGCGGCGCTGCCGTTCATGATTCGCATGAGCCCCCGGCTCACGATGATCGCCTTCCTCCCGCTGCCCTTTGCGTCGGTCCTTGTGCAGTACTTCGGTGCACGAATCCACACGCGCTTTGAGCGCATCCAGGCCATGTTTTCGGACATCTCCGCGCAGGCCGAAGAAAACTTCTCCGGCGCCCGCCTGATCCGCGCGTTCGCCCAGGAACAAGCCCAGATCGATGCCTTCGAGGAGTCCAACCGCGAGTACATCCGCCGTTCTCTCCTGCTCGCAAGGCTGATGGCCATGCTCTGGCCCACCCTCGAGCTTGTGCTCGGGGTCAGCCTCATGCTGACGCTGCTCGTCGGCGGCCGGGAGGTCGTCCAGCATCGCCTCAGCGTCGGCCAGTTCACCAGCTACAACGTCTACATGGTCCAGCTCACCTGGCCCATGATCGCCATCGGCTGGGTCGTGAACCTCGTCCAGCGCGGCGCCGCCAGCGTTACCCGCATCGACGCCCTTCTGAAAGAAGAGCCCGCCATCGACGACCGCGAAGCGGTTGCAGCACCACCCTCCCCGCCTCCTCTCGACCTGTCCTCCCGCAGCGAAGCGGAGGGATCTGCTTTCGCTCCCGCCCAGGCCCCAGGCCAATCACAGATCCAGGGCGACATCACGTTCCAGCAGCTCACCTTCCGCTACGAGACCGGCCCCGAGATCCTGCATAACATCTCCCTCCGCATCCCGGCCGGCACCTCGCTCGCCATCGTGGGCCCGACCGGCAGCGGCAAATCCACCCTTGTCTCCCTCATCCCGCGCCTCTTTGACGCGGACCCGGGCATGGTCCTCATCGATGGCCGGCCGGTGCGCGAGTACACGCTGGCTGATCTGCGCGCCGCCATTGGCTTTGTGCCGCAGGAGACGTTTCTCTTCTCCACAACCGTCCAGGACAACATCGCGTTCGGCCGCCCCGAAGCGTCCTACGAAGAGATTCTCGCCGCAGCGGGGACCGCGCACATCCGGGAAGAGATCCTTGAGTTCCCCCGTGGCTTTGAGACGATCGTCGGAGAGCGCGGGGTTACCCTCTCCGGGGGCCAGAAGCAGCGCAGCGCCATCGCCCGCGCCCTGATCCGGGAACCGCGCATCCTCATCCTCGACGACGCGCTTGCTTCGGTGGACACGTACACCGAAGAGCAGATTCTCAGCGGCCTGCGCACCGCGATGCAGGGCCGCACGACCCTTCTGATTGCCCACCGTGCCAGTACGGCGCGCAACGCCGACCGCATCGCCGTCCTCATCAACGGCCGGATCGCCGAGTCCGGCACCCATGACGAACTACTGGAACGCGGCGGGTACTACGCAGACCTGGTGACCAAGCAAAGCCTGGAGGAAGAGATCCTCCAGGCTATTTGATCGCTGCCCCACAGGTAACCCACATTCGTTACATCGACGTGTGCCTAGAGAGGGATTGCCTAACGTGCATGGACGCTGCCAGTATCCAGCGATGCGATCCCTTGCCCTTGCCGGCGCGGTCTCTGTGCTGAGCGCGGGCGCGTTGTTGAACCTCTCTGTGCTGGGGTACTTTGTCGCGCGTGCCCTACGCACCTACCTGCGGCGCCCGGTGCTTCGCAAGCCAGGCGCGGGACAAAGCCTCGCCACGGCGCACCGGTAAGCTCGGTTGTCTACTTGACGGTCGGCTGCGGGTAGGCCGAAGAAGAGCTCCCATGCGCATCCGATTCGTTGACATGCTCATGCAG
>CAXUNH010000343.1:0-2429 GCA_964252405.1 uncultured Acidobacteriaceae bacterium | reverse complement strand
GGTCGCGCGGGATGCATGTGAATGCGCCGATTGAGCCCAGGTGGGGGTTTACAGAGGTGCGGCGGGCGGCTTTGGCGCTGGCTCGGGAGGTGGAGCGGCGGGCACCCCAGATTGCGAGCAGCAAGTGGTGGAAGGAGGAGCGGCACGGGGTGTTTCTGGACTACAACCAGAATGCGAAGGACCGGACGACGGCTTCGGCGTATAGCGTGCGTCCGTTGTCTGATGCGCGGGTGAGTGCGCCGCTGCGGTGGGATGAGGTGATGACCTGCGCGCCGGGGGACTTTACGGTGTTGACGATGCCGGCGCGGTTCGCGGCGGTGGGGGATCCGCATTCGGGCATGGCGGAGGCGGCGGGGGCGCTGGAGGGACTGTTGGCGTTGGCGGCGCGGGATGAGTCTTCGGGACTCGGGGACGCACCGTGGCCGCCGCACTTTGCGAAGGCGGAGGGTGAGGGCAAGCGGGTGGCGCCTTCGCGGGCGAAGAAGAGTGTAGGTGGGGAGAAGGATTTTGCGGAGCAGCTTGGGGAGGGGTTTGGGGCGCAGCGGTTTCGGATGAGGGCGAAGGCGGTGAACACTGACGCCGCAACCCAGGTCCCAGAGGCGGGACCTGGGGCACCCGACGTTGTGGTGGGGGGCGAGGAACGCAGATCCCCTTCGGGGATGACAACCAAGGAAGGCGAGCCTGCCAAGCCCGTGCGCAAGGGGCGGGTGTCGTCGATGCCGTTGATCACGGTGGCGCAGTCGCCGGATCAGGGGGCAGCGATGGCAGGGTTGGAGCGGTGGAAGGCGCGGTACCCGGTGGCGGCGGCTTCCCTCGCCGTGGATGATGTACTGGTGGACCGGATGCGTGGCACGGCGTATGTCTGGTACCGGGTGCGGGTGAACCTGCGGCATGTGCCGGAGGCGGAGCGGCCGGTGCAGGAGACGCCGGATCCGGACGACGATCCGACGCGGGCATGGCGGGAGAAGGCGTAGATCTCCCCGGGGTTCTCGAACCGATCGTAGCTCGGGGACCGTGGCGCATCTAACCGGGTCAGGCCTGTAGTTCACGGCCGTGGTGTTTCCCTTGAAAAAAGAAGCTGTCCTCGCCCATGTTGCCGTTCCTCTGCTCGGAGTCAGCACGGGGCTTCGTGCGTTTACGCCGCTGGCGGTAGTTGCCTGGTTTGCGCGTTCCGGCAAGCTGCCGGTGACCGGGACCTGGGCGTCCTGGCTACGGCATCCGGCCGCGGTTGGCGCCCTCACGGCAGCGGCGGTGGGTGAGTATGTGGGAGACAAGCTGCCGAGCACGCCGGCTCGCACGGCGCCGCTGCCGTTGATTGGGCGTTTGGCGCTGGGCGGCATGGTGGGCGCCGTGGTGGCCTCTGCATTCCGGCGCCCGGTGGCCGGTGGGATCGCGATGGGTGCGGCTGGAGCCGCTCTGGGGAGCTATGGCGGGTACTACCTTCGGCGGGGACTGACCAAAGGAGCGGGCGCGCCCGATCTGCCGGTTGCGCTCTCGGGTGATGCTGCGGCCCTGACGCTGGCGGTCCGCGCACTGCAGCGGCTTACGGCGTAGGTCGCTCTTTCTTCTGGTTGCAACTTGGAAGGCCGCAGGTTTTCTACTTCGCTGCGCTCCGGTCGAGATGACGGGCGCTTCGATCGAGACGGCCAGGCTTTGGAGCGGACCTAACGGCCCGCGAAGATGGTTCCGAGTTCTTCGGGTGGGACGACTTCCAACTGGGCATAGGTGCATTCGGCGGGAGGCTTGTCGGGGCGCCAGCGGCGGAAGTGGGCGAGGTGGCGGAAGCGGTCGCCCTGCATGTGCTCGTAGGCGACTTCGACGACGAGTTCGGGGCGGAGGAGCTCCCAGCTCAGGTCTTTGCCGGAGGACCAGCGGCTTTGGGCGCCGGGCATGCGGGAGCCGGCTTCGTTTTGCGCGCCCCAACTGGCCCAGGGGTGGTCTGCGGTCGCGTTTTCGCGGAACGGGGCGAGGAAGTCGACGAGCTCGCGGCGTTTGGCTTCGGTGAAGCTGGCGCAGGTGCCTACGTGCTGGAGGCGTCCCTGGGTGTCGTAGAGACCGAGCAGCAGGGAGCCGATCAGGGTGTTTTCGCCGCGTTTGTGCCAGCGGAAGCCGGCGACGACGCAGTCGCAGTCGCGCTCGTGCTTGATCTTGAGCATGGACCGCTTGTCGGGGTCGTAGGGACTGGTGGGCGACTTCGCCATGACGCCGTCGAGTTCCGCGCCTTCAAAGCGCTTGAACGAGTCTTCCGCTTGCGTTCGGTCTCCGGTGGCGGGGGTGAGGTGGAGTGGTGGCGTGCGCTCGGCGAGAATCTGCTCGAGGCGTGCGCGGCGGGTGCTGAACGGGGAGGCGCGCAGGTCTTCGTAGCCGGCGGGGAGCAGGGGGGTGAAGTCGCAGGTGGCGGGGGGGTGGTGGGCGAGCAGCTTGACGCG
>CAXUNH010000342.1:0-2447 GCA_964252405.1 uncultured Acidobacteriaceae bacterium | reverse complement strand
GAATGGACGCACTCTAGTTCCTCGCCGTGCCCAGGATGCCGTTAAGACTGCTGAGCGGCTTCCTTCTCGATCTCCGCCCATTCGTCATTCGACAGCTTGATCCCTGCCGCAGCCGTGTTCTCTTCCAGGTGCTCGACGGAAGACGTGCCCGGGATCGGCAGGGTTACCGGCGAGTGATGCAGCAGCCACGCCAGGGCCAGCTGCGAGACCGTCGCGTCATGCCGCCTGGCCGCCTTGTCGAGTACGCCGCCCTCCTGCGCAAGCTTACCGGCCGCCACCGGGAACCAGGGGATAAAGGCGATGCTGTGCTTCTCGCAGTACTCGAGCGTGTCCTCGTGCTTGCGGTTGCCGATGTTGTACTCATTCTGCACGCTGACGATGGGCAGGATCTTCTGCGCCTGCTCGATCTCTTCAGGCTTTACTTCCGAGAGGCCGACGTGGCGGATCTTGCACTGCTTCTGGAGCTCGGCGATGACGCCGAGTGATTCCTCGACCGGAACCTTGGGGTCGATGCGGTGCAGCTGCCACAGGTCGATGGTGTCGACCTTGAGGCGGCGCAGGCTCATCTCCACACACTGGTGCAGGTACTCTTCGCGGCCTACCGGGTGCCACTTCATGGGGCCGGTGCGGGTCAGGCCGCCCTTGGTGGCGATGATGGTGCCCTGGGAGTAGGGTGCGAGTGTTTCGCCGATCAGGCGCTCTGACACCTCAGGACCGTAGGCGTCCGATGTGTCAATGAAGTTGATACCAAGCTCGACGGCGCGCCGGAGGACGCGCTTTGCTTCGTCAACGTCCTTGGGTTCGCCCCAGATGCCTTCGCCAGTGAGGCGCATGGCGCCGTAGCCGAGTCGGTTGACGGTAAGGTCGCCGCCAAGGGAGAAGGTGCCGGACTGTGTTGCGCTGATTTCCTGTGTGGTCGCCATAATGCTTTCGATGGGACAGGAGGCGGCTTGGTTTTGACCTGCTCCCCTGGATCTGCACATACGCAAGTATGATTTCGGATTCAGGGAGGAGTGGGGGGATGAGCAAGAGCAAGCACAGCGAGGCGCAGATCATCGCGGCGTTGAAGCAGGTGGAAGCGGGCCGGACAGTGGAAGATGTGGCCCGGGAGTGCAGCGTATCCAAGCACACGATCTATGCCTGGAAGGCGAAGTTCGGCGGCATGGATGCCAGCGAGGCGCAGAAGCTGCGATCGCTTGAAGATGAGAACTCGAGGTTGAAGCGGCTGGTTGCTGACCTGAGTCTGGACCGCGAGATGTTGAAAGCTGTCATAGCAAAAAACGGCCTCAGCTCGTAGACCGGAGGACGGATGCGAGCTGGCTACGCGAGCGATACAAGGCCAGCGAGCGCCGGGTGTGCGGGTTGATGTCGATAGCAGTGAACAGTTTTCGCTATAGGTCATGCCGGTCCGATGCGTTGCTGCGCGAGCGATTAGTGGCTTTGGCGCGCGAGCAGCCGCGTTATGGCTATCGTCGATTGCAGGTGATGCTGGAGCGTGAGGGTGAACGGGTGAACCACAAGAGGCTCTACCGGGTGTATCGCGAAGAGGGTTTGTGTTTGAAGCGCAAGAAGCGTAAACACTGCGTCCGCAGCGGCCTGCCGATGCGCATGGTCACGGCGGCGAACCAGGAGTGGGCGCTCGATTTTGCGCACGACGTGATCGCGGCAGGCCGAAAGATCCGCGTGCTCAGCGTCGTCGATGTCTACACCCGCGAGTGCCTTGCGCTGGAGGTCGATACCGGTTTCGCGAGCCGAAGAGTGACGCGCGTGCTTGATGAAGTAATGGCGAGCCGCGACCGGCCGGCTGCCATTCGCTGTGACAACGGGCCTGAGTTTACAAGTCGGCATTTCCTGGCCTGGAGCAACGAGGAGCGAATCGAGATAAGACATATTCAACCCGGCAAGCCCACCCAGAACGCGCACGTGGAAAGCTTCCATGGCCGGTTGAGAGAAGAGTGCCTGCGGGTGAACTGGTTCACCAACCTGTTCGACGCGCGTCGCAAGGTGACTGCGTGGAAGAACGAATACAACGTAGAGCGGCCACACAGCAGTTTGGGATACAGAACACCAATCGAATTTGCAGAGATATGCCGGAGGAAGAGCTATGGCAAAGACGTGGACTTCGTCCACTTGGAAAACGCCTCCGCCGTTTCCCACTTTGCCACAGCTCCGGCGACGGGTTAAATTCGTACGATCAGATGTGCGGATTTTGGGGGCAGGTCAACTCCACTAGCAGTAACAAGGAGGATTGATGATTACAGTGATGGGCTACATTCACATAGATCCGGCTGTTGCGGATGAGTTTCTCGCCGATGTTAAGGCACTCACCCCTGGTTCGACCGCTGACAATGGCTGTCTTTTCTACGCAATCGCGTTAGATTGCGCGCTCACAGGACGCATGCTAATCGCCGAGCGCTGGCGCGACCAGAAATCCTTGACGAAACATC
>CAXUNH010000341.1:0-2514 GCA_964252405.1 uncultured Acidobacteriaceae bacterium | reverse complement strand
AGCGGCCAACTTCCTGTTCGTGACTGGCGAAGGACGCTTGCCGACCGCAGAGGAGATCGCTTCGGCAACAGGTCTTGCCAAAGGAACGGTTTACCTGTATTTCCGAACGAAGGAAGAGATCTTTGCAGCCCTTTTGCTGGAAGGGTGGCTCGCGATCATGCAGGAGACCAAAGCCCAATTCCAGACAACGAAGGGTTCTCGGGCCGTCAAGGTCGATGCTTTCCTCACCACGCTTATAGCTCACCTGGAGGAGCATCCGGAGCTTCTGCGCCTGGATGCACTGGGCTACGGCGTGCTTGAAAAAAAACATGTCACGGGACACGCTGACGGCTCATAAAGCGGAGTACATGATGCATTTGGAGAAGACCGGCAGCGTGATTGACGCCGCACTCCGGACCGCAGAAGGCCGTGGACTCGAACTTTTGATGCGCACGTACGCCCTGACCCGGGGGCTGTGGCAATCCTACCAACAAGAGGAAGAGGCGCTCCTGGCAGGGGTCACCGTCCCCCGCAAGTGCGTCGGGAAGCCCTTTCGCAGGGAGCTTCGCGAGGCCCTCACGGAATATTGGCGCGGAGCCCTTTCCAAGGGAATCGATCGGGCTTAGAAACCACGGTGGCTCTGAAACGAGCGGGGTTTCGAGGCGGGACTTGAGCCCGCGTGAGTGTCGATGATGGCTCGACTGCTCATAGCGGTGGCAATTTGGAGCTTCAGCCGTGTTCGCCGGGAGGGATGGACAGGGAAGTTACCGTCAAGTGTCCGGTGGAGGAGTTCCTGGAGGCTTGGTGTTGCTTGAGCTGGGGGTGGAGCGTGTTTTCGGTCCCTGCGACGGGCTGGTTGGCTGGCCCTGTGTTCAGGCGAGGCCGGTGGATTGGGCCTGCTCGTGAGCGTGGTAGCTGGAGCGGACGAGGGGGCCGGATTCCACGTGGCGGAAGCCCATGGCGAGGGCCTCGTGCTTGAGGAAGGCGAACTCTTCGGGGGTGTAGAAGTGTGCCATCGGCAGGTGATCGCGCGAGGGCCGAAGGTACTGGCCGATGGTGAGGATGTCGACGTGGCGGTCGGCGAGGTCGCGGAAGACGGCGAGGAGCTCGTGCATCTCTTCGCCCATGCCGACGATGATGCCGGTCTTGGTGACGAGTTGTCGGTTGCCGGTTGCTGGTTGTTGGTTGGTTGAGGCCTGGGAGTCGGTTTTGGCTTTGGCGAGGAAGTCGAGGGAGCGCTCGTAGCGGCCGCCGGACTTGGCGACGCGGTAGAGGCGGGGGACGGTTTCGATGTTGTGGTTCAGGATCTCGGGGCGGGCGTCTACGACCATGCGCCTTGCTTCCGCGACGCCCTGGAAGTCGGGGGTGAGCACTTCGACCTGGCAACCGGGAGCCTGGCGGCGGATCTCCTGGATGACGTTGACGAAGGCGGTGGCCGCACCGAGGTTGTCGTCGTCGCGGTTCACGCTGGTGATGACGGCGTGGCGGAGGCCGAGCTGGGCGACGGCGTAGGCGACGCGCGCGGGTTCGGTGTGGTCGATGGGCTCCGGGCGGCCTTTGGGCACGGCGCAGAAGCCGCAACGGCGGGTGCACAGGTTGCCGAGCATCATGAAAGTGGCAGTCTTATGGTTCCAGCACTCGCCGATGTTGGGGCATTGGGCGCTCTCGCAGACGGTGTGCAGGTTCAGGTCGCGGGCGAGTTTTTTGAGGTTGTGAAAGGTCTCGCCGACGGGCGCACGGGCTTTGAGCCACGCGGGTTTCTTCGATGGCTTGCGGGGGCTGAGGTCGATCTGGATCAGCGTATCGGATGCGAGCAGGGGCGCCATGCTGGCCTTTATTCTACCCGTGCGCGGCAACAGGGTTGTCAGCGGAGGCGCTCGCGGACTTCTGTTCGGCTGAGGTACAGGAAGAAGACCAGTGCGAAGAGGCCCTGGATGATGTAGGGCGGACGGTGTGCGGCGTGGAAGCCGTAGAAGTACCCGGCGGCCATGAGCACGCAGCCGGCGCAGACGATGGCCCACCCCCAGCGGCGCAGGCGCAGCATGCCGAAGATGCCCAGAACCATGAGAGTGCAGACGGCAAGGATGGAGTATTTGACGGAACCCGCGCCGAAGACGTCCTTCATGGCGGCGAAGGCGTTGAGCATGGAGAAGACCAGCAGATAGATGCCGATGACGGCCATGCCGGGGAGCATGCCCTGGGCTTCGCCGGCGGGGATGCCGGGGAGTTTGCGGCGCAAGAAGTCTGTGTCGGTAGCGGGGGTGACGGTCGGGTCGACAAAGGGGCTGGGCTTGGATTCGCTGGGGCTGGAATGGTTGGGTTGCGGCACGTGTTTAGTATCTCGCTTTTACGGGGTGGAGCCCTGGTGGCACAGAACGCAGGTCTCTCCACGGCGCTGCGCTTCGGTCGAGATGACCAGCTCAGGGCTCAGGGCTCGGCACAGGGCTCAGGGCTCGGGCACAGGGCTCAGGACACCGGCTACACCGTATGCAGGTAGGCGAGCAGGGCGTTCAGTTCTTCGAGGTCGAGGTTGGG
>CAXUNH010000340.1:0-2520 GCA_964252405.1 uncultured Acidobacteriaceae bacterium | reverse complement strand
CGCGTAGCCATCCTCCGCGAACAAGGCGTCAACGGCCAGAACGAGATGGCCTACGCCTTCGACCGCGCCGGCTTCACCGCCGTCGACGTCCACATGAGCGACCTGCTCGCCAGCCGCCAGACCCTCACCCACTTTCAAGGTCTCGCGGCTTGCGGCGGTTTCAGCTACGGCGACGTCCTCGGCGCAGGCTCCGGCTGGGCCAAGACCATCCTCTTCAACGAGGCCCTCCGCGAGCAGTTCCACACCTTCTTCACCCGCCCCGACACGTTTTCCCTCGGCATCTGCAACGGCTGCCAGATGATGGCCCAACTCACCGAAATCATCCCCGGCGCCGACGGCTGGCCCCGCTTCGCACGCAACGTCTCGACCCGCTTCGAGGCCCGCCTCTGCATGACCGAAATTCCGGAAGCCATGGGGGCCACCAACTCCCTATTCCTGCAAGACATGGCCGGCGCCCGCATCCCCATCGTCGTCGCCCACGGCGAAGGCCACGCCAGCCTCACGCCTCCCACCCACCTCATCGCGCTCCGCTACATCGACACCTACGGGCGCCCCACCCAGACCTACCCGCTCAATCCCTCGGGCTCCCCCGCCGGCACCGCCGGGGTCACCAGCGCCGACGGCCGCGCCCTCATCCTCATGCCCCACCCCGAACGCATCAACCTCGCCCTCCAGAACACCTGGACGCGTCGCCTCCCTGCCAGCCCCTGGCAACGTCTCTTTGACAACGCCCGCAGATGGGTCGGCTGACCCGGTCGAGTTGGCCTCTGCTTCGCGGCGCGGCAGGCACCTCGTGAAAATATGAGCTATTTACTGGCGCAAGACCATCTCGAGCCGAATCCTGTGGACATAAATCAGGTCCTTGTATGTGATCAGTCCGAGCCTCCGGAAACGGTTCATAAAAAAGCTCACCCGGGAGCGCGTCGTTCCGATCATGTTGGCCAACTCTTCCTGCGTCATCCTGGGCAGCGGAACAGGAAGATGACTGGGGCCGTCTGCCCCTGCCAGCAGAAGCAGGGTACGGACCAGGCGTTTCTCACTGCAGTTGAAAATGTGATCGATGAGGTCAGCCTGGACGCGCCCTCCCCGCGCCAGAAGAAACTTCAGGAACAAGTCCGAGAGCGCATGCTCCTGGTGAAGGGCGCGGATCATCTCCTCACGCCGGATCTGCAACACCGAACACGCCGTCACCGCAGAGGCCGTGGCTGCCCGGAACTCCACGGTTCCGTTCAGGGTCTCTTCCCCCACGAAATCACCAGCGACCAGCAGCATCAGTGTGGCCTCTCTTCCGCTGTCGGAGAGTACGCTCAGCTTTGCGCTTCCGGCGCGGAGATAGAAGACGCTATCGGCTGGTTCGCCCTGACGGAACAAGGGATGGTGAGGCGCGGTGACGAGCAGTCTCCGGCCGGGTCCGGCGTTTGAGAGAAAGACGTTGGGATCGAACTGAACTGCTCTGCTGAGTTCGTGCATACGGCCTCGTCAAAGGGCGACAGGTCAACCGCCAGAGTAGGGCGTTGCAACGTGGCTGCACATACCACCGGCCGGCCATGAACTGCGCCATTCCCTCCACCGCACGTGCGCTTTCGGTGTACGCCAAACGCACAGTAGGGGGATCGTCAAAACTTGTCAGACATGAGCAATCCGGTACATCCGGCTGTCTGCATGTAGGACAGAATTGCGTCCAGAGGGCATCCCCGTGACTAAACTTGCTTCGCTAACCGCCGTTGTTTTCTCTACCTTCCTGGTTGCTTCCGGTCGCGCGGACCAGCTTGCAGTCCTCGGCTCCGCCGACAGCTACGCGGTGCTCGGCGCCTCTACCGTAACCAACACGGGCCCTACGGTCTTGTCCGGCAACCTTGGCTTAGCCCCGGGTACGTCCATCACCGGCTTCCTCCCGGGCACCGTGACAAACGGCGCTACCTACGTGAACGCCGATGCGGAATTGGCGCAGGCTGGCGCTCTGGCGGGCTACCTCTCTCTGGCAGCGCTTGCCCCCACCCATACCCTGACCGGGCAGGATCTCGGCGCTCTCACCCTTTTTCCCGGCGTGTACTTCTACGCATCCTCCGCCCAACTTACCGGGCCCCTGACCCTGGACTTCGAAGGGTTCAACAACGCGGACGTCGTCTTCCAGATTGGCAGCACCTTAACCACCGCGAGTGACGCGTCGGTCATTGTGGTGAACCAGGGGCTGAATGACAACCTGTACTGGCAAGTGGGTAGCTCGGCAACTCTCGGGACAGGCACCCAGTTCGCGGGGGACATCCTGGCCAACACGAGCATCACGCTCAACACCGGTGCCGACATTACGTGCGGCAGCGCCATCGCCCTCCATGGGGCTGTAACCCTTGACACCAATGTCATCCAGAACTGTTCCACCACGGGCAGTGATATCACTGGCGCCATGCCCTCCAGCGTGACGCCCGAGCCGAACTCGTTGTGCCTTATGGCAACAGGGCTCATCACGGGCATGGCCGGTCTGCGGCGTCGCCTCGCGCTTTAGTCGCCGTCTTCGTCCGG
>CAXUNH010000339.1:0-2557 GCA_964252405.1 uncultured Acidobacteriaceae bacterium | reverse complement strand
CTTCTATGCTAGACCTCTCGGGCGGGGAATCGTAGGGTGGGTGCGGTTATCGAAGAGGATGCGGGTAGCTCGAAGGTTGCAGGGAGTAGCTCGCCGCGGCGACTCGTTCGTGGGCCAAAGAAGAGGCCGGGCTCGGCTGTTTGCGCCGGGGCGGGTCACTTCCGGGCGAGATCGACGGACTGCTGAGCTCCGGCTTGGACGTTCGGTCGCGCCCCGTTGTCCCCTAACTCGGCCGTGCGCAGGAATTGAAAGGTGCCGCCCGGCTCGAGATGAAGGTTTTTCAGGCGTGCGGAGTGGACAACGACGACGTCCGGGTACCACAGGGGGATGCTGGGGAGGTCGGCGGCGAGCCTCTGTTGCACAGCCCTGTAGATCCCGGCGCGGCGTGCCTGATCCTGTTCGGTACCGGCTCTCTGCAGCAGTTGGTCGAGTTGCGGATTGGCGTAGCGGCCGCGGTTGCCTCCTTTGGGGGGGAAACTTCCGGCGGCGTAGGCGTAGCGGAAGATGTCGGGGTCTTCGTTGGAACCCGTCCAGCGGAGCATGTACATCTGGAAGGCGCCGCGCGTGATGTCTGCGTAGAAGGTGCCGAACTCGGCCGAGCGAAGGTCCAACTGGATGCCCACGGCGCGCATTTGCTGCTGCAGGACCTGGGCGAGCAGGCGCGTCGTCTCGTCTGTGGAGGTCTTCAGGGTGAAGTGCAGCCTGACACCGTGAGCGTCGGGGTGGAGGCCTGCGGCGTCGAGCAGGGCGAGCGCACGGGCGGGGTCAAAGGCATACTGCGGCAGTTCGCTGTCCGGGGCTTCGGCCCAGTGGCCGGGCGGAAGCAAGGTTTGGGCTGGAACGGCGTGGCCTCGCCAGAGACCAAGAATCAGCTCCCGCTTGTCGATGGCGCAGGCGATGGCCTGGCGTACGCGCACGTCCTTCAGGGCTGGGTCGGTGACGTTGAAGTTGGCATAGAAGACATCTGCGCCAGGGCGAGTGTCCGTTTGGAGGCCCGGCGTGTCGGCCAGGGCGTGTACCTCGTCTGGAGTGATGGCGTTGCTTTCGGCGTCGGCGGCACCTTTTTTGAGTTCCAGGGCCATGGTGATGTTGTCGGGGACGACGTCAAAGCGTACGCGTTCGATGTGGGGACGTGGGCCCCAGTAGTCGGCATTGCGTTCGAGGAGGACCTCCTTGTCCTGAACCTGACTTACGAAACGGAAAGGCCCTGTCCCAACGGGGTGAAGGCCCTCGTCGCGGGCTGCCCCATTGCGCACAACGCCGAACAGACCGTCGCTCAGGTTGAAGAGCAGACTCGCATCCGGTTCCGTGGTGCGGACTTCCAGAGTGAGCCAGTCCTGCGCGTGAACTTCGGCGATCTGTGCGAAGCTGCCGCCCTTTGCGGTGATCAGCGTGCCGTCGGTCATGCTGCGGATGGACCACGCGACGTCTTCCGCGGTGAGGGGCTTGCCGTCCTGGAAACGGACGCCGGGACGGAGATGGAAGATCCAGGTAAGCGGGTCAGGCTGGTCCCAAGACAGGGCGAGGGACGGTCTTAGCTGGAAGTGCTCGTCTTCCCGGACCAGGCCTTCGTAGATCAGCGCCCCGATGCGCTCGGATTGGGCGTCTGTTCCTTGGCGGAGGTCGAGGTTGTTGGGCGAGCTTTCGATCAGGAAGCGGAGGGTGCCGGGGTCCGCCAGGGGCGTACGGCAGCCGACGAGCACGACCAGAGCAGCGGGAAGAACCCAGACGAAGAGCAGCGCAGACCACATGCTTCTTCTCTTCGGCAGGATTGGGGAGATGTTTAGCGCTGTGTGCGTTTGGGACAGGTTGACTCGCGTGCGGCGGGGAACTGACCGCACAAGGAAATCTCGGAGCGCTCGGTGGAGGGCAGGCTGAGACTGGGCAGGAGACGCATCCCGGTACTCGGGACTGCGTCCTGGGGGGCGCCTAAGCATAGGAGATACGGCCGAGGATGATGGGGCGGGAGGCGCCGGTTGCGGCGGGGAGGTTGCCGGGGAGGCCGTGCCAGGTGAGCCAGCCGAGGAGGGCGAAGGCGGCGGCCTCCTTGGCTTCTACGGGCAGGCCGGCGTCTTCGGTGGTCTTGACGTTGACGTAGAGGGGCTCGAAGCCGGCGCGCAGGTGCTTGAGGAGGGTGATGTTGCGGGCGCCGCCGCCGGAGACGAACAGGTCGGTGGCTTTGGCGAGCGGGGCGCGCTGGCCGAGGTGGGGCCAGACGAAGCGGCGGTAGGCGTCGAGGACCGTTTCGGCGGTGAAGGCGGTGGCGGTGGCGATGATGTCGCGTTTGTGGGCATTTACGGCCTCGCAGCGGGCGACGAACTGGGTGGTGAAATCGGCGCCGAACTGCTCGCGGCCGCAGCTCTTTGGGGGCTGCTGGGCGAAGTAGGGGGATTGGAGGAGCTCGTTGAGGATGGGTTGCAGGACCTGGCCGCGAGCGGCGGTGGCGCCGTTGCAGTCGTAGGCGCGGCCGGTGAGACGCTCGGTGGCGGCATCGATGACCATATTGGCGGGGCCGGTGTCGAAGGCGAGGACGGCGGTGGGGTCGCAGGCTGCGGGG
>CAXUNH010000338.1:0-2565 GCA_964252405.1 uncultured Acidobacteriaceae bacterium | reverse complement strand
GCATATGTCCGGTCAAGGGAATTGCGATCATCTACGGTCCGCTGGATTCGTCTAGAGCTGCTCGCAAAGCTGCGAAGTCCGCGGGTGGCGGCGTTTCGAACCGGAGGGCGGCGCCGGTCCGCGGATGCCGAAACCCCAGCACCGCGGCATGCAGCGCCTGGCGCGGGAAATCCAGCAACGCGCCCCGAAGCCCCGCGGGAAGCAGCCGCGCTGCTGCCGGAACCCGGCGCAGATACACCGGGTCCCCCACGATCGGATGGCCTTTCGCCGCCAGATGCACCCGGATTTGATGCGTTCTCCCCGTTGCGAGCCTGCATTCGGCCAGCGCCACCGCTCCATACCAGGCTGAATTTACCTTGTAGTGGGTTAACGCAAGCTTTCCGCCACGTGTAACCACGGCCATGCGTTTGCGGTCCTGCGGATCCCGGCCGATTGCGCCCTCGATCTCTCCCTCGGACGGGGCGGGCACACCCCAGCACAGCGCGTGATAGGAGCGTTCCAGGGCGCGCCAGGCAAACGCTTCCGCCAGGGCGGCCATCGCGAGGTCCGTCTTGGCAACGACCATCACGCCGGACGTATCTTTGTCCAGGCGGTGGACGATGCCGGGCCGCCGCTCGCCCCCAATTGCGAGCGCGTCGCCGCAATGGGCCAGCAAAGCGTTGACAAGCGTGCCGTCCTCGTTGCCCGGCGCCGGGTGCACCACCAGCCCCGCCGGTTTGTCCAGCACCAACAGGTCCTGGTCTTCGAACAGGATGGCGAGCGCGATCGCCTCGGCTTGCGGTACGGCATCGATGGGGGGCGGCGGGCGTAGGCTGTATTCCGCGCCGGCTTGCACGGCCTTGGCCGGGTCGGTCACCGCGACGCCATCTACGGCCGCATGCCCTTCCATGATCAAACTCTTGACTCGGGAGCGCGACAAGGCGCCGATCCGCACCGCCATGAACCGGTCCAGCCTCGAGCCGGAATCCTCCGTGCCGGCGATGATGGACCAGGGGCCGTCTGGCAAATCCCTCATACGGGGCAACATAGGCGTGCGCGCGCTGCAAGGGGAGCGAAGCTGAATGCGGGCGTTGTTGGCGCTGGTCGTGGCGATGGGCGTGCTGATCGCGGTGGGTGTGGCCACGCTCGCCGTGACGATCGTCCACCGTCTCTCCGCCTCGTCCGTCCAGGCCAGCCTGATTTTGGACGAGCCCCCTGGCACGCGGTTCCAATCCGTTGCATCGGCCGGGGACCGCCTTGTCATCCTGCTCACCGGCGGCGGCCCGGATCGGATCGTGCTGGTGGATCCCCGCACCGGCCGGGCCACCTCCCATATCGGCCTGCCCCCGTGAAGACGCCGCGACCCGAGAAGCTGTGTGCCGCGTGTGGGCGCCCGTTCGCCTGGCGCCGTAAATGGGCCGCTTGTTGGCCCGAGGTTCGCTATTGTTCGGACGCCTGTCGCACGGGTCGTCGAGCCGCTGCATTGCGGAACAGGCTTGCGAACCCCCCTTCTTCGTCCTAAGTCACGCGCCGGCCACGTCCTGTTCGTCTAGAGGCCTAGGACACCGCCCTCTCACGGCGGTAACAGGGGTTCGAATCCCCTACGGGACGCCAAGCCTTTTTTGATTTACCGTTGATTGTTGGACCAATTATGGTCCAATCCCCTCCGCGAGGAGGCAGGTTGGACCAATGGCGCGGACCAAAAACGACGATAACAAGCTGGACCCCGCCACCGGCAGGGCCCTCCCACAAGGCGTGTCCTGTCGCGGCGCTGCGCAATACCGGGCTCGGAAGCTTGTCGACGGCACCCGGCAAACCAAAACCTTCGAGACCGCCCGCCTAGCCCGGGAATGGCTCGAAGGAACGGCTGTGAAGGTCCGCGAGGGCACCTTCGTCGATCGGCGGTCCTTGGACCAGACCACGCTTGAGGAATTGGCCCAGCGCTTCATCAAGGCGCAGATGCAGGTCGGCGGCAGTAGACGGGGCGCCGCCGAAGACCTGGGACATGTTCCGGCCATAACCGGTGACGCCATCGGCAAGCTCAAGCTTTCAAAGCTCACCGCATCAGCCGTGAGAGGGTTCAGGGACAGACAGCAGGAAACCTACTCTGCCGGGACGGTGGTCAAGCGCTTGAACCTGTTAGCTGGCATCATCGCCCACGCCATGGCCGAGTGGGATCTGCCGATGCCGATGAACCCGGCAACTGCAAAGGCCGTGTCCCGTCCTGACGGCGCCGACGTCAGACGCGACCGCCGCCTCCTGCCTCCGTCTCAGGCAGCTATCAGAGAGGCGGTTGAGCAAGGCCTGGAAGCCCCAAAACACGAGGAGGAGCGGCTGATCGACGCCGTCGCAAAGTCCGAATGGCCCGACGACCTGCCGGTGACCAAGCTCGCCTTGGCGCAAGCCATGCGGCAGGGCGAAATCCTGAACCTCCGCTGGGGCGACGTCGACTTCGAGCAGCGTCTTTTGACCATCCGCGGCCGTCATAGCCGAGGAACGAAGACCGGTGCCCATCAGAAAACGGCGCGCAGAAAGACGGAGGTTGGCTGGGAGGTCAGGCCTCTGATGCCTGAGGCCGCCGATCTG
>CAXUNH010000337.1:0-2567 GCA_964252405.1 uncultured Acidobacteriaceae bacterium | reverse complement strand
CTCAGGAGCAGCACACGATGGGCTGTGGTGCGGGGATGTTGCGGGCTGCCATTCGGACCACGGGCGGCCCTGGGGGACCTGGGCAGACTACCGGCCGCCCTTGCTGTTGCGATTCAGGTTGCGCATGTGATCCACCCTGCGCGCCGTCGCCTCGCTGTCCTGAGCGTGCTTCATCAACTGATCCGGCGTCCGCTGCGCCAGGCGCGCCAGCCCCAGGTTGCGGAACACCGTCAAACGAAAGACCATGTTCGTCGGGTCAACGCCCAACGCATCGGCTAGGCGGACGTGATGGGCTGCTGCGCACCAGCACCGGCCGGTTTCCCAGTGCCCGACCATGGTATCCTTGTCGAAGCCAATGGCCTTGGCGACCTCAAATTGCGTCATCCCGGCTGCTTCGCGGAGGTGCTTCAGGTATTCGCCTTGGAGTGCCATGGCGGCCTTGCGGGTCTCAAGGGCCGTTTGGGCCGCTAGGGTGCGCAGGGAGGCCCTATCGTCGCTCAAGGGTAGCACGGGACGCGACGGGATTGCAGGCTCCGTCACAGCAACATTGTCCATCATTGCTTCCCGTGTTTGGGGTAGTATCTAGTAGGTGCTCATTTATGCTGGCACTCGGCAGCAGGCGTCAACTACGACCGCCTGAATTGTCGCCAGTGCAGTGGGCACATACCTAGCGAATACTAGGGTGGTTCTGACTCAGATTTGCTATAGAGGGCTGCTCATGCTCGCGACATGCGGTGCGGTTACCTCGGGCATGAACCGTAAGCCGCGTCCGTAGCCCTCGCTTTCGTTGGCAGTGTTCAGGTGTCCCATCAGAGCCTCAGTGACGTGCTGGGGCACGTTGGCGCGCTGCGCGCGCTCACGGAACAGGTGACGCCAAGCGTGAGCCGGGTCCTTGCGTGTGTCGGTGACCTTGACCGTCTGCCGAACCCAACGACCATGGTTCTTGGTCGCAGTGCCTCCGCGCGAACCAAACTTGTCCGGCCTGATGTCGGGGAACAGGGCGGAGTCAGCGGGCAGGGTGGCGACGTATTCCAGGAAGCCTTCCGCGATCAGGGCAGGATGCAACGGCACCATGCGCTCACTCTGCGGCGTCTTCAGGGTTCGATCCGGTCCGTCGCTGTGGATGTGCAGCAGCCAGGGGCCGCCGGGTTCCGCCTGCCGGATATCCTCGCGCCTGGATTGACAAGCCTCCGCTATGCGGCTGCCGGTGAAGCAGGCGACCCATGGCAGCCAACGCAAAGCGCCTGTTTCCCCCCTGGCGGCCTCAAGGATGCGCCGGGCTTCTTCGTCCGTGAATGCGACCCGTGCGCGTTGTCCGGTCTTCTTGATGCGTGGCGACAGGCCAGCAAACGGGTTCTCAGCGAATGACAGCTTGCGGTTCGTCTTCGCCCACTTCCAGATCGGTTGCAGTTCCCCGATGTCGTTGGACACCGTTTTGACGGAACGACCCGCTGCAAGGCGGGCTTCCTTCCAGCGCACGACGTCATCAGCCGTGACCCGTGTGGCGTCGTCGTGGCCTAGGAACGTCTCCAACGCCTTCGCCGTCCGCTCCCGGTCATAGAGCGCCTTGCCAGTTGTGCTCCTTTCGGCTGCCCAACCGGCCACAAGGGAGCCGAAGGAGACGGCTGAGAGGGATTGCCTCGATTGGAGACAATTGAGCGCGGGGAAGCGGTCAAGGTTCGCATCGGGAGACCAGTCGCCCATAGCGCGTCGGAGGGTGTAGCGCTCGATGAGCCAACTAGCCTCCATCAGGGCGTTGGCGACCCGATGGATACTGGCAGGTGCGGCAACGAAGCCATGCCTTTCTAGCAGCGCCTTCGCTGTCGCCTTCTCACGGGCTCCGGCTGGTGCCAGGGGATCACCGTGCTCCTTGTAGCCAGACAACGCCCACGTGATCTCGTCATCCGCCTGTTTGCCGTTTGGATCGTCTCCGCGCCGCGCAACTTCCTCTCGATACCAGACGCCACAAAGAGCATGGACATCCCGCCCGGTGATCTCCGTCTGTCCTTCCCGCGCCCTGGCGATGATCGCCTCATAGCGCGCGCTTACCGGTCCAGCAGCGGCCTTCGCGGTAACGGGGTCCTTCGTCCCAAGCGTGGTCTTCAGTTCCCGTTTGCCAACAGCGGCCCGAAGATCGGCTGGGACGGTTCGCCGGAACCAGTAGACGCCAGTCTTTGGATGCTTGTAGGGACGTGCCATCGCCAGAGACATATATGGACCACCTCTTTGTATCACCAGAGGCACCGTAAGTCGCTGTTCTAGACTAAGTATCTGACCGACAAGGGTCCACCCGCAGCGGGTATGGAGGGGGTTGGATTCGAACCAACGTAGCCATTACAGCAGCGGATTTACAGTCCGCCCCCTTTAGCCACTCGGGCACCCCTCCGTCAGGCGCCGGACTATTCCCGATGGCGGGCGGTTGTCAACGCAACGCGGTGCTACTCGGCCGCGGAGGCCAGGCGGCTCCAGTCGGGAGCGCGCTTCTCGGCCGCCGCGGCGAGCGCCTCGCGGGCTTCCGGGCCGTGCAGCAGGCGGGCGAACTCGGCGCCCTCCAGGCGCATCGTCTC
>CAXUNH010000336.1:0-2570 GCA_964252405.1 uncultured Acidobacteriaceae bacterium | reverse complement strand
CTCGAGATCCGCGACCGTGCGTTCAAGAGCAAACCGTAGCTTCGGATCGTTGCAAGCGTCAGCGCCTTGGCTCAGCGCGGCGCAATCCTCTCGGTCCAATTTGGGGCTGGCAATGATCCGAGCTTTGCCCCCATTTGTTGCCAGCGTGGCTAGACCTGTTGCGGCGAGCCGAAGCCAGTTCGACGTGAAGTAGCCGACACCTCGATCATAGCTCGTCGCAAGCCGGAGCGCGGGCACATAGAAAAGCTCCAGCACCTTGTGCGTGGAAGTGCTGAAGTGTGGCGTTGTCGGAAGGTCGCGGAGTCCCATGCGTAACGATTCCCCCAGGAAAGCGAACGGTACAATGAGCGTGGCCGCAAGCGCAGCTCGTGTATGCCGTTCCCGTGCCGATTTGTGGCGGTGGGACGCTGGAGCAGAGGATTTGCAACGTCCGCTCCACCCGGGTCGCGCGTTTCTCTGGGCGTCGACTGCCGCCCAAGTCTTACGCGCTTTCGCAGAGACCTCGACCCGTTCGAAGGCGATCGACGACCGTTTGCCACCCGGTCTGGAGGCACCTCCAGGGACCGGCCCCTCTCGACGCCAGTGAAGAGGCAGTTAGGGCCAGGTTCGGGCTGATGGCATCTGTGGACGCCCCTGAAAACGCAAGCGGTTAAATGGAGGTGGGCGCGTAGTCGGATGCTGCCATCTGTCCGGCCTCTCTAAGCAGCGCCTTGGCTGCGGGCCTGTATGGGAGTTCGCGGACTGGATCCACATCAGCTTTCCGCGCTTTGATGCGCTCTGCCATTCTCTGGTTCTCCAGCCCCGTCTCGCCGACTGTTGCGCTATACCCTCCTTCGACCGACTAGGCCTCCGACGACCTCTGACCCGCCGCCCGACTCACGCCGTGGCCGCGGCCGGAACCTTATAATTCTCCTGCCGGGTTAGCAGCGCCCAAACCGTGCGCGCCATCTTGTTGGCGAGCACCACCGAGACGAGCATCCGCGGCTTGCGCGCCAGCATGCGTTCCAGCCATGACCCTGCCGGCGCGCCACGTAGGACAGCTTGCTTCACCACGGCGCTGGCTCCGATGATGAGCAGCCGCCGGATGGTTCGTTCGCCCATCTTCGAGATCGCGCCGAGCTTCTGCTTGCCGCCGGTAGAGCTCTGGAGAGGCGTGAGCCCAAGCCAGGCGGAGAAGTCACGGCCCTTCGAGAAAGTCTCTACTGCAGGGGCGAGTGCGATGATGGCGGTGGCGGTAACCGGGCCTATGCCGGGGATCGTCATGAGCCGTCGCGCCGCATCGTCCTCGCGGGCGCGCCTGGCGATCTCCTTGTCCAGCTCCGCCACCTGGCCATCGAGCTCGGCATCAGGTCCGTCATCACCTTCAACATGGCCCGCGCCGCTTGCGGCAGCGACGAGGCCATCTCCTCCTCTTCGAGCAGATCGGCGAGCATCGCCATGTGGGCCGTTCCCCGCGGGGCCACCCACCCGTACTCCGCCAGATGGCCGGAGCGCATTGATGAATTGGGTACGCTGACGCACCAGCAGGTCGCGGGTCCGAAACACCATGGCGGCCGCCTGCTGCGCCTCGGTCTTCACCGCCACAAAGCGCATGCCCGGCCGCTGCACCGCCTCGCAAATCGCCTCAGCATCGACAGCGTTGTTCTTATGCCGCTTCACGAACGGCTTCACGTAAGCCGGCGGGATCAGCCGGACCGTATGCCCAAGCCGCGTCAGCTCGCGCGCCCAGTGGTGGGCGCCGCCGCAGGCTTCCATAGCCACCAGACAGGCCGGCTGGGCGGCGAAGAACCCGAGGAGCTTGCTCCGGGTGATCTTGCGACTGAACATAGTGCGGCCGGCCTGGTCCGCGCCGTGGGCGTGAAAAACTTGCTTGGCGATATCCAGCCCGATCGTGGTAACCTCTGACACGGACGTCTCCCTCAGTGTGATCTCGACAATCCACTCTGGCACATTGATGCCGTCGGGGGGCGTCCACCCCATCAGCTTTCGGAGGTAGGCTGGTCGGCGAAGGTCTGCTGCTACGGCAGAGCTGCCTCCGGGGGGCCACTCAAGGTGCCGCCGAGGAGCGAGCCCCTGAAACCCCGCAACGAGCCAGCGAACCTAAACGCGTCTCCTCGTTGGCGCGGTCGCCGGGAGTCAGAAACGCTCTGCCGTCGAGCGGCCATCCCGGACAGGGGAGAGTGAGCGAGTCGCCGCCGCCAAGGCGCTGCAACTGACCGGCGCCCCGCTCGCGGGCATAGGTCTCACAGAGATGTGACTGCTGCCCGGTGGACACCATGTGGACACCACGATCCGTGACACACAGGCAACCAGGAAGCCGCACTCCCCAAGTCATTGTAATCTGATGGTAATTTGGAGCGGGCGAAGGGATTCGAACCCTCGACCCCAACCTTGGCAAGGTTGTGCTCTACCACTGAGCTACGCCCGCTCACGGCGTCGCGTCCGCCTTGCGGCGGGTCGCGGAGGCGGGGTTTAAGCAGAAGCGGTCCGGCTTGGCAAGCCGGCGGCGTGGGCGGCACGGCGATCGCTTGAACGGGGTTGGGGTATCGGCTTGGGATGATGTCTGATTC
>CAXUNH010000335.1:0-2570 GCA_964252405.1 uncultured Acidobacteriaceae bacterium | reverse complement strand
GTGCGTGCCCTTGGGATAGGTGGCCTGGGCTTCGGCCGCGGCGGGCGTGAGGGCGGCGGCGCCGGTGAGCGCGGTGGTTTGGAGGAAGCGGCGGCGGGAGAGGGTGTTTTGGTTCTTTTCGTCGAGGGGCATCGGTTCCGGGTCCTCCAGGTTGTTGCCTGGCCTTTGGGGTTTGTGGCTCTACGGGCAAAACGCAGGTCTCTCTCCACTACGTCTCGCGGTGGAGTGCGAGACTCCGGTCGAGATGACAGGTCTTTACCGGGTTACGGGGTGTTTGGGCTTGCCGGTCTCTTCGTCGGCGGCGAGCAGAGCGCGGGCTTCTTCGAGCGTGACGATGTTGCCGTCGACGGTGAACTCGTAGGTACCGCCGTTGTTGGGAGCGTTGTGAATGTGGGTAACGGTGTGGCCGTAGGCGCGGAGTTGGTTGGCGATGAGTTCGATGTCGACCATAGGAGTTACTGTACCGCGAACGGCAAACGCAGCGTGCGCAGAGTACGCGGTGTGTTCGCCGGCGGGACTTTGCGTACTCAGCGTGCGCTGCGTTTGCGTTCTGGAGCGGGCATGCCGGGTAGGGACCGCGTGGAAAGCTATACTGTGGGTTGGGTTTGGGTGAGATGGCGAAGACGTTTTACATTGAGACCTTTGGCTGCCAGATGAATGCGCACGACTCCGAAAAGGTGGTCGGCACGCTGGAGCGCGAGGGCTATGCGCAGGTCACGGATGAATCCGCGGCGGACCTGATTCTGTACAACACCTGCTCAATCCGCGACAAGGCGGAGCAGAAGGTCTTCCATCGGCTGAACGAGTACAAGCGCATGCAGGGCGAGGGCAAGAAGTTTGCCGTGCTGGGGTGCGTGGCGCAGCAGGAAGGCGAGAAGATCTTTGAGCGCGCGCCGTATGTGTCGATCGTGGCGGGCTCGGCGAGCTACCGGAACTTGCCGGAGATGTTGCAGCGGCTGGAGGCTGGTGAGCGACGCATCACGGGGCTGGATGACCGGCAGACGGACGAGACGTTCGACACGGAGTTCACGTCGCGGTCAAACCCGCACCGTGGGTACATCACGATCATCGAGGGTTGCGACAAGTTCTGCGCCTACTGTGTGGTGCCGTATACGCGCGGCAAGGAGCGGTCGCGGACGTCGGCTTCTGTGCTGGCGGAGGCGCAGCGGATCGCCGCGCTGGGGTACACGGAGATCCAGCTGCTGGGGCAGAACGTGAACAGCTACGTGGACCCGAGCGGCAAGCGGAGTTTTGCGGAGCTGCTGGTCGCGGTGGGTGAGGTCGCGGGCATTCAGCGGGTGCGGTTTACGACGTCGCATCCGCGGCAGTTCACGAAGGACATTGTGGATGCCATCGACGCCTATCCGCAGCTCTGCAACCACGTGCATCTGCCGGTGCAGTCGGGGTCTTCGGCGACGTTGCGGGGGATGCAGCGGGAGTACACGCGGGAGTGGTACCTGGAGCGCATTGCGTTGATGCATGCGGCACAACGGGATATCTCGATTACGAGCGACATCATCGTGGGCTTTCCGGGGGAGACGGATCGTGACTTTGAAGAGACGATCACCCTGCTGGACGCGGTGCGCTATGACGCGATCTTTGGCTTCAAGTATTCGCCGCGGCCGAACACCCCGGCCATGCACATGGAGGACTCGATTCCGGAGGCCGTGAAGGTGGAGAGGCTGGCCATTCTGAACGCGCGGCAGCGAGAGATCCAACGGACCAGCTACGGGCGGCACGTTGGCGAGGTGATGCCGGTGATGGTGGAGGGCTTCAACGCCGTCCGGGGACAGGCGATTGGGCGTTCGACGCAGAACAAGACGGTGAACTTCGTTTCTGCCAGCGTTCCGGCAGTGGGCAGCTACGTGGACGTGCGTATCACGGAGGTCTTCCCGAACTCGTTGGCGGGTGAGGCGGCCGGGGGCATGGTGGCGCCTTCCGCCGCCCTGCTTGCGCACCAGGCGCTGAATGCGCGCTTTCCGATCGCCGGAGCATAAGCATCTTACGGGTACACGGGAGTGCTCTTGTTGTTTCGCGGCTCTCGGCGTACCTTCGCTAAACTAAAGGCGTAATGCATCTTCCCGGCGTCAAATCCGAGCACGAAGTGGACGAAGCGGCGGCTCCGGAGGTTGAGGTCCGCATCCGGGCCCTGATGCTGGATCCCTCGAACCGTTCGCCCATCGTCGTGCTGAACGACCTGAGCGGCGAGGTGGTGTTGCCGATCTGGGTAGGCCTGTTTGAAGCCAACGCGATTGCGCTGGAGATTGAAAAGTCGACCACGCCGCGGCCCATGACGCATGATCTGCTGCGCAACGTGATCTCCGGGCTGAATGCGCGGGTGCCGCGTGTGGTGGTGGGGGCGCTGCGGGGGGACACGTTTTACGCGACGATCTGGCTGGACCAGGCGGGCGAGGTCGTTGCCATCGACTCGCGGCCGTCCGATGCGATTGCGCTGGCACTGCGGTCGGACTGCCCGATCTATGTGAGCCGTGAGGTGTTTGAGCATGCGCGGCAGGCGTCCAACAGCACGGGATCGGTGAGTTCCGAGGACCTCCGGCGGTGGCTGGAGA
>CAXUNH010000334.1:0-2639 GCA_964252405.1 uncultured Acidobacteriaceae bacterium | reverse complement strand
TTGTAGGGCGGGGGTGGTTGCACGCCGGCGACGCGGAGGGCCTGGTCGACGATGCCGAAGAGGAAGTCAAGCGAGACGGCGCCGTCGATCTTGTCGCCATTGATGTAGAGAGTCGGGGTGGAGTCTACGCCCACTTTGAGGCCCTGGTCGCGGGAGGCGTTCACGGCGGTGGCGTCCTGTTTGGCAAGACAGGCGTTGAGCCTGGTCATGTCCACCTTGCGGAACTGACCTTGCTCACGGGTGAGACTGTCGAGCTGTTCGGTGGCGCGGGGGAGTGTTTTCTCAGCCTTGGCGTCTTTGGGATCGGCGCCGATCTCGCCGGCGTGGGCGTGGATGTAGTCGACTTCGGACCAGTAGCCGTCGTTGGAGAGGGTGCCGAGGCAGTTGGTGTCGACGGCGGCGTGGGTCGCCCAGGGGTGCTGCTCGAGGGGGAAGTCCTTGTAGACGATGTGGACTTTGTCGCCGTAACGCTCGGTGATGGCGGGAAAGATCTTGGTGTGGAGCTTGGCGCAGAAGGGGCACTCGAGGTCGTCGAAGGCGACGATGGTGACGGGCGCGTCGGCGGGGCCGCCGCGGAAGGGCCGGCCGTCGGCGGAGATGAATTTTTTGGGATCGCCGGAGATGTCGAATTTGTTGATCTGGGCGAGCGTTTTATGATCGCGCGAGAGCAGAAAGATGATGGGTTTGGAGACACGGCCTTCGTTGACGACCGTGACGGTCAGGGTGTCGTAGCCAGAGAACTCGGAGGGGCTAAGGCCGCCGACGTTGACGACCGTCTCCGGCGGAAGATTCGCCTTCTGGCGCAGCATGACTTCGACCTTGCGCTGCAGCTCAGGGGAAAGCCCGGACGCCGTGGACGGGCTGCCTGCGGCGGTCGCGGATGTCCCTGGAGCGGCGGGTTGTTGCGCATGGCAGCCGAGAGTCAGAAGGGCGGTGGCGAGCAGGGGAAGGAAGGCCAGGTGGAAGAGACGCACAGTGGTTTGATTATCGCAGGTGAGGAAGGTGAGCCGGCGTGGGGCGAGGCTGGCCAGGCCGGTCCGATCCGGAGCACTGCATGGAGGTACCATGGCCGCATGGCAATCCACATGACAGCGGCGGAAGCGGCTCGAGATTTTGCCGGAGTCCTTGCAAGGGCGCGCGCCGGCGAGGAGATCATCATCGACGATCCAATGTTGCCCCCTGTGGTGTTGAAGAGCGCGAGCCAGCCAGTCAGGCGACTCTCCGAGATCCTCGCGAGCATGGAAGAACGCGCGAAGATTACGGGAAGCGAGCCGGTGATGGATGAAGATTTCGCTGCGGACATGCGAGAGATCATCCAGAACCGCGACAAACGTCCCCGTCCCGATGACACATGGGAGTAGTTCTCGATACGAGTGTGCTTGTGAGGGGCGAGCGACGAGCGCAGACGGGTCCTGAGCTGTTGCGGCAGCTCGCTGAACTGTTTGGTGACCCTGATGTGGCGCTTTCTACAGTGAGCGTCGCCGAGTTCACTCACGGGATCTATCGAGCGCCGAATCCAGCGGCCCGCCAGCGCCGGGAGGGGTTCGCCAGAGAGATCTATCGCGAGATAGCCCTGGTGCCCGTCACGTTTGAGATTGCGCACCTTGCGGGGCAGATTGAAGGAGAGCAAGCTGCGCTGGGGAACACTCTTGCCTTTGAGGATCTGCTCATCGGGGCAACGGCTCTTTACCTCGGATACGGTGTGGTGACGACCAACCTGCGGCACTTCCGGCGAATGCCAGGGCTTCAGGTACTGGCGTTCTGAGAGCTAGAACAGCCGCTCCGCCCGTCGGATGTTGCCGGCCGCGCCGATGTTGGCGAGGGTGAAGTTGAAGCGGTAGGCGTTTTCGTCGCGCACCGTGCCGAGATTGTACTTGCGGTATTCGACGGCCAAGCCGCAGCAGTTCCAGTTGTAGCCCGTCTGGACGGCTGTGTATTGCGAGTCGCCGCGGATGAGGTCGAGGCCGCTGTTGACGGCGATCGATAGGCCCGGCTTTGTGGGCACGCCGTAGCCGATGAGCAAGCGGAGCTGCGAGAAGTTGGACACTGGCGAGGTTTGCAGAGAGGCGTTCTGGTTGGTATCGATGACCTCGGTCGCGAAGCGGCCGGGGGCGTTGAGGCGGGCGTAGCTCATGCCGCCGAACCAGTTGCCCTCGTGGGCGTCGAGGAAGACGTTGGAGCTGGTGAACTTCCGCGCCCCGGTATCCAGGTCGAAGTCCCACTCGAGGTCAGTGTGCCCGGAGGTGCGGACGCGCAGGCGTGAGATCAGCGGCGAGATGTTGCGGGGCTCGGTCAGGAACGCGATGCCGGACAGCGACAGCGTCGATTCGAAGAGATTGCGGCGGTTGCGAAGCACGGCGTGACCGAAGGTCGGGTCGAAGAAGACGCGCTGCGCCAGGCGCCAGCTCACCAGCGGCTGCTGTGCTGTCTCGGGCGGCGGAAGACAGCGGGCCGCGCGGCGGGTGTGCGTCCGGAGGGGCAGGTCAGGTGCATTGGCGCCGGGGCTGGGAATGCCATTGGCGTCCGTCGAGTCGGAGGGCGTGGGGTTGAGGACATCCGGCACCTGTTCCTCGGTGGAGGGCTGCTCGCCTTCGGTGGTCTGCGTGGCTTGGAGAACTCCCCCGGTTGCGGAGGAAGTC
>CAXUNH010000333.1:0-2659 GCA_964252405.1 uncultured Acidobacteriaceae bacterium | reverse complement strand
ACCAACCACCAGCCACCAGCCACCAGCCACCAGCCACTCGCTAAAATAATCCTGTGAAGAAGATCGCTCTCCTCGGCTCCACCGGATCCATCGGTCAGTCGACCCTGAACCTCTGTGAGACCTACCCTGACCGGTTCCATCCTGTGGCGCTCGCCGCTGGGAGCAACCTGGACCTCGCCTTCGCCCAGGTCGGGCGCTGGCGTCCGCAGGTGATCAGCGTCGGGAGCGAGCAACTCGCCGATACGCTCCGCACCCGGCTGCGCGAAGCCGCCATCACCGGCACCGAAGTCGTGCACGGCACAGCCGGAACCGTACGCGTTGCCGCGCTCCCGGACGTGGACTTCGTCGTGTCGGCCATCGTCGGCGTCGCCGGCCTCGAAGCCACCTACGCCGCGGTGCTCGCCGGCAAGACCGTCGGCCTCGCCAACAAGGAGTGCCTCGTCGCGGCCGGCGACCTCATCCTGGCCGCCGCACGCGAGCGCGGCACAGTCCTGCTCCCCATCGACTCCGAGCACAATGCGGTTCACCAGTGCCTGCGCGGCGGTGAAGCCCATGAGGTGAAGCAGATCTGGCTGACAGCTTCAGGCGGTCCTTTCCGCAACACACCGCTGGGCGAGTTCGAGCACATCACGCCCGCACAGGCGCTCAAGCACCCTACCTGGAACATGGGCCAGCGCATCACGGTCGACTCCGCCACCATGCTCAACAAGGGGCTGGAGATCATCGAAGCGTGCCGCCTCTTCAACCTGCCCCCGGATCGCGTCCGCGTCACGGTACATCCGCAGTCCACCATCCACTCGCTGGTCGAGTACGTTGACGGATCCATCCTTGCCCAGATCTCGGTCACCGACATGCGCCTGCCCATCCTCTACGCCCTCAGTTGGCCGGACCGCATCGCAAGCGACCTGACCTTCGACATGACAGCCCTCCGGCAGCTCGACTTCCAGGGACCCGACTTCGAGCGCTTTCCCTGCCTCCGGCTTGCCTACGAGGCGGCCGCGAAGAGCCAGGCGCACTGCATCGCGCTGAACGCGGCTGACGAAATAGCGGTAGACGCCTTCCTTTCGGGGCATCTGCCTTTCCTGGGTATCCCGCGTACAATCGAACAGGTTCTGGCGCTCACCCCAGCCGCCTCGCCCGCGTCCATTCCCGAGGTGCTGGCGCTGGATGCGCGAGCCCGCGAACAGGCGCGCGAGGCAGTCGCCGTGCCCGCCTGACCCGGCTGCACCAGGTCACTTCACGAGGTCTCTCCCGCCCGCATGCATCTCCTACAGGTCATCGTCGAGTTCCTGATTGTGCTCGGCTTCATGGTGCTGGTTCACGAATTCGGCCACTTTGCCATGGCAAAAGCCTTCCGCGTGCGCGTTGAGGCCTTCGCCATCGGCTTTGGCACGCGTCTCTTCGGCGTAGAGCATGGCGGAACGGATTATCGTCTCAACCTGCTTCCCTTCGGTGGCTACGTCAAATTTGCGGGCGACCAACCCGGTGAGGCAGCGTCCGACCCCGGTGATTTCAATGCACATCCTCGCTGGCAGCGCGTCCTCATCGCGCTCGCGGGTCCCGTCGCGAACTTCATCCTGGCGTTCGTGCTGTTCTTCTTGATCGCTCACTTTCACCATGAGGTGAGCCAATATCTGAACGGTCCCGCCGTCGTCGACTACGTTGCGGCGAACACACCGGCCGCGCGGGACGGCATGTCCGCCGGCGACACGATTCTGAGCATCAACGGACAGGCCAATCCGACGTGGTTTCAAGTCATGGAAGAGAGCGCGCTCGCTTCCAACAAGACGCTTCCGCTCAGCTTTCTGCACAACGGCCAGACCGTGAGTTCCACGATCACAACGCCGCCGATGGACAGCTCCGGCGACCCCAGCGAGACGATGCTGGAAGACATGGGCTTTCTGCCCCGGCAACAGCCCGGTCCCATCGGGGTCGAGTCGGTTGCGGGAGATACGCCCGCAGCCCAGGCGGGACTGCAACCCGGCGATCACGTGGTGCGCATCGATAACCTGACGCTGCACTCCGTCCCCACGCTGCTGGCTTATCTGAAAGACCGCAACGGTGCACCCGCCGTGCTATCGGTCGAGCGGCACGGTCAGATGCTGCAGCTTCCGGTGACACCGCGCAAGCTGCCCGGCAACGGGCGCGGAACAGGGTATCGCCTCGGTTTCTCCACGCAGCCGATGCCCAGCGATGTTGTGCAACTACCGTTCCCCAAAGCCGTGCGGCAGTCGCTCAAGGACAGTGCCGACAACGCCACGCTGATCCTGCGCGTGCTGAAGGGCATGTTTACGCGCGACGTGGCGGTGAAGTCCGTCAGCGGGCCCGTGGGCATGGCGCAGATGATCGATGTGGCTGCGCGGAACGGCTACTGGACGCTGCTCGGGCTGATGAGCATGATCTCCATCAATCTCGGCATCCTGAACCTCATGCCCTTCCCTGTGCTTGACGGCGGCATGATTCTGTTCCTGATCATTGAGGCGTTGATGCGCCGTGATGTGAACCAGGTGATCAAGGAGCGCGTGTATCAGGTCGCGTTTGTGTGCCTGATTCTGGTCGCCGTGCTGGTGATGTTTAACGACATCACGAAGCTGCATTTGAGGCCGTAGCTGGTTGCTCGTGGCTGGTTGGTGGTTGCTGGTTGCTGGTTGGGGGTTGG
>CAXUNH010000332.1:0-2692 GCA_964252405.1 uncultured Acidobacteriaceae bacterium | reverse complement strand
CCCTATGCCGGCGGCGTGCCCCGCCACGGCGCCCACACCGGCCTCTACACGCCCTTTGATTTTCCTACCTACTTCGCCCTGCGCGATGTATTCCTCAAGGGCCTGCCCTTCACCCGGCTCGCCGAGGTGTGGCGTATGGACTCACTCTACCCGCACCCCGAACGCCTCGTTCCTTTCCTCGGCAATCACGACACCATACGCTTCCTCAGTGAACCGGGTGCTACGCCGCGGCAGCTCGAACTCGCGTTTGCGGTGCTGCTCACCATGCGCGGCACGCCGCAGCTCTACACTGGCGACGAGATCGCGATGCAGGGTGGGGAGGACCCCGACAATCGCCGCGACTTCCCGGGCGGCTTCCCCGGCGACGCGCAAAGCGCCTTCACTCCCAGCACCCGCACTCCCGAACAGCGTGAGGTCCACGATTGGGTCCATACCCTGCTCGAGCTGCGCAAGGTGCACTCCGCCCTCCAAAACGGCGAGGAACAGGTCCTCAAAGTCGACGGATCGACTCTGATCTATGCACGCACAGACGCTCACGAGCGCATCGTGCTTGCCATCAACAACGGCGATGCACCGGCGGACATCCAGGTAGCGCTGCAGGACACAGCCCTCGACACCGCCCAGAGCGCCCGAAACCTATTCGGCCAAGGGAAATGCACTTTCGACGCGAGGACGATGAGGATCGAACTGCCCGCCCGAGGCGCTATCCTGACCAGCGTTGAGTAGGCACCTTCTCCCTCCGAGTGCCCCTCGCGGGCGCGGCGTGCCACTTAAGTGGACTTGGAAGTGACTTCGCCGGAAGAGACACTTCAGATAGGCAAGCGATGTACCCGCCGGGATGGAACGATCTCCCCGCAGAGCAGGTTCGGGAGATCGCTCTTTCTTTGTTTGCGGGGCAGAAGGACAGCCGCCACAGCACAGGGCCCGGATTGGCAGCCGCACCGCAACGATGGTCGGGGCGGAGGGATTCGAACCCCCGACCCTCTGCTCCCAAAGCAGATGCGCTACCAGGCTGCGCTACGCCCCGACTTTTTCCATCCTACCGCAATGAGGTACCGGTTGTTGCCTATCCGGGCACCTCGGTGATCCGGCCCGGCATGTTCGGGAGTCCGGACTCTCACCGCCAGCCCGGCACATGCAAGCCGCGCAGGATGGATCCACTCACCCACAGCAGCAACAGAAACGGCAGCATCGCCATGGTCATCAGCAACAGGGCCAGCATGCCCATGAACAGCCAGTCACGCCAGGTATCCCGCCGGCCCATGGTGAGGCTCTGCTCCAGCAGCGCGTAGTTACGCCGGTTCGCTCGCCAGCCGATGTCAAACAGGTTTCCGAGCACGGGCACGATGCCGACGACGACCTCGATCCCAAGATTCGCCACCATACGTGCGACGGTGATCATCGGCACGCCGCGAAAGAACGCGGCCACAACAATCACACAGCTCGCCGCCCCTGCCAGAAAGTCCCCAATCCCCGGGACGAAGCCGATGATGCCGTCCAACCCGAAGCGCAGATTCGTCCCGGGCACCCGAAACCACGTGTCCAGCAGCTTGGAGAGCAGGTCCAGGTTCTCGTTCCGGAACACGCCGCCGGCTCCACGGAAGCGGTCGTGCAGCCCCGGCGCGGACTCGCCTGGCTGTAGGATCTGCCCTTCCACCACCTTCGCGCTCGCCATCGTCAACGCTCCGTGCTTCCCTCAGTAGGATGCGCTACAATCACCTACGGACGGCGGCTATAGTTCAGTGGTTAGAACGCGGCTCTGTGGAAGCCGATGTCGTGGGTTCAAATCCCACTAGCCGCCCCAACCGCGCCCTCCTGGCCGCGGTTGCCACCCGGGAAGAAGCCCCAAGACCGCGAACGAGCCCAAACATAAGGTGCCGCGCCCTCCAAAATACATCGCCGCCGCAGCCGGCAGTCTGCCTCCCGCGCCCGCCAACCTCTTCGTCGGTACCTCCGGCTGGGCATACCCCACGTGGAAGCCCGGGTTTTACCCCCTTGAGGTCCCGGCGAAGGCCTTTCTGCACCACTACGCCTCGGTGCTCACGGCTGTCGAGGTGAACTACAGCTTCCGCACCCTCCCCGCACGTGCGCAGCTCCAGGGCTGGCTTGCCGCCACGCCCCCGGGCTTTCAGTTCAGCTTTAAGGCCCCCCAGCGGATCACTCATTTCTCCCGCTTGCGGGATTGCGCCGACCACCTGGACGCGCTGTTCGCAGCGCTCCAACCCGCGCAGGAAGCCCGGAAGCTCGGCCCGATTCTTTTCCAGCTTCCGCCGAACTTCCAGGCAGACCTCGCCCGCCTCTCCACCTTCCTGCAGGCGCCGGCTCTGCGCACACCCCCAGCCCCGCAGATTGCCTTCGAGTTCCGGCACCCGAGCTGGTTCAGGGACGCCACGTACGAGATCCTCCGCGCCGCGGACGCCGCCCTCTGCATCGCCGACACGGACACCCTGGCCACGCCGGACATCACGACCGCAACGTTCCGCTGCTACAGGCTCCGTCGGGATGGGGGCTATACGCCGGAAGAGCTCGACAGCTTTGCCCAGCGCTTCACCTCGGCGTCCGCCGAAGCACCGACGTATGTCTTCTTTCGCCACCAGGACGAGCCCACCGGCGCCCTGAACGCCGTATCCATGCTCGAGCGCGCTGCCCGCATCCAGGGGGCGGGCTGATGGATCCTCACTGCCCTCAGAAT
>CAXUNH010000331.1:0-2722 GCA_964252405.1 uncultured Acidobacteriaceae bacterium | reverse complement strand
GCACCTTGGTGCCCACACTCACCGCCACAGGCCCCGTGCGCAACACCTCCGCCCCGATGGCCGCCGTCGCCCGCTCCCGCTCCGCTGCGGTCAGGCCCAACGACCAGCTCCCCCGCTCCCCGAGCGCCGCATCGCCCAGCGGGGACACCCAGCGCGCCAACCGCGCTGCCTCCATCTCCAGATCCCCCGCAAACAACCGGGCCTGCGCCGCAGCCGATCCCGGCTCCTCCCCAAAGAAGTTCCCCTGCATCGCCCCGGTCAGCGGAGCTCCGGCGATCCGCCGAACCCCGCACAGCCCAAAAAACCGCACGTCCCGCTTCGCCGCCGCCACCCCCCGGGCTGCCGCCAGGTACACCACAATCTCCGGCCGCCACATCCTCAGTTGCAGCGCCAGCCTGCCAAGCTCCCACGGACTTCGCGTCCCCACCGCATACCGGAAGTAGCCATGCACTAACCCCGACCCGTCCAGCACCGCTGCCGCCGCAGGCGCCTTGGCATGCACGGGCACATTGGTCAGCATGCGCCGCTCCGCGTTCGGAAAGGCCCGGGCCACCAGCCGCAGCGCCGGCACTGCCACGGCCATGTCCCCCAGACTGCCCAGGCGATACAACAACACCCGGCGCACACCTTCTTCGACCATTCCCTCAGTCTCGCCGTCTCCCCGCCCACGCGCAATGGCCTCGGCTGCTACCCTCTTCTTTGGCCTGCACCCACCCCGTGCGCGCGCCGGCCCACAACGCATGCTCCACGCCCACCGCATTCCCGGCCTCCACGATCTCGCCACCGCCCACTGGCATGCCCCCGGTCGTCCCTCGCCTGAACCCGACTCGCCCCTGGAAGAGCTCATCCTCGCCCAGCACCGCGCCAACTTCGACCTCTGGCACGAAGAAGACGCGGCCCGCGACCCTCAGGCCACCGACGGGGAGATCGCCCGGGTCAAGCACGCCATCGACAACCTCAACCAGCGCCGCAACGACCTTGTCGAGCAACTCGATGTCTCCCTGCTGGACCTCACGCCGACCCAGAACCCCGAAGCTCCCCTTCACTCCGAGACACCGGGCCTCATCATCGACCGCCTCTCCATCCTGGCGCTCAAGATCTTCCACACCGCCGAACAAATCGAGCGGGCGGACGCCACCGAAGCCCACAGGAGCCGGAACCGCGACCGCCTCGCCCTTCTCGAGACGCAGCGGGCGGACCTGGCCCACTGCCTCGCCGAACTCTGGCTTGAAATCCACGCTGGCCGCCGCCGCTTCAAGCTCTATCGCCAAATGAAGATGTACAACGACCCCACGCTGAACCCCGTTCTGTACCGCGGGCGCCAAGTCTCCTGAGAACGCCCACTTAGCTCGTCGGACGACCTATCCGGCAGGGTGATTGACCAAACAGGGGTAAACCCCTTATAACTCCCAGACAGCCCACAAACCACCCTCCCGATTCCGCGACACGCAACCCGCATTGCGACCCTCAGAGAGAACCATGGCCACAAAGAACGCCCACCCGATCTCCTCAGCCAATACTGCAACCCTTCCCCCGGACAGCAAAACCGACGATCGGCAGGGCAAGCTTCGCCGCATGCCCCGCACCCTGGCCGGAACTCCCGCGCCCGCCGAAGACAACAACCGGAAGAGCCTCCTCGCCCTCTACGAGCAGGCTGTTACGCTGATGGGCCACGGCAAGTACAACGAGGCTCACGACGCCTTCAACGCGCTGCTCGAAGGCGCGCCCCATGACCTCGCCGACCGCATCCGGATGTACATCGCCGCCTGCGTCTCGCAGATTCATCAGGGCACCACGGAGTTCCGCACCCACGAGGAGCGCTACGACTACGCCATCTCGCTCCTGAACCATGGCCAGTACGACGATGCCAGCGAGCACTTCAAGCACATCCTCATCGAAAATGACTCCGCCGACTACGCCTTCTACGGCCTTGCGCTCCTGGCCAGCATGGTGGGCCGCAGCCACGAGTGCCTGGAGCACCTCGAACGCGCCATCAAGCTCAATCCGATGAACCGCATCCAGGCCCGCGGCGACTCCGACTTCGTCAACATGGCCGAGGATCCCCGCTTCACCGATTTGTTGTACCCCGAGAGCTAAGAGGCCACGCCCCCAGGCCCCTCGGTCCGCCTACACTGTGGACAGCCAGATGCGCCCGGTCCGAGATCAAGCCCGTCCCCTCCGCGTCGTCGCCATCGGCGGTGGCACGGGCCTTTCCACCCTGCTCCGCGGGCTCAAGCACTTCGCCTCGCCGCCGCTAACCACGCATCAACCGGACACCAGCCTCGGGTTCGAAGACCGTCGCCGTCCCTTCTCCAGGCAGAACACCCTTGCCCGGATCTGTGACCTCGCCGCCATCGTTACCGTCACCGACGACGGCGGTTCCTCCGGCCGTCTGCGCGAGGATATGAACATCCTGCCGCCCGGCGACGTGCGGAACTGCATGGTGGCGCTCTCCGAAGACGAAACCCTGCTCTCCCAGCTCTTCCAGCACCGCTTCACCTCCGGCGACCTCAAGGGCCACAGCTTCGGCAATCTGTTCCTCGCCGCCCTCACCGAAATGCGCGGCGACTTCGCCCAGGCCGTCCAGGCCTCGTCCCAGATCCTCGCCACCCGCGGCTGCATCTACCCCGCCACCACCTCCAACGCCACCCTGGCCGCCCAGATGGAAGCCGGCACCCTGGTTCGCGGCGAAACCCGCAACTCCGCCACCAACACGCGGATC
>CAXUNH010000330.1:0-2723 GCA_964252405.1 uncultured Acidobacteriaceae bacterium | reverse complement strand
CCGAGTTCAACCAACTAGCAAAAATTCTGCCGGCTGTTTACCGCGAGTTTGGCTGCTGATCCCGAATCCATAGCACCATGGAAGGACTCTCCAGACGTAAGCTGATCCAACTCCTCGCCATGGGTGGGGCTTCGAGTCTGCTGCCTGCCGCGCCGACGCTGGAGGCCGCGCCTGCGGCGCCGCCAGCCGAGGCAACCACTCCCTCCGCCACTCAACCTAACCACCCGATGAAACGCATCGCCCTGGAAGAACACTTCGTCCTCAACGAACCCGCCCACCTCGAACGCTGGCTGACCCTGATCCCCGACGCGCCCAAAGCGGCCATCGACAAGCTCCGTCCGGTTATCACCGACGTGGGTGAGCGGCGGCTGGAGGCCATGTCGGCCGCCGGCATCGACCTGGCCGTGCTCTCCAGCGTGGGCGTGGTGCAGGGCATGCTGGACCCCACCCCGGCCATGCAACTGGCGCGCGAGGCCAACGACTTCCTGGCCGGACTCATCCGCCAGCATCCCACGCGCTACGCGGGCTTTGCCAGCGTGCCGCTGCAAGACCCGGCGGCGGGGGCCGACGAGCTGGAGCGGGCGATGCGCCAGCTCGGGCTGAAGGGCGTCATGATCTTCGGGCACACCAACGGCAAGTACCTCGACGACGACCGCTTCCGCCCGTTCTGGGAACGCGCGGAGGCGCTGGAGGCCCCCGTGTATCTGCACGCGGCCGACGCGCTGGTCATGCCGCCGACCTACGCGGGCCGGCCCGAGCTGATCGGGGCGACCTGGAGCTGGACGGCCGAGACGGCGGCCCACACGCTGCGCCTGGTCTTCGGCGGCGTCTTCGAGCGTTACCCGAAGGTCAAGCTGTTGCTCGGGCACATGGGCGAGACATTGCCCTACCTGCTCTGGCGGCTGGACGCGCGCGCCGGGGCGTTTGGCGGAGGAGGCGGGATCAAGCCGGCCGAACTCATCCGGCGCAACGTGGCGATCACCACCGCGGGCATGTTCTCGGACCCGCCGCTGGCCTGCGCGCTGCAAGGACTCGGCGAGGACTTGGTGCTGTACTCGGTGGACCATCCCTTCGAGAGCATGACCGCCGCCAACGAGTGGTTTGAGAAGGCACCGGTCACCCCGGAGGTGCGCGAGAAGATCGCCTGGCGCAACGCCGCCCGCATCCTGAAGCTGTGAAGGCGTCAGCGTCGCGGAGCTTGGGAACTTGCTGCGCGGAAGAGAACGATGATGTGCGCATGCACCTCCCGCGCAGGCACGATCTCTCGCCGCACGGTTCGGGATGGATCTTATCTCTTCATGGATGCAGGACACACGGGGAGGTGCGAGTTGCGCCACCGGGTTCCTCGCCCTGCCTGCCGTTAGGAATCCATACAGCGGTTTCCAAGCTGCTTGAGCAGGTAAGGGAGCTCGCAGTGTTCGTACCAGCCGTAGGCAACATCTCCGAAGTGAGCTTCCACCGCTGGAAGCGGCAGTTCGGCCAGATGGACCTGGACGAGGCGCGCAAGCTCAAGGAACCGGAGCGCGAGAATGGCGAACTCAAAAGGATGTTGGCAGAAGCACTGCTCCAGAACGGGCCGCTCGAAGCCGTCGCCAAAAATGGTAGGCCCGGCGCATCGCAGACAAGCGGCCCACGCGGTGGTGGCGCGCGGGCTGTGCTTCGGGCGGGCGGCGTGTCACATCCTGCGGCTCTCATGTGCTACTTTCTGGTATCAGCCAGCGCCGCCGACCTCGACCCAGCAGCAACTGGCCAAGCGGCTGCGGACTTTGAGCGAAAAATATCCTCGCCACGGTTGCCGGCACATCGCTGCCCTCTTATACCATTTCCCACAATCAACAGGAAAGTCGACGTGCATGTCCGCCGAACATCGCCATCACTATGTGCGATGTGCCTCACAAATAATTCTAGACACCCGCCTTCTGAGCATTCGTCGTTTTTCATGAAAGATACGTCGCGTTTGCACTGCTTCACTCCAGACATGCCACCCTCCGGTGGCATCGTGTGAGACAAAGGAAATCTTTGAACAGCACTCCGGCGCAATCTTACGATCCGCAGAAAAAGAAAGGAAACTCATGCCGCACACGCTGACACAGGCCATCCAGAAAATGCTCAACGACCCGACGAACCCGGAAGTCATCGACGCGCTCGTGGCTCCCGACGCGACGTATGTCTCCCTCAATTACGAGAACGCTGAACTGAAGAAGATCATGCCGTGGGCGGGCACCGGGACAGGCCCCCAAGCAGTGCTCAGTACGTATGCCCAGGTCGGGCGTTATTGGAAGAACGAGGGGATCGAAATCAAGGACTCCGTCGAAGCGGGCGAAAACGTGGCGGTGTTTGGCAGTTTCACTTACAGGTCCAACACGCTTGGAAAAGCCATCACGTCGCCGTTCTGCATCTTCGCCAAGTTCAAGGAAGGCAAAATCGTCTACATGCAGTTCATGGAGGACACGTTCGGAACCGCCTCAACCTTCCGCTCGGGCGGAACTTGGAACTTCCGCAGCAACCCCGAAGGGCCGGAAGTCGAGCTTTGAGCGGTTTGTGACAGAGGACGGATCCAGAAGAAAGGAGAGATTCGACATGGAAGGTAAAATCATCCTCGAAGAACATTTCTCGACCGAGGCCAACAACGCTTTGTGGGACGCGAAAGGTGAAGAAAGCCGCAACGGCCGCGCCTACAGCCAAGAGGTCGCGCGTCGTCTGCTCGACCCCGACCTTTGTCT
>CAXUNH010000329.1:0-2747 GCA_964252405.1 uncultured Acidobacteriaceae bacterium | reverse complement strand
TACTGCCCCCGCCCCCGCTCCGCCCCCGGGCGCCCCCCCGCCCCCCCCCCGCGGCGGGCTTCGACGGGGCCGCCACGCTCTGGTCCGGTGACGCCGGTTCCTCCTTCATGAGGTGGTCGATGGAAACCGGCCTGCTGAGCGCGGAAAAGATCGCCTGGCTGAAGAGCCGCTACGACGGCTACGAGAGGAGCGAAGTCTCCGAAGCCGCCATCTGCGGTGAAATGGTCCAGGTCTACGCCGGGCTCGACGAAGCCGCTCTCCGCAAAGCCGCTACCAGTTTCTTCCACGACCACATCGAGCCCCACATCTTCCCCGAACTCCACGGGGTCGTCACCGCACTCCAAAAACGCGGCACCGACATCTGGGCCGTCAGCTCCACCAACAACTGGGTGATTGAGGAGGGCGTTCGCCGTTTCAACATCCCCGCAGACCGTGTCCTAGCCGCTTGCGTGGCCGTCGAAAGCGGCGTCATCACTGACCGCCTTCTCGATGTCCCCACCGACGAGGGCAAAGTCACTGCCCTCTGCGCCGCGGGCGTTACACGCCCCGAAGCCGTCTTCGGCAACTCCGTCCATGATGCGGCTATGCTCGCGATCGCCCGCCAGGCGTTCCCCATCAATCCCACCCCGGCGCTGGTGGAGCGCAGCGCCCGCGAAGGCTGGCCCATCTACCATCCCGCGGCCACGACCATCCCGTCTTCCGAAAAACACGAGTAACAGCCCTGCTGCGCCCTAAATCTCCCGCCAACAAACGGCTTACACTTGCAGGAGAGGTGAAGCGTCCCATCCGCAAACTGAACGGCAGCTCGCGGTCAGCAAACAGGCCCGTGCGCCACGTGGTAGCCGCCCTCATTCTCCGCGATGCGGAACAAGGGCGCGAGATCCTCGTCTGCCAGCGCCGCCCCGATCAGCCCATGGGCTCCAAGTGGGAGTTCCCCGGCGGCAAGGTAGAAAATGGTGAGACCGCCGAGGCCGCCCTCGCCCGCGAACTCAACGAAGAGCTCGGGATCCATGCCACCGTCGGCCAACGTCTCACCACCATTCGCCACAACTACCGGAACGGCTCCATCATCGAGATTCAGTTCTTTCGCGTGGACACGTTCTCGGGCGAGTTGGAGAACCGCATCTTCAACGACATGCGCTGGACCACCCTGCGCAGCCTGCCTGACTTCGACTTTCTCGCCGCCGACCTGAACTTGATCCGCGAGCTCGCTGAAGGCAAGTACCTGTAGCCCTCGTCAAGGGGAGGCCGGCCTACGCGAGTCCCTTGATCTGTCCGAAGAGCCAGACCAGGACCAGTACCGTGGTAAGCCCCGTCAGCCCCCACGCCACAATGTTGTACCCGCGGCTGTTCACCAGAGGCCCCATCAGACTACTGCGGTTCACCAGAACGAGCATGAACACCAGCACAAACGGCAGCAGTATCCCGTTCAGGAACTGCGACAACACCGCCAGTTTTACCCACGGCACATGCGGCATCAGGATGATGGTGGCGCCGACCAGAATGAGCCCGGTGTATAGCCAATAGAAGACCGGCGCCTCGCGGAAGCGCTTTGTCAGCCCCGACTCAAACCCCAGCGCCTCGCACACGGTGTACGCCGTCGACAGCGGCAGGATCGAAGCCGCAAACAACGAAGCGTTCAGCAGCCCGAACGCAAACAGCAGGTACGCATAGTCGCCGCCCAGGGGCCGTAACGAGGCTGCCGCATCCCCTGCGTCGTTGATGGTGTGATGCCCACTCGCGAACAGCGTCGCGGCACAGGCGATCACAATGAACGCGGCAACTACCACGGAGAAGATCGAGCCGACGACCGCATCCGCCTGCGCGTACCGCAGCTCCCCCTTGCCCGCTCCCTTGTCCACCACCGAGGCCTGCAGGTAGAACTGCTGCCAAGGCGCCACCGTCGCGCCAATCATGCCCACGGACAGAAACAGGTAGCTTGGATTTCGCAGATCCGTCATGCGCGGCAACCGCATGGTCTCGCGCACCGCGAAGCTCCAGTTCGGGTGCGCCAACGCCGCCGTTATGATGTACGCCACATACAAGAACGAGAGAAACACGAAGATCTTCTCCAGCTTCTTGTAATCGCCAAACACCACCAGCGACCACACCAGCCCCGCGGCCAGTGGCACCGCAATGTATTTGCTTATCCCAAACAACTGCGTGCTGCTCGCTACGCCCGCGAACTCGCCCACCACATCGCCGAGGTTGCACAACACCAGGCCCAGCATCAAGAGCGCGGTTGTGCGCAGCCCGAACTCCTCCCGAATCAGCTCACTCAGGCCCTTGCCGGTGGTCACGCCCATGCGTGCGGAGATCTCCTGCGCAAAGGTCAGCATGAGGGCCATGGGAATCATGGTCCACAGCAACGCATAGCCGAACTGCGCGCCCGCGGTGGCATACGTGTAGATCCCGCCGGCGTCGTTGTCGACGTTGGCGGTGATAAACCCCGGCCCAAGCACGGCAAACATCAGCACGATCGTGTTGCGCCAGCGCTTCCAATTCATCACATCGGCACCACCCAGAGAGTCGGGGCAACACAGCACACTCCACCTGCGCCGCCCAGGGCGCCCGGAACGCTTACAAGCACCTTTATGTTCCTAATCTACCCTGCCCAGCGCCCCGTAACACGGCTGTAACCGATCATCCGGCAGAGCCGCGCAAAAGGGGCCGTATCCGCTCGATGATCTTCGCCACCTGCGCGTCATCGGAGTATCCCTCCCGCAGAGCCCGCGCGCGCCCCGCAC
>CAXUNH010000328.1:0-2765 GCA_964252405.1 uncultured Acidobacteriaceae bacterium | reverse complement strand
CTTCGCGACCTCGGCGGACAGATCGTCCCCGAACACCCCATCCACTCGCTCGCGGACATGCCGCCCGCAGACGTCACGCTGTTCGACACCTCCGTCCGATCGATGATGGACATCGCCGGCGAGGCGCTTTCCCCCGCCTTCCGCACCCGCCTCGCCCACTTTCGCCGAGGCCCCGGCGTCTTCAAGATCGATTACGCCCTCTCCGAGCCGATCCCCTGGCGCGACGCAGCCTGCAACCGCTCGGCCACAGTCCACATCGGCGGTTCGCTCGAAGAGATGACCCGCTCCGAGCACGACGCCTTTGTCGGCCGCATCCCCCCGCCTGAAGAAGACAGGCCCTTCCTGATCCTCACGCAGCCCAGCCTCTTCGACCCGGCGCGCGCCCCGGACGGCCAGCACACCGCTTGGGCCTACTGCCACACGCCCGCCGGCTCCACCCAGGACCGGACCCAGGCCATCGAGTCGCAGATCGAACGCTTCGCCCCCGGCTTTCGCGACGTGATCCTGGCCCGCCGCACCTGGAACTCCGAAGACTTTACCCAGTGGAACCCCAACCTCCTGGCCGGGGATCTTTCCGGGGGCTCCATGACGCTGGCTGAACTCATCGCCCGCCCCACGCTTCGCTGGTACCGGACCTCGAACCCCCGCCTTTACCTCTGCAGCGCCTCCACGCCCCCCGGCGGCGGCGTACACGGTATGGCCGGCCACAACGCCGCGATGGTGGCGCTGGACGATCACCTCAGTTAAGGGGAACCGCCCCCTGTCTAAAGGACAGAAACAAAACTGTCCTCTCGACCAGAGTCGCGCAGCGACGAAGCGGAGAGGCCTGCGGTGTGCAAGCGGCCTCCTAGCCCACCGCACCTGCCAGCGCGTCGCGGGAAGACCTGGCCGCCCCTTCCATCCCGCGACGCCGCCCTGTGCCGGCCGGTTCAGCCTCCGGCCCATGACGGAAGCGCAACGACAGGACCTCGTCGAAGATCGCCTCGCTGCCGGTGACCATGGGCCGCTCCAGCACCTCCAGCCACCAGAGCATCCGCGCCGCCCGCCGTTCCCCTTGCCAAAGCGTCTCGGTTCGCATCAGAAGCTCACCACCGCACCGGTCGCGAGCGTCAGGGGCTCGGCCCCGGGGATACCCGCACTGCGCGAGTCGGTCCGTATCCCAAAGACGCCCGCATGCCCCGCTGCGAAGCGCGGTCCGCAAAGCCCTCTCACCAAAGCCAATGCAAATGCCAGTCGACGCACGTCCAAGCCATTCCCCTCCGTCATTCTTAGGGTTACTCATAGGTAACCCGTCCCGAAAGTCGACAGCGAGGAACGCCGGTACACAGAAGGGCGTATGGACGAAGCCGCCTGATGTAGGCAAAGTTCCAGCAGTGGTACGGCGTGCGCCTCACGTTTCGAGGCACAGATCTCCTTGGGAGAAAAGCCCTCAGGCAGTACCCTAAGTGTGCCGTTCGTCGCAGGAGAACACATCATGTCCACCGGCGCGCCCACCTACCCTGGTGCCGCACCCCCGCGATCCTTCCCTGCCACCGCGACCGCCATGGCGCCGCAACCGGGCGTGCCCTGGTACATCTGGACCGGCGTCGCCGCCATCACCTCCGCCACGATCGGCGGCTCCTGGGACGTCGCGTGGCACCGCTCCATTGGCCGCGACACCTTCTGGACCCCCGCGCACTTGATGATCTATCTCTGCGGGGTGCTGGCCGGCATCGTGGGCCTGTTCCTCGGCGCGCAAACCACGCTGCGCCGCAATGCCGAACTCCGCGCTGCCTCCGTCTCCGTCTTCGGCCTGCGTGCCCCGCTGGGAGTCTTCCTCATGGGCTGGGGCGGTGTGGCCATGCTCACCTCGGCGCCCTTTGACAATTGGTGGCACAACGCCTACGGCCTCGACGTAAAAATCGTCTCCCCGCCCCACGCCGTGCTCATCCTGGGCATACGCGCGGTCAGCTTCGGTGTGCTCTTTCTGATCCTCGCAGCCATGAACCGCGCGGCCGAGGCGAAGGCCCCCACGTTCTCCACCCTGCAAAAGATGCTGCTCTACCTCGGCGGCCTCTCCGTCGGCGGCCAGATGTTCTTCCTGCAGGAGTACACCTGGGACGTCGTGCTGCACCGCGCGGTGGCGTACATTGCCATGGCGATCGCCGTGCCCGTGCTCTTTGCGGTGTTCTCCCAGGCTTCGCGCTTCCGCTGGGCCGCGACCACCACAGCGAGCGTGTACACCGTTGTGATCCTGCTCGAAATCCTCATCTTTCCGCTCTTCCCCGCCCAGCCTAAGCTCGGCCCGGTCTTCTTCCCGGTGACCCATCTGGTCCCGGCCAAGTTCCCGCCCCTGATTCTTGTCCCGGCTATTGCGCTCGACCTGCTCTGGGACCACACCCGCCACTGGAAGTTCTGGCAGATCGCTCTCGTCTCCGGCGTGGTCTTCGTCGCCGTGCTCTTCACCGTACAATGGCCCTTCGCGGAGTTCCTGCTGTCCCCGTACAGCAACAACCGCTTCTTCGGCAACATCTACTTCGACTACAACGCCCGCCCCGACGGCTACGACCGCATGCGCCGCTGGTTCCACCCGGACAGCGGCCTGCCGCTCCTCTTCGGCCTGCTCCGCGCCACGCTCTACGCCGCCCTCTCCACCTGGGTCGGCCTCGCCTTCGGCCGCTGGATGCGCAAGGTGCAACGATGAGTAGCTTCCTCCCCACCGCCTGGCTGAAAACTCTGTCATCTCGACCGCAGAGCGCCACCATCCCCCTGTCATTTCAACCGGA
>CAXUNH010000327.1:0-2772 GCA_964252405.1 uncultured Acidobacteriaceae bacterium | reverse complement strand
TCTCGAGAGCGCCCGCACCCTGAATACCGAGATCAACAAGGTACTGGGTGAGAACCAGATCTTTCGCATCGACCACTACCTCGGCAAGGAGACCGTGCAGAACATCCTGGTCTTCCGCTTTGGCAATGGCATCTTTGAGCCGGTGTGGAACCGTAATTTCATCGACCATGTGGAGATTACAGCGGCGGAGTCGATCGGCATTGAAGGGCGTGGGCCGTTCTATGAGCAGGCCGGCGCATTGCGCGATGTGCTGCAGAACCACGTGATGGAAGTGCTGAGCTTCGTGGCGATGGAGCCACCGGACAACTTCGAGTCCGCCGCGGTGCGCACGGAAAAGCTGAAGGTCTGGAAGGCGATCGAGCCGATACCGGTGGAGGATACCGCGCGTGGGCAGTACGCGGCCGGCACGGTGGATGGAAAGCATGTGATCGGCTACCGGCAGGAAGACCGCGTGAATCCACAGTCAACGACCGAGACGTTTGCGGCGATGAAGCTGAACATTGAGAACTGGCGCTGGGCCGGGGTGCCGTTTTACATCCGCGCGGGGAAGCGTTTGGCGAAGCGTGTGACGGAGGTGACGGTGACCTTCAAGCAGCCGCCGCTGCACCTGTTCAAGAGCAATGCGAGCAACGCCGGGGTGCAGCCCAACGTGTTGAAGCTGCGCATTCAACCCGATGAAGGCATCACGTTGATCTTTGGCGCCAAGGTGCCGGGGCCGACCACGAATGTGAAGCCGGTGGAGATGCATTTCAGCTACGCCGACGCCTTTGGAAAGAGCTCAGCCAACGGATACGAGCGGCTTCTGCTGGATGCCATGCTGGGCGACGGTACGCTGTTCGCCGAGCGCGAAGGTGTGGAAGCGACCTGGGCGTTGATGACGCCCATTCTGGAAGCCTGGAAGGCCAACCCGCCGAAGGATTTTCCGAACTACGAGGCCGGCACCATGGGACCGAAGAGTGCGGACCAGTTGCTGGCGAAGGATGGCCGAAGCTGGGCGAAGCTGTAGAGTGCTGGTGGCGGGTGGATCGTGCCTCGCGGTGCGGACTACAGCCTCCAGGGCTTGGGAATCAACGAACCACTAGGCACTAGGAACTAGACACGCAAATGCCGGCACCTGTGACTGTGACGTATGTGATTTGGCCTGACCCCGCCGCGCTGGCGCTGGCCTCGGCGCGGAACTTTGCGGAGAAGGTGGAGTCTGCTGTCGCGCGACGGGGCGTGGCCCGGGTAGCAATCTCAGGCGGTTCCACGCCGCAGGCTGCGTTCAAGCTCCTGGCCGACCCTGCGCATCGGTTTGCGAACACGATTCCCTGGGACAAGCTGCAGCTCTACTGGGTGGACGAGCGGTGCGTACCGCCGGACCATCCGGAATCGAACTACGGCGTATGCAAGAAGCTGCTGCTCGACCAGGTGGGCCTTCCAGCGGGGAACATACACCGCATGGAAGGCGAACTGGATCCGGAGGAGGCCGCCTCGCGCTACGAGAGCGAGCTGCGGAACTCGATGAAGCTGGAGGGCGCGGAGTCGCCGGCGTTTGATCTCCTGCTGCTCGGTATGGGTGACGATGGGCATACCGCATCGCTGTTTCCACACACCGAGGGACTGAATGAGATTGGAAGACTCTGCATTGCGAACCATGTGCCGCAAAAGGACGCATGGCGCATTACGCTGACGTGGCCGGTGATCAACCAGTCTGCGGAGGTGGTGTTTGAGATTGCCGGGGCGGCCAAGACGGAGCGGGTGGCGGAGGTGTTTGCGGGGCCCCGCGATCCCGAGCGTCTGCCGTCGCAGTTGATCCGGCCCTCCAACGGGCGATTGCTGGTGCAACTGGACGAGGTGGCTGCGGCTAAGTTACCGTCATCCACCGAGCTCTTTGACACGCCCGAGGGCCGCCGAAGGGTCGGCAGGCTGGAGATCTAGGGAGCAGGCAGGGCGAGAGGTTTGGAGACGCATGATTCTGGCGGGTGATGTGGGGGGGACCAAGGTCCACCTCTCGCTGTACAGCTTCGAAGGCGGCAACCTGGTGAAACTGCGGGAAGAGAAGTTTCCTGCCGCCGACTACGCGTGCCTTGACGACGTGGTGAAGGCCTTCCTGGAGAAAGGGGAGCAGGACCGGAAGGAGATCGTCGCCTCCTGTTTTGGCTGCCCGGGCCCGGTGCGGGATGGACGGCTGAAGCTGACGAATCTGCCCTGGGAGCTGAATGCGCGGGACCTGCAGAGGAACCTGGGGATCGAACACATCTTCCTGATCAACGACCTTGAGGCGAACGGGTACGGCATCCCGGAGCTTTCCAAGGACAAGATTCATACCTTGCATGAAGGCGATCCCGCCGCGGTGGGACACCGTGGGCTGATCTCGGCGGGCACGGGGCTGGGCGAGTGCGTTCTGATCTGGGATGGCAAGCTGCGCCGCCATCTGCCCATCCCGTCCGAGGGTGGGCACGTGGACTTCTCGCCACGCAACGAGCAGGAGATTGCGCTGTTGAACTATTTGCGCCGGACCCTGAAGGGGCGCGTCAGTTTTGAGCGGGTCGTCTCCGGTCTGGGCATTCGTAATGTTTATGCCTTTCTTCGGGACGACCAGAAGATGGAAGAGCCTGCCTGGCTCCGTGAGCGAATGGCGACCGAGGATCCCAACGCGGTGATTGGGACCAGCGCTGAAGAGGGCTCCAGTGAGATCTGCGTCGCAACGATGAATATCTTTGCTGCGGCGTTCGGGGCCAAGGCCGGCAACCTGGCCCTGACATTGCTCTCTGCGGGGGGGATCTACCT
>CAXUNH010000326.1:0-2778 GCA_964252405.1 uncultured Acidobacteriaceae bacterium | reverse complement strand
GGACTTCGAAGCCCGCACGCTCACGTGACAGACCGCCCGGCCCAAGCGCCGAGAGGCGCCGCTTGTGCGTGATCTCGGAGAGCGGGTTGGTCTGGTCCATAAACTGCGAGAGCTGCGACGAACCGAAGAACTCGCGGATGGCGGCCATGACGGGCTTGGCGTTGATCAGATCGTGCGGCATTGCCGTCGACATCTCCTGATACACGCTCATCTTTTCCTTGATCGCGCGCTCCATGCGCACCAGACCGATGCGGAACTGGTTCTCCATGAGCTCACCGACCGCGCGCACGCGGCGGTTGCCAAGGTGATCGATGTCGTCCACCAGGCCGATGTTCTTGCGGAGCTTCAGCAGGTAGCGGATGGTGCCGTAGAAGTCTTCCGGGGTCAGCGTGCGCTTGTCGAGTTGCGTCGCCTCGGCGTTCTCATACAGCTTGATGTTGAACTTCAACCGGCCCACGCGCGAGAAGTCGTACTTGCGCGGATCGAAGAACATGCCCTCAAACAAAGCGGTCGCGGTATCCAGCGTCGGCGGGTCACCCGGGCGCAGCTTGCGGTAGATCTCGATCAGCGCTTCTTCGGGCTTGCGGACCGAGTCACGGCGCAAGGTGTTGGCGATGATCGTGCCGACGTCGTCGCGCTCCGGGAAAAAGACCTCGAGCGAGGTCACGCCGCTCTGCGCGATTTTGTGCAGCTTGTCGGCAGACAGTTCCTGGTTGGCGTCGTACAGCAGTTCGCCGGTGTTCATGTCGACCACATCGGCCGCCGTGATGGCACCCTCGAACTCGCCATTCTCAACTTCCACGGATGTAATGCCGGCTGCACGCAGGTTGCGCAGCGCCGACGGGGTGATCTTCTTGCCGGAGGCGAGGATCTCCGAGCCATCCGCTCCCTTGATGGACGAGGTGGTCCTGCTGCCCAGGATGTTGGTCGCCTTGCCGTCCTCGGTGATTGCCCAGGTCAGCTTGCCGTCCTTCACCGTGATCGTGTCGACCGTGTAGAAGGTCTTCAGGATCTCCTCGTCCTGACGCAGGCCGAGCGCGCGCAGGAAGATGGTGCCGAGGAACTTGCGCTTGCGATCGATGCGGACGTAGAGGATGTTCTTCTGGTCGTACTCGAACTCCACCCAGCTGCCACGGTACGGGATGATTTTGCCGAGGAAGTAGGTGCGGTTGTTCGCGGTCTCGAAGAAGACGCCGGGCGAACGGTGCAGCTGCGACACGATGACGCGCTCTGTGCCGTTGACGATGAAGGTTCCGTTGGCGCTCATCAGCGGAATATCGCCGAAAAACACCTCCTGCTCCTTCATGTCGCGCAGGCTCTTTACGCCCGTCTCCGGGTCCTTGTCGTAGATCTTCAGGCGAATCGTGACCTTCAGCGGCGCAGAGTAGGTCATGCCGCGCTCTTCGCACTCGGCCTGGTCATACTTCAACTGCAGACCCACCGGGTCACCGCACTTGGTGCAGAAGTCCGGCGTGTTCTTGTTGTACGTTCCGCAGAACTTGCACAGCACGTCGCCCGGATGGAACGGGTCCGTGATGACCATGTGTCCGCACGAGATGCAGGTGGTCCGGAGGTGATTGAGGCCCTTCAGGTAGCCGCACTTGCACTCCCAGTTGCCGATCGTGTAATCGACGAACTCAAGTTCGGAGACATTGCGGAAATCCGTGATGGGAAACACGGAGGTGAACACCGACTCCAGGCCGTTGTCCTCGCGCTCCTGCGGAAGCTTGTCCATCTGCAGAAAGCGCTCATACGACCGGCGCTGCACCTCGATGAGGTTCGGGATCTGGATACTGGTTGGGATCTTGGAAAAGTCGAGACGGGTGCGAAGCGCGCGCGTTTCGGTTGTCTGGTTCGACATGCTCTCTCCTGGTGTGGTCGAGGCCTCCCGCAACACGCTCCAGCACGCATCCAATGCGCCTGAAGCAGAGTCAGGAGGGGGAGAAAAGCCCGGGATGAGCGGTCTCTTCTCGTTGGACTTCCGCGCCCCAACAATCGGTGTATCCGCTCCTCGTTGCGGACACGCCTGGTACGCGTGTTGCTTAGTGGCCCCAGCGAAGCATTCTGCGGGGTGGAAAAGGTGGGCTGGCCTGCTTACTCTGCTGAAGAAACGGCCGGAAGCGCGGAGACTGCCCGATCACACAGGCGGCAAGCGTGAAAACGGCTCAAACGATCGGGAAGGCGCTGCGAACGGCAAAATCGCCCTGCGGGACACAGTGCCCGGAGAGCGCGCAAACAAAGTACGTGAAGTTAGCCTGCTGGAAAACCTGGATAGTCGCCGCCTTTGAGCTTCTGCCCGTGAAGCTCAAGATTGCCGCCGTTCATTCTGAGTGTCACCCAGGGATCCCGCCGCTCGGACCCAAAGATGGCCGGCTCCCTAACCCACGCGCCCAAACGTGGGATGAACCGGATACTGCCAAGTGTGCTAAAGTCTGCTCGAAGTCGGTAGTAAAGCTTGTGTGGTGGCCGCACCCGCCCAGAGTCCATCCCCGCTGCCGATGCAAAGCCACAAGCCGGGGCGGAGGTGCGTTCTTTCCAAGGGAAAGAATACACCACGCGGGCCCCGGCGTGCAACTTTTGTTCAGGCGAAAGAGACGGGCGAGCCGGATCCCTGTGGATCCCTCCTCCCCGTCCCGGTTCGTTACTTGATCTCGACCGTCGCCACGCCGTCGAACTTCTTGGCAATGGCCGCCGCGTCTTCCTTGGAGATGTTCTCCTTCAGAGGCTTCGGCGCGCCATCGACCAGGTCCTTGGCTTCCTTCAGACCGAGCGCCGTCA
>CAXUNH010000325.1:0-2786 GCA_964252405.1 uncultured Acidobacteriaceae bacterium | reverse complement strand
GTGTAACACCCTGCCGTATTCGGCAACAGGAAGTACTTCTCCGGATCGATAAAGTCCAGCAACGACTCGCGCGACCGGTCTAGGTTCACTCGCCGTACCGCGACCGTCACCATCTCCGCCCCGGAGGCCTCAATGGCCGCCTTCGTCTCGGCCCCGTCCTTGTACTTCCCCGTCCCCACAATCAGCCGCGACCGGAACCGCCGCCCCGCAATGACCAGCTCATCCGCCTTGACGCCCGCCAACTCAGCCCGTTCCATCACCAAACCGCTCATACCGGAATCCTAATCCCTAACTCCTAATCCCTAATAGCTGCTCCCTACGCCCACCCCACAAACACAAACGGCCCGCCTGCGCGAAGCAGACGAGCCGTTATGCGGTGATCTGGTGGGATTGACTTGAGGGCATCCGACTCGGATGGGCCTCGACGGGGGACTTCACTGTTCTATGCTCGGCCCACAAGGGACCGGAAACAGACCGTCAGGTCTAGAGCGCGGTGCTCTAAGCCTCAGTCACCTCACGTAGCGTAAAGCAACAACTGGAACAATCAAATTTCATAGGCTGGACCATCCTCCTTTCCCGTGTACCTTCAATCTACGAAACCCGTTCGCCCCTGTCAAATCCTACGAAAGTCACACGGCATTGACGGATCCGACGCATCCTAATCACATCCCGCATGCCCGTACGCCTCCTCGTTGTCCTGCTCGCCAGCACCCTGCTGTGCCCTACCCGCGCCCGTGGGCAGCACACCGGCACCGCCACCGGCGCCCAGCAGCCCGCCTCCAATCCCTCCGTTCCGCAGCCGGTCAACGAGCCCGGTACACCGCCCGCCGTCCCCACGACGATCTTTCCGCACTCGGAGACCACGCGCTGGCTCCTGCTCGGCCAGACCAACATCATCTTTCAGGCTCACCCCGGCTTCCACGCCCCCTACACCGGCCTGAACTCGCTCCTTCCCCGTGGCGAATACAAAGCGTCCCTCGTCGGCACCCTCTTCACCGCTTATCAGCTAAACCCGAAGCCCCGCTATGCCACCGACTTCATCTTCGATCTCGAAGCCACCGGCGGCCGCGGCATCTCTGAAGCGCTCGGTCTGGCCGGCTTCACCAACCTCGACGTGGTCCGCAACCCCAATCTCGGCTCCAAGCCCTACGTCGCCCGCATCCAGCTTCACCAGGTCATCGGCTTCAGCAGCGAACTCGTGGAAGGCGCCCGCACCCCGTTTTCGCTCGCCACCAAAGTCCCGGTCCGGCGCCTTGACCTCCGTGCAGGTCGCATGGGTCTGCCTGACTTCCTCGATCTCAACCAGGTAGGCACCGACTCCCACCTGCAGTTCCTCAACTGGACCGTCGACAACAACGGCGCGTACGACTACGCCGCCGATACCCGCGGCTACACCTACGGCGTCATCACCGAATACGACGACCGCAGCTGGTCCGCCCGCGCCGCCCTCGCCCTCATGCCCACGGTGGCCAACGGCATCACGTTGGACTGGAATCTTCGCCGCGCCCGGGGCGAAAACCTCGAAGTGGAGTTCCGCGACACTCCCCTGAAGCGACTCCTTGCCCGTCTCGGCCAAAAGGACCGCGCCGGAGCCTTCCGCGTCCTCACCTACGCGAACTACGGCGACATGGGCGTCTATCGCGACCAAAACCGCCTGGCGCTCCTCGCCCGCGCCGCCGGCAACCCGTCCGCTACCCCGGACATCGCCGCCCACAGCCCTGCCGTCACCGTGAAGTACGGGGTCGACCTCAACACCGACCAGCAGATCACCACCGACATCCGCGCCTTTGGCCGCTTCGGCTGGAACGAAGGCCAGCACGAAAGCTTCTGCTATACCGAGGTCGACCAGACCTTTCAGGCCGGCGCGGACATGGCCGGCTCCCGCTGGAATCGCACCAACGACCGCTTCGGCGTTGCCGCCGTCACCAACGCCATCAAGCGCGACCACCAAGCCTACCTCGCCCTGGGAGGCCGCGGGTTCCTCCTCGGCGACGGACGCCTGAACTACGCCCGCGAAGACATCCTCGAAACCTACTACACCGCCCACAACTGGCGCGGGCTCTTCACCTCCTTCGACATGCAGCTCATCGCCCACCCCGGTTACAGCCAGGACCGCGGTCCCGTCGCCGTCTTCGCTGTGCGGACGCACATAGATTTCTAAAACAGACTCCCTCGCATCATGAGCAACGACGTAAGGACCGCATGTACCATCTCCCTAGCCGAAACCTGCTCCCCCCACGATGACGACCACGACCAATCCCGCTACGGACAAGGCCCGCGCAGCCTCCAGCGCGCAAACGCTCAGACTCCTGCGCCAGCTTCATCTCTACTTCGGCCTGTTCATCACTCCCGCGCTGTTGTTCTTTGCCTTCACCGGAGCGGTGCAGACCCTCAGCCTCCACGAAGCCGCCGGAACCTCCTACAAGCCGCCCAACGCACTCGCGGTCTGGGCTCAGATCCACAAAAACCAGACCTGGCAGCTGCCCGCCCGGCGCCTACCACCCCTCCGCCAGAATCAGCCCGGAACAAACGCGAACGCCGCGGGCACGGCAGCGCAGCCCGGGGAACCGGCAAGCCCCACGGCCAGTCCCGGCGGGGGCGCAGGCCCTTCCCAGAAGCCGCAAGGGGCCGGACCGAAGGTCAGCGCAGCCCCACCCCCCACCGCGTCGACCCCCGCGGCCTCACGGAAGCCCGAAACACTCAGCGCCAAGCAGAAGCAGCACCTCCCCCTCAAGCTCTTCTTCCTTCTGGTCAGTCTCGGGCTGTTCTCCAGCACACTCACCGGC
>CAXUNH010000324.1:0-2801 GCA_964252405.1 uncultured Acidobacteriaceae bacterium | reverse complement strand
CGGTCTACCTCATCGGCGAACTCCGCACACTGGCCCTGAACAACAACCCGGTAATCTGAAAGCCCTACTTCGCCGCACTACAACAAAACAGGGCCACTCCCCATGAGCGGAGCGGCCCTGACCTCTCTTTGTTGTCAGCCCTTTGCTTGTCAGCCCTTTGCTTGTCATTCCCGAAGGCAATCTGCGTTCTTCCACCCAGCCAACACCCCCGGGCGAAGAATCCACCTCCCTCAGTACAAGTTCCTGAATCTCGCAAAGTCCGTATCCGGCGTAAACGAAATCCCACGGAGCACCTCGCCGAACTTCGCGTCCTTCACCTCAAACGCCGGCAACATCGCGGCCGGAGCGGTCGCACTGGTGTTCGAAAGCACATCCAGCAGCACGTACAGCTTGTTCGGATCGGCACCCACATCCCCGTTGCCGCTCACCGTCGAGCTCACCGCATAGATCGCCACCAGACCGTCCGGGCCCACCACGCCCGTGATGTTGCGCAGACCATCGGTCGCCGGGGCCCACGGCAGGTTCGTCGCCGGGTTGTTGCCCGCGGGGTACTTTTTCACGGCGTATGGCGATCCAATGCCCAGCCCGTTCTTCAGCGTGTACGCATACTGCCACGTGTTCGTGGAAGTGTTGAACACCCACTTCTGCAGACCGCCGGTCATGGTCTGCGCGGCGGCATGCGTGTACAGGTCGGCGCCCCCGGTATAGCCATCGCCCTCATCCGCCACGTACAACGTCGTCGCGTTCGCAAAGAACAACCCAAACGGATAGATCAACGGCGAAGCCGTCTTCGCCAGAGCCGTCGGAAAGCCCGCCAGGATGCACATGTTGTTCGCCGGCCCGCTGGTCTGCAGCGTGGTCAGGCTGTACGGATCCGGCATCGTCGGCAGGGTCGCGCCCGGCAACGGCAGACCCACACCGTTTGGGCAGGCCTTGCCCGTCGTGTCCACAAAGTACACCGTGTCGACACCGTTGCCGCCCGAGCCCTTGCTGTAATACAGCACGTTGTTGAAGACCGTCATGCCGCGGAAGTTATCGTCCTTCCCAACCTTGTCCGCCTTGTCCCCCAGCTCCGTCACGGAAAAGCTGCCCACCGGCGTCGGCAACCCTGGATCCTGCGTCTGCTCCTGCGCCTTGACCTCCGGGATCAGCTGCGCCCCCGCACCCAGAATCACGCCGTTCGGCTGAGGGTTGCTGCCATTCCCGGCGTTGCCCGCCGTGTAAAACACATCGGCTGCCGTGTTCAGGATGGCCGCGCGCCCGTTGTTGCCGCTGTACGCATTCGTCTCCGTGAACGTGAACTTGCCGTTCGCGTTCACCTTCGCCACCGCGCGGTAGTACGGCGTCTGCCCATCCGGGTTCGTCGGATCGATCACCAATGGCGTGTTCGAGTTCGACACATCCAACTCGTTCGCCGGCGCCACATAGCCCATGAACGTGAGGAACTTGCCATTCGTCGACAGATTCAACGCGAGCTCTGACTTTGAACTGAAGCTTGTCACCAGGTGATCGGTCGACGTAAGCCCTTTCTCCGTGCTGTTCGGCACCTCCAGCGAGTTGATCAGCCTCCCGGTGAGCGAAATCTGATCCAGGTAAATCGCCGACGTAATGCCGAAGTTGCTGTCATAGATGTCGTTGTTGAACACATACGGATAGGTGCCGTTGTAGGGTGCGCCCGAACCGCTCGGGCAGCCTCCAGTGGTCAGCGCGCAGTTCGGCGGCAGGATCTCGCCGACAGTCACGTTGCTCGCCCTGTTGTCATACACGCTGCGGCTCACCACCAGGTTGTTCGGCAAAAACTGCCCGAAAGCCTCCGGAGCAACACCCGCACACACGGGCACAAGCAGCGCAGAGGCTGCCATGACAAAACGGGAACGCTTGGAACGCGCAAAAGGCACGGATGGATCTCCTTGGCGGATGGGCAGCCCTCTTCCGGACTCCCTGCCGGGAACCAAACCTAGCAGCGCAAGATGAGAGTAACGTTACGATCCATTCGATCCCGGTGCCGGCTCTACAACTTCTTCCTCGTGCACCGGGCTCTCTTCAGCCCACAATCCCTTCCCCCTCCCGGAACCCCGGCGTTTACCATAGCGGGATGCCTGAACCTGAGGTCCTGGGCGGTGCAGAAGACCCCGTCGCGACCCACACCATGGAGCCTGCAGAGACCTCCTCCCCGGCGGTCGCCGCTCCGCAGCCCCCCGGCTTCTTCCGCTGGCTCACCTACCTGCTCATCCTCCCTCTGATCGCCCTCGCCACAGCCATCTTCGGCTGCATCTCCCTGATCTGCGGGCTCTGGGACACCACGGGCCGCCAGCAACACTGGGTTGCCCGCCAGTGGGCCCGCGTCCTTCTCCGCATCGCGCTCTCCCCCGTCACGGTCGAGCACCCCGAGCGCCTGCTGAACCTCGGCCCCGCCGTCTTCGCCTCCAACCACCTCAGCTACTACGACACCCCGGTCCTCTTCGCCAAGCTCCCCTTCCAGTTCCGCATCCTCGCCAAGGCCCAGCTCTGGAAGCTCCCCTTCATCGGCTGGTACCTCCAGCGTTCCGGCCAGGTCGCCATCGATCAAAGCTCCGCCCGCGCCGGCGTGACCAGCCTCGCCCGCGGCGCCAAAACCCTCCAGTCCGGCCTTCCCCTCGTCGTCTTCCCTGAAGGCGGCCGCTCCGACAACGGCGAACTGCACCCCATGGCCGCCGGCGCCGCCTGGATGGCCATCAAAGCCCAGGTCCCGCTCGTGCCCCTCACCCTCATCGGCACCTATGAGCTGCTACCGATTCACGTCTACGCACTCCGCCCCCGGC
>CAXUNH010000323.1:0-2862 GCA_964252405.1 uncultured Acidobacteriaceae bacterium | reverse complement strand
AGACAGGCGCCACAAGCCGCACCATCCATGATCCTGAATGACTTATCGACGTGTCGGAGTTCGGCAAAGAGGGCTCGAATCGCTTTGAGCCTTCGCACCCGGCAAACGGTCCAAACTGAATGGCTACATGACCCCCTGGGATGTACGCCGGCTGCGGCTGCGAACAAGCCCTGCCGTGGCCAGAAGTCCTGTACCCAGGAACAAGATGGAGGCCGGCTCAGGAGCCACGTCCGTGAATCCCGGCAGCGGCGGAGGGGGATCCGTCAACGCACCCGTGCCCAGGAATGGCACGTTGCCGCTGGCGCCGGAGGCCGAGGTGCCATTCAGCGTCAGGTCGAAGTAGCCCGCATATGCCGTTCCGCCATTGATGTTGTAGAACCCTGTCTCGTTCAGTGCAACGACCAGATCCCCGTTGCCGTCCGTGCTCCTTACCGGCGAGTTCACCTGGTCATAGAACCGGAGCACATCCCCATTGCCGCCAGTGATGCTGAACGCCAGTTCCGTCGCGGGGACGCCATTGCTGTAGGGCACCGTACCCAGGAAGTACTGAACAGAGCCGTTTGAAAACTCACTGAAATACCCGGTGTTCGTGCCCGTTGCGAACGGTGGCGCAAAGGTCAGGTAGGTCTGGTCGAAGCTCACACTGCCGGAAATCGAAACCGCATCCGCGAGGGCTGGGACTGAAGGAGCAACAAGAAGAAGACTGCATACTGCAAGGCGCAACAGGCCGTTCATAGATCTCCTGATCGGTGTTCGCGGAACCGTGTTTGGCCCGGTGAGATGCCCACGAGAGAGCCAGCGGTTGTCGTTGGCAAGGATGTAGGCCTTGCCTCCCTGCACTTGGCGATCGCACCCTTCATCTCGTGGAAGACCCTTACGGGGAACAACAGTTGTGGTGCATTCACAAAACGTCTCCAATTCGGACAGTGGCTGCCCTCCGCACCCACTTCTGTCCTCTGCCTCCAGCCCCCGAGTGCTACGGAGGGCGAACAAACGGCGGCTATGATGATAGCTGTCCTGTGTCCGCCCTCTCTCAACTCGCTGATCGCAAAACGCCGCTGAACGAGGCGCGCGACGCTGCCAGGCTTCCCAGCCTGTCCGCATTTTTCGGCATCGGCGGTCTGCTCGCAGGGTCCTCGCTGCAGTTTGAGCAACGTCCAGGACAGGTCGCCATGGCCAAAGCCATCGAGGGAGCCTTTCACGACCGCCGCCACCTGATCGTCGAGGCTGGCACCGGCACCGGCAAAACGCTGGCGTACCTGCTGCCCGCTCTGCGCTTCGCCCGCGAAACCGGCCAACGCATCATCGTCTCCACCGGGACCAAGAACCTGCAGGAGCAACTCGCGCTCAAGGACATTCCCTTCCTCGAGTCGCTGCTCGGCCCATTGCGCGTCTGCGTGATGAAGGGCCGGGCGAACTACCTGTGCAAACAGAAGCTCTACGCCCTCCGCGACAACCCCATCCTCTCCGGCCTGGACGACATCCAGCAGTTCCACGCGATTTTGCAGTGGGAGCGCACGACCGACACGGGGGACCGCGCTGAGGTGGACGCCCTGCCGGAGAACTCCGCGCTTTGGCCGAAGCTCGACGCGCGCAGCGAGATCTGCCTTGGCCAGACCTGCCCCAACTTCGAGACCTGCTTCATCACCGCCATGCGCCGCAAAGCCACGGAATCGGAACTCATCATCGTCAATCACCACCTCTTCTTCGCCGACCTCAACATCAAGCAGCAGGCCGGCGACGCACCGGATGTAGGCATCCTGCCCGACGCGGCCGCGGTCATCTTCGACGAGGCACACGAGCTCGAAGACGTGGCCAGCCAGTACTTCGGGGTGGCGCTTTCCAACGCGCGCTTCGACGAGCTGGCCCGCGATACCGAGAACATGCTCCGCGCCAAGGGAGCCAGCTCCTCCGCGATCGAGTCCGCCACCGCCAGCCTCCGCGACCGCTCCAAACTCTTCTTCAGCTCGCTCCCCGTCGGCCCCTCGCATCTCGGCCGGCTTGAGTTCACCGAGCGCGCCGACTTCCTCGAAGCTCGCGGCGACGCGTACCTCGCTACCTCGAACGCCCTCATCCGTCTGGAAGGCGAACTCGACCGCCTGAAAGAGGTCGACGAAGCGCCCGGCCTGCGAAAACGCGCCGCGGACATCCGCACCCACCTCAAGTTCCTGCTCGAAAGCGAGGACAAGAACACCGTCTTCTGGATCGAACGCCGCGCCACCGGCGGCCTCCGCAACGCCGCCCGCAACCAGCCCCGCAGCGCTGCCCCCGTAGACCCCCTCACATTGTCCTCTCGACCGGAGCGAAGCGCAGCGGAGGGATCTGCGGGTTTGCCCGAAGCACCCCAAAACTACCAAGCCTTCTCCACCCACCTCCAGGCCACACCCATCGACGTCTCCGAGCTCCTTGCCGACACCCTGTTCCAGCGCTTCGGCTCAGTGATCCTCACCTCGGCCACCCTTACCGTCGCCGCCAGGGACGGCACCCCCGGCTTCGAGCATTTGCGCAAGCGCCTCGGCGTTCCCTTCCCCAAGGAACTCGTCGTCCCCAGCCACTTCGACTACAGCAAACAGGCGCTGCTCTACCTGCCGCCCACCATGCCCGACCCGCGCCAGCCGGACTTCACCCGTCAGGCCACCGAAAAAATCCGTCGCGTGCTGGAGATCACTCAGGGCCGAGCCTTCTGCCTCTTCACCAGCTATGCGACCATGCGCGAGCTCCACGACCGCCTGCTCTGCGAACTCCCCTACCCCCTCCTGTTGCAGGGCACCGCGCCCCGCCACGTGCTGCTCGAGCAGTTCCGCTCGACCCCCAACGCCGTCCTCTTCGGGACCGGGAGCTTCTGGCAGGGCATCGATGTAC
>CAXUNH010000322.1:0-2873 GCA_964252405.1 uncultured Acidobacteriaceae bacterium | reverse complement strand
CTAGACGAATCCAGCGGACCGTAGATGATCGCAATTCCCTTGACCGGACATATGCGGTCCTGTATAAGGCCTCCATCAAAACCGCCGGATGCGCCGGGTTACGCCATTCTGGAGCCGTGCTGCCTCCTGTAGGGGCTTATCTCCAGGACGTGAGGTGTAGTGGGCGCATCATCGCTTGTCCTTAACTGCAACCGGGGTCAGCCTTCGCCGTATGGGTGGGTGTCCGGGCGTTCTGGACTGTAGGAGCCAAGTCGTCATGGTCTCTGCTGTGATCAATGTTGCGCCTGAGGGCAACCTGTCCCGCTACCTCCAGGAGATTCGCAAGTTCCCGATGCTTGCGCCCGATGAGGAACTCGCGCTGTCCAAGGCGTGGCGCGATAACGAGGATATGGACGCCGCGCACAAGCTGGTTACGTCCCACCTGCGGCTGGTCGCCAAGATCGCCATGGGTTACCGGGGTTACGGCCTGCCGGTTGGCGAGCTGATCAGCGAAGGCAATGTGGGGATGATGCAGGCGGTCAAGCGGTTCGACCCCGATCGGGGCTTCCGCCTGGCGACCTACGCAATGTGGTGGATTCGCGCTGCTATTCAGGAATACATCCTGCACAGTTGGTCGCTCGTGAAGATGGGCACCACGGCGGCGCAGAAGAAGCTGTTTTTCAACCTCCGCCGTCTAAAGGGGCAAATGCAGGCGATCGAGGATGGGGACCTCAAGCCTGAGCACGTGGCAAAGATCTCCCGTGTCTTGCAGGTGCCGGAGCAGGACGTGGTGAGCATGAACCGCCGCCTCGCCGCGCCTGACCACAGCCTGAATGCGCCTGTTCGTGCTGATAGCGAGGGCGAATGGCAGGACTGGCTGGTCGACGAGGGGCAGAGCCAGGAGGGGGAACTCGCGGACCGTGAGGAGCTGACCGGCCGCCGGGCGTTGCTGAGCAATGCGCTGAAGACGCTGAACGAGCGCGAGAGGCACATTCTGATCGAGCGTAGGTTGAAGGACAATCCGACGACGCTCGAGGAGTTGTCCCAGCAATACAATATCTCTCGGGAGCGTGTACGCCAGATCGAAGTGCGCGCCTTCGAGAAGCTGCAGAAGTCGATGAAGCAGCAGGTGGTCGAGCAACGGCTCGCCGTGCCGCTCGCTGCCTGATTACGGTAACCGGGTCGGGGTAGGACGTTTCACTAGTCTTCCTCCACCTCGCGAAGCTGGGAGGGGACGAGGAAAGCACGGTGTGCGCCACTGGCACTGCCCGTGCCCTCTTCCCTCCGCCCCTCACCGCCATGCGCGGGACGCTGAGGGGCCAGCGGGTCCAGCACTGCATGCAGGCGTGTCGCTTGCGACCCGCCATCTCCTCACGATTGCGGGCGACCGTCGCTAAAGGTCCACTCTTCTGACAGGTCCGCGTGTTCACGGCGCAGTTCCTCGACCTGGCGGCGCGTTCGCGCTTTCAGGGCGAAGCGCGCGGCAAGTTGGAGTAGTTCGCACATCATCCAGCCCGCGCCGCAGGCGAACCAGCCAAGCAACGGGCAGGTTGGGTCCGCGAGAGCGTCAAGCGCCGTTCCGAGCGAGCCGCCATGCTCCCATAAGTCGCGAAGAGGAAGGTAGGCGGCTGTGCTGCCGGTCAGCATCATGGTGCGCCCGACGGGGCGGCCTGGGGTTGCTTCCGTGGCGTAAAACAGCAGCGCAGGGCACAGGAGGACGGCGAGCAACGAGGCCGTGCCCGGCGCCGCGACCGCAATGCCGCCGGCGATGGCCCCTTGCAACCAGAACCACGAGCGGCGAGCCGGGGCGGCCTTCTCCATCATGTGAAGAGGGCGAACGCAATGGCGCTCAGGCTCGCGGTGGCAGCCAGCGCCAATGCGATGTCCTGCCCGACACGGCGCGATTGCACGGCATGGTTCCCCTCCAGCTCATTCAGGCCGGCCAGGGCATGGTCTATCTCGGCCAAGCGGGCCTCCGCCGCGGCGCAGCCCTCTGCATCTTCCTGCCGGTCCACCTCGTCGTCGAGCAGCGCCGCGATCGGCGGGAGATGCCCGGCGCTGGCCAGCCCCGCGAGCGTGGCGGCAAGCCGGGTGCGCCGTGAACGGCTTCGAAATTGCTTGATCGAGGCCTGCATGGTGTCCACCGCCCAGGCGCAGAGATGCGGCAGCATCTCGCCATGCAGCTTCATCTGCATGGCCGATACGAGCCGGACTGGGGCAAGAGCGTCGTTAAGTGGCAGGGCGGCGGCGAGGCGGCCGAGATCGCCCTGTAGCCGTTCATCCCGTCGGGCGACGATGAAGGCCGCAGTTTGGCTGTCGATCAAGGCCTGGCCATCTGCAAGCCGTGTAGCCGTCGCTTCCTCCAGGGCGAGGAGAAGATCGATCAAGCGGGTGGCCCAGAAACGTCTGACAAGGGGTGAATCGCAGGGCGTGAGCGGATTGAGGCTGTAGGTGAGTCGGAGCGGGACCGCTTCAGTCTTCTCTCCCGAGACCAGGGCACGGATTGCGCGCACATCCAGCCGTGTGGCGGCAGACTCGCGACCATTCCGCCGTTTGCACCAGGCCTCGGTAACCGGCGTGATCGCGATCTCCGTCAAAGCGGCAACCTGGTTCGGGGCGTGGTGCAAGGCGTGATCGATGGCGGGGCCCAGCCCGTCCAGCCATAGAGTGACCGACCGCCACACCAACGGCCCCAACGGGTCGAGGGCGGCAGTCGCGTGTGCAATGAGCAGCGGGTCAGCCCGGCTCTCACCCCGGGCGCCGAGTGCCTCGCAGGCGCGGATCGCGTCCTCCACGGCGGCGGCGGCGAGCGCGTCGCCAAGGCCGCGCCGGAGCCACTCGTCGATGGCGCCGCTGCGCAGGGCGGCAACGCCTGCCTTGGGGTCGTGCTGCAA
>CAXUNH010000321.1:0-2888 GCA_964252405.1 uncultured Acidobacteriaceae bacterium | reverse complement strand
CAACATGCACTCCGCTGATCTGCGAGTTAATGTAGCGGCGCCGGTCTTCGATCTGGCCTTCGAGAGCGGCCTGGTCGGAGAGCGCTCTCTCCAGGGCGTACCGGTATGGGCGCTCGTCAATGACGAACAGCAGCGTGCCCGCTCGCACGTATTCGTTGTCCTGGATGGGCAACTCCATGATGGGACCATCCACCTGTGGCGCCATGCCGATGAAGTTGGCGAAGACCTCCGCGTCGTCGGTGCGCGGATGGCTCACGGCGCGCAGCACCGCCAGACTGCAAACCACGACGGCGACCAGGATCACCGTGCCCACCAGCACCCAGCCAAGCAGGGGGTGCCGATTCGGCTCCTCCGCCGGAGGATCGGCGGGGTCCTGCTTGCCTAGCTGGTCACCATCATCCCGCGCGGAAGATGGTGGGTCCGAACCCCCACCGTCGGTGCTCTCACCAGCATCCTTGCGATCTCGCCCGGGACTCTCCGGCTGCCCCTCATCCTGGCGCTGCTCCTGATGCTGCTGCTGGTCCTGCTGCTGGTGCTGCTGCTGGTCTTCTTCCTCCACGGTTACCTCCTCTCCGACGAACTACTCAAAGGCGATGAGCCATATCCCACAGGCAATCAGCAAGGCAAGGCTCAGATACAGGATGGGAAGAAGCGGCAGGTACTCTTCCACACCCGTACGATTCAGAATCCAGCGCACAATCGCGGTGACCGCGATACCGGCAAGAATGCACGCGATCCAGCCCGGGAAGTAGGATCCCAGCACGTTGAAGGACGGGGCCCGCATACAGCCGGAGAAGCCGACCGATGCCAGAAGCGGCAGAAGTCCCCGAGGCCCGCGATCTCGCAAGGCCCTGATACTGGTGAGCCTCATGGATGCGCCTTTCGTGCAGCGGACCCCAGCAGATCGCCGGTCCGGTACGCAAGGTTCACCAACTGCGTAAGCAGGTCCGTACGCGCCGTGACATCGTTGCTGCGCGCCTGCGCCAGCGTGCGTTGCGCGGTTACCACATCCACCGTGTTGCGCAGCCCCAACTGGTAGGACTTCAGGGAAGCATCGTAGGAGGTCTGCGAGGCGGCGAGAAGGGCCGCAGCCGCGTCCCGCTGCGAAAATGCCGTGCGCAGGTTGACGTAGGCCGTCCAGACCTGCTGCTCGACCTCGTCGCGGGTCTCATCGATGTTGGCCTGTGCGCGCTTTTCGTCGGCGTGGGCCCGCGCGAGTTCCTCTTCGCGACGGCCACCATTGAAGAGTGTCCATTCAAGGTTCAGATTCACATTCCACTCCTCCAGCGGACCTGCATAAATGCCGTTCAGCAGATCCTGCCGTCCATAAGCACGGTTCTCGCCACCCTGCCCCTGAAACTGCAGTTGAGGAAGATACGCGGAACGAGCCCCGCGAATAGCGGCGCGGGCCGCATCCCGTGCGGCCACCTGTTCGCCAAGCTCCGGCCGTTGCGCGAGCGCTCGCTTCACATTGGTCTCCGCGTCAGTGTCCAGGTGGCTTGGAAGCGCGAGCTCGGCCAGGGATTGCACCTGCAGGGTCACCAAAGGCGAAGCTCCCAGCAGCGAAAGCAGATCGCCGCGGGCAACATCCACCTCCCCGATCGCCGCCTGCAGTGCGAAGTCGGCCTGCGCGGCGGCGGCTCGCGCCTCCAGCGCGTCGGGCAAGGTCGCCAGTCCTACAGCAAGCCGCGCCTCCACCGCTTTGCGCACAGTATCGGCATTGTTGAAGTTGACCTGCGCCGCGTCCCGCTGGCCGATGGTGTTCAGCAGGCGGTAGTAGCGTCGCGCGGTTTCAAACAGCACGTCCAGTTGCACCCGGTTGAAGGAGAGGTTGGCCGATAACAACTGCTGACGCGCCGTCTCGATCCGCGACGACCGGTTGCCGAAATCCAGCACAAGGTAGTTCACCTCCAGCATGGGCTGGTAAAAGCCCAGGGTCTGTCGAACGAACACCTCGTTGAACAGCAAGCCATCGCGGGTCGTGTTCGTCATCATCACGGCCGTAAGCGCCGGAAAAAGATCGCTCCTGGCGATGCCAAGCTGCGCGGCCTGAGCTCGCGCCTGGGCCCAGGCTGCCCTGGTCGCAGGGTTGTGCTCTTCCACCAGATCGATCAGCTCCGGTAGCACATACACATGGTTGGGGTTGACTGTGGTGCGGGCGTCCTCTTCCACCGCGCGGGCCTGCCTGGCCTGTGATCCCGCCGGCAGCTGCACCGGGCGGTCAAACTGCGCGGGCGCACTCTGAGCGCTACATGGGGTCCACACACACGGGAGCAGGCCCCACAGGGCGAGAATGGACCAAGGAGGCCTGCCGGGTTGCGAACAGAAGGCGATGCGTCTCACGCTTCTCTTAGATGTAGATGAAAACGGCACGCGAGGGTAGCCCGTACTCCTCAACAGGACGGCTCTGCGGACCCCGGCTTCTCGCTTAGGGGCAGGCGCCACTCCGCGGCCCGGGGACTGCCTGAGGACGCTTCTGGGTGCAGCCGCAACAATCTTAGAAGCTAAGGCTGAGGGGTCATTTAGCCCACGAAGCTTGGCAGATCACGAGATTCGACGGCAGAGGTGGAGGAGTTTTTGGGACTGGGCTGGCCAGGAGTTCTGCTGGCTGTGATGGAGGGCGTTCTGGGCCAGGTGGGCGGCCAGGGTGGGATCAGTGAGGAGGCGGATGCAGGCGGCGGCGATCTCGGCGGGGGAGGTGCCATCGACGAGGAGCCCGGTTTGCTCTTCGAGGATGGCGTCGGGGACTCCGCCGGCGCGGCCGCCGATGACGGGCCTGGCGCAGGCCCCGGCTTCGAGGAAGACGAGGCCGAAGCCTTCGGTGTCGCCGTCGGGAAGGGTGCGGTTGGGCATGACGAAGACGTCGGCGGTGCGGTAGAAGTCGATGC
>CAXUNH010000320.1:0-2889 GCA_964252405.1 uncultured Acidobacteriaceae bacterium | reverse complement strand
GCCTCCACTATATTATGGTTGCGCAGACCAACGCCGTCGCACGCAGGCGGTTTGCTGAGACAGTGCTGGCGGATGGAGTGAGATTCGAACTCACGGAGGGCTTGCACCCTCGGCGGTTTTCAAGACCGCTGCCTTAAACCACTCGGCCATCCATCCCGGCAACCCGGCCGGCGCCGTCATCTAGCGCCGCGCTAGACCCCTGTCCACGTCACCCGGCGCGCGCGAACCAGCGAAAAAGACCCAAGCCGCGGCGTCAGACGGTCTCGTGCGGCAGGCTCACGACCGTCACAGGGCCCGGCTTCACCCGGCCACGATCCAGCGACCGCACCACGAAGCTCTCGATCAGGGACGAATCCACGCCCTCGGCCTCCAGCTCCTGCAAGAGCCGCTCCAACCCTAGGTTGGGGTGCTGGCGGGACCGGGTCATGGTTACCTCCGCAATGCGCTCGCACGCATGAACGCGCGGAACTTAAGGTTACCCACAGCCTGTGCGCAACCCCAAGTAGCCATATTGTCGTGTCTTCCCCGTAACACACCCTGTAAAACCGCACGCGGCCAGCGCGCAGGCTTGCCGAATCGGCGGTAATCGGCAGCAAACCCACCGCCTCCCTCAAGCGTCACCCCGATCGGTCCGGCGCGGTATCGTGTTGGAACGAAGCGCCCGGCAGCCGGCTTAGCGTATCGCGATGGGAAACACGGCTGATGTGCGTATTGCTGGTTGAGGACGAACCCATCATCCGCGCGGTCATGGCCGAAACCCTGCAGGACGCGGGGTTCGAGGTCGTAGAGGTGTCGAGCGGCGACGGCGCGATCGCCATCCTGAACAACCCGACCAAGACCTTCTCCATCCTGGTCACCGACTTCCACATGCCGGGCCACACGGACGGCGCCCAGCTCGCCGCCCGCATGCGCAGCCTCAACCCGGACATCCCCGTCATCATCGCCACCGGCCGCCCCGAAGTCGTGCAGGCCAACTGGCGTGACGAACTCGGCTACTACCTGCTGAGAAAGCCCTATCTTACCATAAACCTCTTAGGCCTCTTCAACTCGCCACCTACCTGCTCACAACGCCCAAGCTCCCCACCCACCTCGTCGCCCTCGCCCACACTCTCCTCGGCCCCTCCCCCCCGGCCACGGTCACCCGCGCCACGCCGTCTGCCCGGCGGCCGCGCGCCCGCGGACGCAATACTGCGCGTTTGCTAAAAAATAACCCGGGCATGTCACAATTTCATAGCGTTTCAGCAATAACCTGCTAAGACCGTATCGTTCCGGTTGCGGTTGAATGGGTACGGTAGTCGCCCGTGCACAGGCCGCTGTTTTGGGGTGGAGCTCTCAGTGCACATCAAACATCTGTTCTCAGCAATCAAGGCCGGCTCTCCGGCTTCGCGATCCGGCAGGCGCCTCGCGCTGAACACCGCCTGCGCCGCCATCGCAGGCCTGCTGCCGATCGCCGCCGCCGCACAGACCGGCGTGCAGGCCGGCGCTACCTGGACCACCGCCGCCGGCACCGTGCAGGGCACGCGCTTCAGCGGACTTACCGAGATCACCAACGCAAACGCCGGCTCCCTGGTGGAGGAGTTCAACTACCCCACCAGCAACACCGCCACCCATCAGGGCAACGCGCTGGTGGCGCAGGGCAAGATGTACGTCGTCACCCCGTTCCCCAACAAGCTGATGGCGTTCGACCTCGCCCATCCGGGCAACCTGCTATGGACGTTTGATCCCGGCGCCAGCACCTTCTCCGAAGGCGTCGCCTGCTGTGACGTGGTAAATCGCGGCGCCGCCTACGCCAACGGCATGATCATCTACGGCGTGCTGGACGGCAACGTGGTCGCCGTGAACGCCGATACCGGCAAGCAGGTGTGGAAGACGCAGATCGCCAACCCGTCGATCGGCGAGACGCTGACCGCGGCGCCGATCGTCGTCGGCAACAACGTCATCATCGGCAATGCCGGCGGCGAGCTCGGCGTGCGCGGCTGGGTGCAGGCGCTCAACGTGAACTCCGGCGCCGTGGTCTGGAAGGCCTACTCCACCGGCCCGGACGCGGACGTCCTGATCGGCCCGTCCTTCAAGCCGTACTACGCCAAGGACCAGGGCAAGAACCTCGGCCTGACCAGCTGGCAGAACACCCTCTGGCAGCAGGGCGGCTCCACCTCCTGGGGCTGGATGACCTACGACCCCGAGCTGAACCTGATCTTCTACGGCACCGGCAACCCCGGCGTGTGGAACCCGGACATGCGCCCCGGGGACAACAAGTGGAGCAGCACGATCTTCGCCCGCAACCCGCAGACCGGCCAGGCCGTGTGGGCCTACCAGCTCACCCCGCATGACAACTGGGACTTCGACGCGGTGAACGAGGACACCGTGGTGGACATCCCGATCGCCGGCGTCACCCGCAAGGTCATCGTCCACTTCAACAAGAACGGCTTCGCCTACACGCTGGACCGCGCCACCGGCCAGCTCATCAGCGCGCAGCCCTTCGGCCCCAACGTCAACTGGGCCACCGGCGTCAGCCTGACCACCGGCCTCGAGCAGATCCCGGCCAGCTCCTTCATCCACACCGGCCAGACCCTGACCAACAACTGCCCCTCCGCACTCGGCCTGAAGGACTGGGAGCCGTCGGCCTACTCGCCCACCACCGGCCTGTTCTACCTGCCGCTGCTCAACCTCTGCTCGTCCTACGAACCGCTGCTGACCGAATACGTGGCCGGCACCCCGTTCCAGGGCATCGACCTCGGCATCTCCCCCGGACCCGGCGGCTATCTCGGCGAAATGGTGGCCTGGAACCCGGTCACCAACCAGCGCGCCTGGAGCGTGCAGGAGCCGCTGCCGCTCTACGCCGGAACGCTGGCCACCGCCGGCAACGTGGTGTTCTACGGCACGCTCAGC
>CAXUNH010000319.1:0-2904 GCA_964252405.1 uncultured Acidobacteriaceae bacterium | reverse complement strand
GACAAGCAGAAAGCGGACGTGAAACCAGTGGCGCGCGAAGGTTTCCCCCGAGGCTGACTCCGACTGCGCGATCTCGTTTTCGTGGTGCGGGAACATTAAGTCTTCGCCGCCGGCGTGAAGGTCGAAGGATTCGCCGAGGTAGTGGGTGGCCATGGCCGAACACTCGATGTGCCAGCCGGGGCGGCCGTCGCCGAGCTCGGTCGGCCAGAAGTGCTCGCCGGGTTTGGCGGCCTTCCACAGGGCGAAGTCGCGGGCGGAGTCCTTGTCGTACTCGTCGACGTCGACGCGTGCGCCGTCCTGCATGCCTTCGAGGTCCTTTTTGGAGAGCTTGCCGTAGTCGGGGTCGCGAGCTAGTGGGAAGTACCAGCTGCCGTCTTCGGCCTGGTAGGCGAAGCCCTTGTCGCGCAGGCGCTCGATGAGCGTGACCATCTCCGCGATGTGCTCGGTGGCGCGTGCAACGACGGTGGGGCGCTCGCAGCCGAGCGAGTCGAGATCCTCAAAAAAGGCTTCTTCAAAGCGGCGCGTGTAGTCGCCGATGGCGAGGCCGGCGCGGGTGGCGTTGCGGATGATCTTGTCGTCGACGTCGGTGATGTTCATGACGTGCTGGAGCGGAAGGCCGAAGAGTCGGGCGGCGCGGCGGAGGGCATCGACGTGGAGGAAGGTGCGGAAGTTGCCGATATGGCCGTAGTCGTAGACGGTGGGGCCGCAGCAGTAGAAGCGGAGGTGCCGGCCGTCGGCGGCGTAGACGGGCTCGATTTGGCCGGAGAGGGTGTTGAAGAGGTTCAGGGTGTGATCCGCCACGCTGGGTCTGGTTCCAAGTGCCGGCGCGGGCGTGGGCCCGGGCGGCTGCCTTCCGCTTGAGGTGCAGGTTTGATTCTAGCGAAGGGTGGCGCTAGTCGAGGTCGGGGTCTTCCCAGGGGTTGTAGAGGAGGACGCCTGTGTCCTCGACGTCCCGTGTGTTCCGCGTGACCAGCGTCAAGCTTCGGGAGAGCGCGGTGGCGGCGAGGAGAGTGTCAACGACAGGACGCGACCGCTGGCTGGCCAACTCTCCCCACACGTTGGCGACGTCGTGGTCAATCGGGAGAATGCGGTCGTCGAAGTCGTGTTCCACTTGCCGGACCCAGGCCGCGAGACGATTTGCCGCAAGCTGATCGCGACCGGACCGTCGGAAGACGCCCTTTCGCAGCTCGCCCACGGTCAGAACGCTGAGGAAGGCATGTTGCGGGTCCATGCGCGTCAAGAAGGAGATGACTCTTGAGTTCCGCCGCGCCTTGGTAAGTTCGGAAAGCGCGTTGGTATCCAACAGGAAAAGGCCGGTCGGAGTCAGAGGTCAATCTCCCGCCCTGTGTCCGTATCGCGCTCAATCTCCCAATCTTCGAGATCGATTTTCGGGATGGTCATCAGGAAAGAGATAAAGTCCAGTTTGGACTTAGCTTCTGGGCTGGGCTCAGGCTTCAGCGCACGGTATGCGTCGATGGAGAGCACCACCGCGCGTTCCTTGCCATGATGCGTGATGATCTGTGGACCTTCGCCCTCGGCTTGGTCAAGGACCTCGCTGAAGTGGGTGCGTGCCTGGTTGACCTGCCAGCTTGCCATCAGATGCTCCCTCAACCCGCTTATTATGACCTGAATGCGGCAAATCTGTACATCAATCTACGGCGTCGGCGATGGTAAGGCTCGTACAATGAAGCTATGGGTAGAATCCATGTGCTTTCGGACCAGGTCGCGAACCAGATTGCGGCGGGGGAGGTGGTGGAACGCCCGGCTTCTGTGGTGAAGGAGCTGCTGGAGAACGCGCTCGACGCGGGCGCGACGCGGGTGCGGGTGGAGGTGGAGGGCGGCGGCCGGAAGCTGATCCGGATCGTGGATAACGGGCATGGGATGGGACGCGATGATGCGTTGCTGGCCTTTGAGCGGCATGCGACGTCGAAGCTGCGGTCGTCGGATGATTTGTTGTCGATTGGGACGTTGGGGTTTCGGGGGGAGGCGTTGCCGTCGATTGCTTCGGTGGCGCGGGTGACGCTGGAGACCCGGGCGGCCGAGGACGAGGTCGGGACGTCGCTGGAGATTGCCGGGGGCAATCTGCTGCGGGTAGAGGATGCTGGGTTGCCGGCCGGGACGACCTTGGCGGTGAAGGATCTGTTCTTCAATACGCCGGCGCGGCGGAAGTTTCTGCGCTCGGAGCAGACGGAGTTGAGGCATGTGGCCGCGCTGGTGACGCATTATGCGCTGGCCCATCCAGCGAAGCACTTTGAGCTGCACTCGGCGACGCAGGCGCTGGTGATCGCGCCGGCGGTGGCCAACGCGGGCGAGCGGCTGTACCAGATCTTCGGGCGGGAGACGTTCGATTCGCTGATCCCGGTGGCCGCGGAGATTGATTTCAGCCGGGCCGGGTTGCCGGAGCCGCCGCCGTGGAAGCGCGGCGAAGATTATGAGCCGCCGGAGCCTGGCGTGGTGCGGCTGAGCGGGTTCGTATCGAAGCCGGAGCTGCAGAAGCTGAACCGGAACTCGATCTACATCTTTGCGAACGGGCGGTTGATCCGCGACCGGCTGATCCTGCATGCGTTGACGGAGGCGTACCGCAACATCATTCCGCCGACGAGCTTCCCGGTGGTGCTGCTGTTCCTGGAGCTGCCGCCGCAGGAGCTGGATGTGAATGTGCATCCGGCGAAGACGGAGGTGCGGTTCCGGCAGTCGGCGTTTGTGCATGACTTTGTGCGGGATAGCGTAAGGACGGCGCTGATGAACGCGCGGCCCGCGGCGAGCTTTTTTGCTGCGTTGAGCGCTGCGCCGACGGCCAGTGAGTCGTTGATGGTGGATGTGAGCCCGCTGCCCGGAGTGGACGAGCCGGTGTATGAGCCGCATGGCATGGTGGGGCAGAGCGAGGGCGTCGTCGAGCCGGGG
>CAXUNH010000318.1:0-2936 GCA_964252405.1 uncultured Acidobacteriaceae bacterium | reverse complement strand
GATACACGCAGTGTGATCGCACCAGCGCTGCCGGTCCCGCCAGTCGGGGCAAGCGCGCCGCCGCTCACCTTTCTCCAAGCCGCTCGTGCGGCGATTTCGGCTGGGCGGACGGGGGAAACGCAGGAGGCGCTGGAACGCGCGGAGACGCGGCTTCTGGAGAGCGCCGGACCGGCCGGGATCGGGTCGACTCCCGCCCTGGACGAGACGCGAGCCGCCCGGAGCGCTCTGGCAGCTCGTGACCGAATCGGCGCGACGCGCGAGATCGATGCCGCAATCGCGGCGCTCAGTGTGCCAGCCACCCCGGTATCCTTCCCACCTCCCATGTCAGCGCCAGCGCCTCTTCAGCCGGCTGCCGCCCCCCTGCCCGTCGCCGCCTTGCCGCCGCCTCCTCCGCCCGTCACCAAGGCTCTCCTTCCAGGACGTTGGGAGCTGCGGGGCGCGGGGTATGTTTGGGTGCCGCCGGATACCCATCTCCGGGTTGTCGAGGACCGCCCTTGGCTGCAGGGCCGCTACGTCTGGAGGGATGGCGCGTGGGTCTGGGTCGCGGCGCACTACGGCTACCCGTGAAGGCAAATCTCGCGATCGCATGAGGCGCGCACATGAATTACGCTGGCCGGGACTGGGAAGGTGACCAACCGGGGGATCGGCGTCCGGTCATTACGCTGCGGGTTCGCCGCTATGCCTGGGTGCGCTGGGCTGCTCCCGTTGCGATCGTCACCGCCCTCCTAGCTGGCGCGGCCTATCAGGAGTGGCGGCCCGCCCCGCCGCAGCCGCGGCCAGTCAAACCCGCGTCGGAGCCGGCCAAAGCCGCCCTTTCAGCGCCTGTAGGAGCTGATGCCGTCGCTTTCCCAAAAGATGGTTACACTCTCGTTGATCGCCGGCCAGGCATCGATTGGAATGCTCCGCTGACGGTCCGCCTACCGGCGGAGACACCGTACAGGCACTGGATCGTCAGCGTGCGCGAGTGGGCGACCGGAAAATGGATTGCGACTGTCTACCTGTCGAACGGCGTGATCACCACGATGCTGCTGCCGAGCGGGTTCTACCGCATCGCGATGGCGGCCGGGTCGAACTGGCAGGGCGAGGCGCGCCTGTTTGGTGGCGGCACGTCGGCGTGGGAGTGGACGAGCGCCGTCTCGCTCTCGCCCAAGCTGCATCCGGTGATCGGATCTCCAATAGACGGGACCGAGAACACAACGCCAATATCCTGGGACCTCTTCCGGACGCGGTGATGTCCTAGTCGACCAGCTTGTCCAAAGCTCCCTGACCAGCGAAAGCCGGCGGAACGCAAAATGCGCGGTCCGCCGGCGGCCCGGAAACGGGACGGCTTACTTCGCCGCCTCCTGCGTGCGGGCTGTTTCCTGCGCCTGGGCGATGCTGTTGCCATAGGCTAGAGCCTGCGCGGCTGTTGTACGGGTCGCCTGGGCTTGCAGCAGGGCCTCGATCGTGTCGAGAACGACGAGCTGCTGTTTGGCGACGGCAAGCGCCTGCTGCTGGGTCGCCAGTATCTGCTGTGCCGTTGCCTGTAGCTGCGGGTCGGTGACGACGGTTTGAGCGGAGGCCAGCGCGGGCAAGAGCACCACGACCGCTGCAAACAGTGAGATTGGAAGCTTCATCGGATGAGTCCTTTGGAGAGCGCCGCGCCGACTGGCGGCGGCTCACCCTGCCAAGGAATGAAGCGAATCAGGGCTGCCCGGGTTTGGGGCAGCCGGTGAAGCCGATATTCCAACACGTCGGGAAATCCGGCTTGACCTGTCGCCGCTGCAACGGATGATTGATGACGATCGGCCCCTCGTTGAGTTGGGCAAGATCGAGCTGCACGAGGTCTTCCGTGTCCTTGAAATAGTTCGACAGCTGGGCGCCGGACGTGAAGCCGTCCATTTTAGCGTAGCGGTTCGTGCGCGTCTCGAAGGTCTCCGGAGCGAAGAACGGGAGTGAGGCGTGATTAATGCGCCGTCCGACCTTCATGTCCGTGTAGAAGCCCGTGTAATCGAGGATCAGGCAGTCTCGGAGCGCCCAGATCTTGGTCACCGGCACCGTCGCCGCCTGGTAGCAGTTCTCGATCTCCTGAGTGACTCCTGCCATGCCGCCCGATCTGAACGCGCTGTCGTAGCGGCTCGCGACATTCCACACTTCCTGTTGGACATCGGGATGTGGATCTTCGATCGCGAGGCCTGTCGCGGTGCATCCGCCAAGAGCCATGGCAGCGATCAGAACTCTGACTCGCTCCGTGACAGCCATTCGCACACCTCCCCTGTAAACCACGATGGCGATGATGGACGCGTTCTTTGCGAATGGAATCATGAGGGAGTCGTGATGCGCGTTGATTCAAGGCTGCGGATGTCGGCGGCGTTGGCCGAGCAGATCACCGCCGTGAGGATCGCCGATGGAGCGGCATTCCTGACCGACGCCTACCCGTTCCCTCTTGTGCCGGAAATGGTCGGGGACGAGTTGCAGCTTCGTGCCGCGACAGGCGAGGAGGTGACGGCGCTTCTCACGATCGGTGACGTGCCTTCTGAAGATGACGTCAAATGGCCCGGTGATCCGGCGCAGGCGATCGGTCGTGAGATCGAGTGGCAACTGGACCAGATTTCAGAGCCGGTCCGCGAGGCTGGCTGCCGCTTGTGGGCCGGCGAAGTGCTGCTGTCGTCAGGGCAGGGATCGGCCGGACCGTTCTACATCCATGAACTGGCTGCCGCCGCGTGGGCCTTCTGCGAGGCGATCAAGCACCCTCCGGAGAACGTCTTCGAGGTGCAAGTCGTGCCCTATGCCTGCGCGCGCTCGTTCGCGCCGGCGCTGTTGCGGGATGGCGATATGGCGTTTCGCGGCTTCCGTCGGCGGTATGCTGCTCCGCCTATCCAGCCGGGCGGCGCACCTGTTGTCCTTGCCCTCCCGCGCGCCAGCCTAGCCACGTGACGCGCACGCTGCGACCGATT
>CAXUNH010000317.1:0-2959 GCA_964252405.1 uncultured Acidobacteriaceae bacterium | reverse complement strand
TTTCCAGCCTGGTCAACGCGATCCCGGAAGCCCCCGCCAACGGCGAAGCCGCCGAGGCGCAGCGCCAGCCGGATCCAACGCGGAGCGCCGCCGAAGAAAGCCTTGCTCATGGCGACTGAACTCCTCGACCGCGTGAAATCCAACGTGCAGGCCCAGATTCAGGACCGCGCCGAACTCCCCGGCATGAGCCTCATGGAGCACCTCGAAGAGCTGCGCAAGCGTCTCTTCCACTCCATTGCTTACTTACTCATCGGCATGGCGGTCGCCTACGCCTTCCACACCCGCATCATCGCCGCCCTGCAAAAGCCCCTCACCGACGTCGGTCAAAAAATGACCATGACGCACCCCACCGACTCCATCAACATCCTCATCAAGAGCTCGGCCATCGTCGGTGCGATTCTCGCCGCGCCGTTTATCCTCTACCAGCTCTGGCTGTTCATCTCGCCCGGCCTGTACGAGAACGAAAAGAAGTACGTCTGGCCTTTTATGGGCGCGACCATCGGGCTGTTCATGGCCGGTGCCTGGTTCGGCTACCGCTGGGTGCTTCCCGGTGCCATGAAGGTTCTTCTGCTGCAGTTCGGCAAAGACTACAACCACATGATCACCATCGACGAGTACACGGGCTTCTTTCTCGCCGTCATCCTCGGCCTCGGCATCACCTTTGAACTGCCCATCCTGATCTTTTTTCTCGCGCTCTTCGGCATTGTGGACGGCAAGTTCCTGCTCCGCCACTTCCGCTACGCCGTGCTGGCCATCTTCCTCGTCGCCGCGATCATCTGCCCCACCCCGGACCCCATCGGCATGTGCCTCTTCGCCACACCCATGCTGGCGCTCTACTTCCTCGGCGTAGGCGTCGCCTTCTTCGTCCACCCCGATCGCCGCAACAAAAAGCTCAAGGAAGCCGCATGACCTTCCACCGCCCTTGCCCTCCCACAGCTTGTCCTCTCGACCGGAGCGCGCAGCGCGAAGTGGAGAGACCAGCGTTGTGGAGCGCCTCAAATCCGGGTGCCCCAGGTCTCGCCTTTGAGACCTGGGCGGGCAGAATGTTCGCCATCGCTCTCGCCCTTGCCTTTCTTGTTGTCCTTCCCGAAGAGAACCTGCTTCACGCATCCGCCCAGCCGGCGCAATCCCAATCCATCTCCGGCCAACACATCCTCCAGCTCACCGCGCAGCTCCTCCAGGTCGCCCCCAAGCGCTTCAACGGCTCCCCCGGCCACGCCGCCGCTGAGCACTTCATCAAAGACCACTTCGCCCCCGAGATCAAAGCCGGCAACTTCACCGACGACACCTTCGTCACCAACACCCCCGCCGGCCCCCAGACGATGCACAACCTCCTCGTCAAATACCCCGGCAAGCGCGACGGGGTCATCGTCCTCGCCTCCCACTACGAGACCAACTACGACCTCAAGGACATCAACTTCGTCGGCGCCAACGACGGCGCCTGCACCTCAGCCTTACTCATCGCCATCGGCGAATACCTTCGCACCCACCCGCCGGCCGGCTACTCCGTCTACCTGCTCTTCGACGACGGCGAAGAGTCCGTCAGCGGCAAATGGGACAACGCCTCCGACCAGCTCTACGGCACTCGCCACGCCGCGGCCAAATGGGCGGGCGACGGCACGCTCCCCAAAATCAAAGCCTTTCTTCTCGCCGACATGATCGGCTGGAAGCAGATGAAAATCGACCACGAAGGCGCCAGCACCCCCTGGCTCCTCGACGACCTCGCCAAAGCCGCCAAAGAAACCGGCCACAGCAACATCCTCTCCAACAACAACCAGGCGCTCATTGACGACCACATCCCCTTCAAAGAACGCGGCGTCCCCGTCCTCGACGTCGTCGACTACGAGTACGGCACCAGGGAAGACCCCGAAGCCTACCACCACCACGAAGGCGACACCCTGGACAAACTCAGCGCCCCATCCCTGCAAGCCAGCGCCGACATCTTCCTAGCCCTCATCCGCCTAGTCAATCAGCACTAGGCTCTCGGCCAGCTACGTACCAACGACCTGAAAGCCGAACCGCCCAGCAGCGTCGAGCAGATGTGCGTCTCCCGTAATGAAAGTGAGATGTTCCGTCGCTTCGGTCCTCCACACGGAGGCCGCTGCCAACTGGAGTGCGTCGGCTGCTGTTAAGGGATAGACCTGTAGCAGCTTCTCGGCCTGGGCCCGCAACACATCCGTCGGCTGCATCTCTCGCCACCGGCCTCGAAGCTGATCGAGGCGCAGCCCGGCGCCCGCATGTTCTGCCTCAGTAAGCGCTCCCATCCGAAGAAGTCGCTCCAGGGCGCTCCGGATCTCGACAACCGTGCCCCACCACACAACGATCGAATACCTCCGGATCAGCGCCCGGCTCTCATCGCTGGCGGCCTGCTCAACGCAAAACGGGACCAGGGAACTCGAATCCCAAAATGCAGGGCTCACCGGTCTCCTCGGCCTTCGATGGTCGCGCGAGTGGCGACGTCCTTCGAAACGGATCCAGACGGAATGCGGAAGAACGCATCCCAGTCCATCTCGCGTTCGGGCATCTTCATCGCGCCCGATGCCACGAGCTTCGCCTCCCGCTCCCACTCTGCGTCCTGGCGAAAGGGCAGAATACGTGCAATCGGGACGTTGCGATCCCGGATAACAACCTCTTCTCCATTGCGAACGTATTGCAGGTAGCCGCTGAGCTGGTTCTTCAACTCGCCGATGTTCACCGTCTTCATCGAAGTAGCATACGCCGTCTTGGCTACTTGGCCATGAACGCACTTTGCGGCCAAAGTTCGGCCCGCGCGGTGGATCGCACCCGGGCTGCCGCCAAATGCCCTATCCTTGCACCCGGAGAAACCCGCATGGCGTGCAAGTCGCTCGTAGCGCTCACAGTGTTGGCCACCAGCGTGGCATCAGCCCAGGTCGCCCCACCCTCCCCCGCGTACGATCAACCCTTTCGCCCCCAGCTTCACTTCAGCCCCGCCCAACAC
>CAXUNH010000316.1:0-2965 GCA_964252405.1 uncultured Acidobacteriaceae bacterium | reverse complement strand
GATCAGGCTTATACGCTTCTCGCTGCGTGGCAGCAACGACATGCTTGTGTTGATCCTCGATAGCCTCTCGCGCCAGCTAACGGCCCTGCCAGTTGAGAGACGCGGGTTAGAGCGGCAAACTTCTACCTGTAATTGAGCCTGCAGGATCGCCGATGGCCAAGCATGAGAAGAGGCAACGGTTCAAAGTTTGGCTTCATTTTGCAGTCGCAAAGCCGGGAAGAGCGCGCCGCCGAGTCAGTAGTCGGCTAGCGGAGCTTCAACCCGGCATATGGCAACACTGAAACCATCGATATGCGCCAGATGCGCCCGATCTGCAGGTAACACCCTCCACAGCTTGAGAGCACATCCAACGGCGCAGCCATACGGTACCTGAGTGTCCCTACGGGGATGTCGCCTTGCGGTAATCGAGTACTCGCGAAACGTTACTCTCCACCCATCGCGTGAGCGCCTGCACATGGGCCGCGAGCTCGCGGCCAAGCGGCGTAAGGCTGTACTCGACCTTTGGCGGTTTGGTGGGATAGACCACACGCAGCACGAAGCCGTCGGACTCAAGCGCCTGAAGCGAGTGCGCGAGCATGCGTTCACTTACGCCTCCGATCCGGCGTGTCAGCTCGCTAAAGCGATGAGTCCGCTCCAGCAGCATGACGAGGATCAAAGAACTCCAGCGCGTCGAGATGTGATCTAGGATGATGCGCGAAGGACAATCCGCCGCATAAAGGTTGCCAGTTCGCTGCCGTGTCGGACGGCGAGCGGAATGAGCCTGCGTGAACATGTTAGCAGCTTACAGTAATGTACGTGCTTACATATAGTAAGCCTTTGCGATATGCTCTCAACTTGTTGAGACATCTCTCAGCCAAGGAGTGCGAACATGATCGCAGTGACAGGAGCAACAGGGCAGCTCGGAAATCTTGTCGTCGAACGATTGTTGGAGAAGGTACCCGCAGAGCAGATCGTCGCCGTCGTGCGCGATTTGCAAAAGGCGCAGTCCTTCGCGGAAAGGCGTGTGCAGGTGCGGCAGGCAGACTACTCCCGGCCTGAGAGTCTCGCTGCAGCCTTCCACGGTGTGGAGAAGGTGCTGCTCGTCTCTTCAAGCGAGGTCGGCCATCGTGTGCCGCAGCACCAGGCAGTCACCGACGCAGCGCGGGCAGCCGGCGTAACACTGCTTGCCTACACCAGCATTCTCAATGCCGACACCTCAACGCTCCTGCTAGCCAAGGAACATCAGCCGACCGAGGCCTATATTCGCGCGTCCGGTGTGCCGTTCACCTTCCTTCGGAATGGGTGGTACACGGAGAACCACACGGGCTCGCTGGCGGCTGCGGTGGAACATGGCGCTGTTCTGGGAGCAGCAAAGGATGGCCGCTTTGCCACAGCAACGCGTTCGGACTATGCCGCCGCCGCCGTCGCTGTGCTCACGGGCAAAGGACACGAGAACAAGGTATACGAGCTGGGCGGCGACGAACCCTACACTCTCACGGAGCTTGCCGCTGAAGTAGCTCGACAGACGAACAAGCCGGTGATCTACAAGGATCTGCCGCAGGAGGACTACGCCAAGGCTCTGGCCGGCTTCGGCCTTCCGGAAGAACTGGCCAACGCCATTGCGGACGCGGATGCAGGAGCAAGCCGCGGAGAACTCTGTACCGGTTCGCATGACCTCAGCGGCCTGATCGGCCGCGCTACGACACCCCTGCAAGTGTCCGTTGCCGCAGCGCTCGCGCGGTAGTCGATTCCACAAATAGAAGCTTCACGATGGAGGAAATCATGGGAGCAACACGCTTGCACTACATCTACGATCCGCTGTGCGGCTGGTGTTACGCCGTCGCACCTTTGGTAAGAGCCGCACGGGAAGTCGCCTCGATTGCGCTTCATGGCGGCGGCATGATGACCGGAGCTCGCCGGCAGCAGATCACTCCGGCCTGGCGGGAGTACGTCGGTCCCCACGATCGTCAGATCACGCAGGCGACTGGGCAACAGTTCGGCCAGGCGTACCTGAATGGCCTGCTCAAAGATCATGCTGCGTGGCTCGACTCGGAGCCGCCCACGGCAGCTGTTCTGGCGGCGGAGCAGGTCCAGGGAGCTGGCCTGGATATGCTCGCGCGCTTGTATGAGGCGCACTACGTCGAAGGACGTCGGATTGCCGACGATAGTGTTCTGAGCGAACTTGCAGATGAACTTGGATTGGACCGCGGTCCCTTCTTGGCGGCCCTGCAAAGCTTCCGTGGAGAAGCGGTGAACGCCCACTTTGCGGAAAGCCGCGATCTCCTGAGTGCTGTTGGCGCCAGAGGCTATCCAACGTTCGTCATCGAGCGCAGCGGTCACTTGGAACGGCTTGATCACACTCCCTTCCTGGGCAGACCGGAGGCTTGGCAGAGTGCCCTGAGGAGCATGAAGCTCAGCCCGCCCGCGCCGTCGCAGTTTGAAGCCGGCTGCGGGCCCCACGGTTGTGCGATCTAGGCAGGGTCGCCTTGGTCCGCTTGTCCGTCTAGGAACAGCTCCGGCTGGCATCCAGCTGGAGTCTTCATCAACGCGAGAGGCGAACTGTCCTGCTCACAACCCACAATCGTTTGGAGAAGTCTGTCCGGCGAGCCGCACCAAAGAGGAGCCATCATGAAAAAGTGTCTGTCCGTGTTGCTGTTGTTCTGCACTGTTGTTGCTTGCCGGCTGGACATGCGGGCGCAAGCCGTTCCCAAGAACGCCAACGAGCGTCTTGTTCTCGATTTCTACAATCTTGCCTTCAATGCACACAAACCTGCAGAAGCTGCGCAGCGCTACATCGGCGCTACGTATATTCAGCACAACCCGCTGGTGCCAAATGGAAGTGCACCCTTCGTGAATTACTTCGCAGCCTTCTTTCAGACCCATCCAGATGCAGCCTTGGACATGGTCAGGGTGATCTCTGAGGGAGATCTGGTCGTCGTGCATTCCAAGTTCACGACAGGTCCCCAAGATAGAGGAGAGGCGATCA
>CAXUNH010000315.1:0-2978 GCA_964252405.1 uncultured Acidobacteriaceae bacterium | reverse complement strand
CAGCCAAGCCACCGCGTAGTCCGACCAACCCGCTGATCGCTGGCAGCAGCTCCCGGCACCCCGCCGGTGGGCGCTGATGTACGCAGCGGTGGGCCATGGCCTTGTGCTGCAACACGTACCGGCGCGGCGGCGTATACTGGTGGGGCGCGCATTCACGGGCAGAAAAGCGGGCGATACTGATTGGATCGACATAGCAGTGGTCCCAAATATCGGAGCAACACCGCGCCTCGATGTTCCCACCTCTACGTTGCCGGGCAGACGATAAGTGCCATCGTGCCGCACGACGGGCGCAAAGGATACTGTCAGTCCGAGGCTTTGACATAGCGCCTAGACGGCGAAATAGGCCGGGAGGCCCGGCGGGGCCGCCCATCCAGCCTCAACTCGCGCTGGATCTCGTCCTCAGGATCCCAGTGCGACTGCTCCAGCTCGTGCCAGATTGCTTTGCGAAGGTTCGTCGAGCCTTTCGAGCTCATCTAGCCGCGAGATGGCGGCGACGCGCTTCGGAAAACGGCACCCGCTCTGCTTGAGCACCCCTATCGCCGCTTCCGTCATGCCAGCGCTCGCGCGCAACACTCACTCGTTCAGCACCAGGGCAAAGCGGCGAAGCACTCTGCTTCAAGTTTGAGTCGCGGTCTTGAACGATTTAGATGGGCGCGAAGCTGAGTGTCCCTCATTGGTAGGCCAGCGAGTTCCGTTGCTGGCGCAACCCGAAGCACCTCGCACGGAGCTTGGTACGTGTTACGGGCCGCAACTCAGGTCAGCTGAGTACGATCCAGGCCGGTGCGTGATCGCTTGCCTCGGCCTCGCCTCTCACCCAGCGATCTACACCTGCCGCTCCGAGGTGTCCCTGCAGATCAGGGCTTACGAGCAGATGGTCGAGCCTCAGGCCGGCATCCCGGGCCCACCGGTTGCGCTTGTAGTCCCAGAACGTGAACATCGCCTCGGTGGGATGAAGCTGGCGCAGCGCGTCCGTCCAACCCTGGCTCAGCAACCGTCGATAGGCTTCCCGCGGTTCGGGCTGAACAAGCGCGTTCTTGGTGTAGGAGCTGGTGGGGTAAATATCTTGTTCGGTCGGGACCACGTTGAAGTCACCCGCCAGCACCACCGGTACGCCCGCCCGGATCAGCGTCGCGGCATACCCGATCAGCCGTTCGAACCACGCCATCTTGTAGGTGTACTTCGGCCCGGGCTGCGGATTGCCGTTCGGAAGGTACAGCGAGGCGACGATCACGCCGCGGACGGCGGCTTCGATGTAGCGGGCCTGCTTGTCTTCCGGGTCACCCGGCAGCTCCGTCCGTGTCAGTACCGGCTCCGCGTTTCGGGCCAAGATAGCCACGCCGTTCCAGGAGCGCTGCCCGCGCCAGACCGCATCATAGCCTGCAGCCTTGATCTTGCTTGCGGGGAAGTCGTCGTGCTCGGCCTTGAGCTCCTGAAGGCAGACGACGTCCGGCTTCTCCTTCGCCAGCCAATCCAGGAGGTTTGGCAGACGGCGGTTGACATTGTTGATGTTGAAAGTCGCGATGCGAAGAGGTAGTCGCAACGAAGCCTGCCGCCTTGCAGGCCTGGGCTTCTCACTTCCTGACGTTTCAAGCCGCTCGGCAAGCTTGTTGAGTCCCCATTCCGAGGCGAGGCGAGCCGCCCGCGCCCACGTCGGCTTCTGATCTCGAATGGCAGGAAGAGGAGCGGCAGCGTCCATCTGGGCGATCCGCCGAAACAGCCGGAGCTCGGACGCCTGCTCGACGAAACGCCCTTCCGTGAGGAGCGCCTCGAGGCTGCCTGCACGACGCAGTAAGCTCGCTGCGTTTTTGGCACCGATGCCGCGTGCACCTGGCAGCCTGTCCGAGGGGTCGCCGCGAAGCGCAATGAAGTCAGGCACCTGGACCGGCTCGACGCCGTAGCGCTCGCGAACCTCCTTGGGGCCGATCCGGGCCATTTCACCGGCTCGTACCGGATGCAGGATGCTCGTCAGCTCCGAGGCGAGCTGGAAGGCATCCCTATCGCCGCTTGCGACAAGCGCGCGCTGACCTCTGCGCTCCGCGCGTCGGGCAGCCGCGGCCAGGAAGTCGTCAGCCTCGTAGCCGGGCGCCTTCGCATTCGAAAACCCACAGGCTGCCACGAAGACCGGCAAAATCGCGAGCTGCTCGATGAGCTCATCATCGAACTGACGGCCGGCTTGATAGGCCGGGTAAGCCCGGCTTCGGTAGGTGGGTGCGTCGAGCGTGTCCCAGCCGACCAGGACAGCTTTGGGCCGCTCCTCGGCATAGAGGCGCAGGAGCATGTTGGCAAAACCGACAATCGCGCCGGCGCCTTTTCGATCTGCACGCCGGATCGTCTTCGGGAGCGCGTGGTAAGCTCGGTGGGCGAAGGAGTCCCCATCGATGATCAGCAGTGGGCCCGACACCCGGCTCACGTCAGGTCCATCTTCTCATCGCGAATCGAAGGGCCAAGGCTTGCCCACGTGTCCCGGGACGAGAGAGGGCGACCGCGGTGTAGAACAGGCCCCATCATGCGGCCAACCAGCGATAGATAACCGCATGTGCAATGACTACCGTTTGGAGGTGGCGGCGGCCGCATCGTCGGACCTTCGCGGGCCTGAATATCGGACCCGCTTCTCCGAAGGCACGCCAGAACATCCAAGCACGGCAGGACGTCAAGATCACCGACACAGCCCCAATCGTGCGGGGGTTGGAAGGCGAGCACTGCGCAGGCGATCTCGTGCAGCGGCGTTGGAGCTGGCCGGACAAGAACAAGAGGGCGGTCGAGCACTTTAGCGCCGTCGGCCTCGCCGATCGCATTCCGCATATTGCGGGCACCACTCGGCTGCGCCGCGTCGGCCGAAAGCCTTGCCGGCGCGTGGAGTGCCGAGAGCGCCTGGACGCCGGGCCGAGCGAGACAAACAGCATCGCCTCGCCGTGCACTGGCGCGCAATCGCGCAGGCCCGATTGGACCGGTACTGGGCACCGCTGCTGTGGAGCTAG
>CAXUNH010000314.1:0-2982 GCA_964252405.1 uncultured Acidobacteriaceae bacterium | reverse complement strand
GCGGTGGCGGAGATGACGGCGGGTTCAGTGGTGGATTTGGCGGCGGGTCTGGCGGTGGTGGCGCGAGTGGAGACTGGTAGTGCGGCACCCCTGCGCATGTAGGCTTAGCAAGAATAAAGCTGTGAGGATGAACACGTATGCGTAAATCAATGACTGGCGTAGTTGTGCTGGTGTTGCTGTTGGTGGTGGTGCTGCTTGGATTCGGGAGCTATGTGTCGACCAAGAATCACCTGGTGTCGCTGAACGAGAACGTGAACAATGCGTACTCGCAGGTAGATATCCAGCAGCAGCGACGGTTGGACCTGATCCCGAACCTGGTGGCCAGCGTGAAGGGCTACGTCAAGGAAGAGGAGACAGTGTTGACCAATATCGCCAATGCGCGCGCGGCGGTGATTGCGGCGCAGGGTGACCGGGCGAGCTCGATCAACGCGAACCGGCAGTTAGACGTGGCGTTGAGCCCGTTGAACCGGCTTCAGGAGACCTACCCCAACCTGAAGGGCAATGAGCAGTTTATGCGGTTGGAGGATGAGTTGGCGGGCACGGAAAACCGCATCGCCGTGGCCCGCAACCGGTACAACCTGTCGTTAAGGGAGTACAACGTCTACGTGCAGCAGTTCCCGAACAGCCTGTGGGCGGGGATGGCCGGCTATCACTCCAAGGACGATCAGTACTTCAAGGGCAATCCGGCCAATGCAACAGCGCCGACGGTGGACTTTAGCAAGTAGCCCTGCGGTTTGGCGGGGAGGCGGGTGGCAGCACCGCTTGCGGTAGGGTAGAGGAGTGATCGTTACCGCCGAAAAGTCGAGCGCCTCCACGCTGCTGGGCCGGCGTGTGCTGGACTTGAACGGCGCGAGTCTGGGGCGGGTTGTTGAGTTGGCGATGGACACCTCGCAGGACACGGGGCGCGTGACCGCCTTCGTTCTGCGCAAGGGCGCGGGACGGCCCCGCGTGAGTGTGCCGGTGCATGGCGTGACGATCCCGCAGCGTGCGGGCGAGGCCCTACGCACGGCGGCGCAGCCTGGGCCTGTGCACGGGTTGGATCATGCGCTGCTGCTCGAACGGGACCTGCTGGATCAGCAGATCATCGATGTTGACGGGCGCAAAGTGGTGCGCGTCAACGACGTAAACCTGACCTGGGAGCCGGAGGCGGACGGCGTTCATGCGGCGGGGCTGCGGGTGGACGAGGTGGAAGTCGGTGTGCGCGGCGCGGCGCGGCGTTTGCTGCATGGGCTGCCGCAGGCGGCGCTGCTGGGGATCTCCGAACGGCTCAGTGGGAAGGCGATTCCGTGGAGCTGCGTCGATCTGATTGAGCGCGATCCGGGCCGGCGGGTGCGGCTGAAGATCGGTCAGGAGCGGCTGGCCAAGCTGCATCCCTCGGACATTGCGGAGATCCTGGAAGACCTGGCGCCGGCCGAGCGCGAAGCCGTGTTTATCAGCTTGCCAGAAGAGACGGCGGCCGAGACGTTGGAGGAGATCGAGCCGCGGCTGCAGAAAGAGTTGCTGCAGGGCATGGACTCGGAAAAGGCCGCGGACATTCTGGAGGAGATGGATCCGGGAGCGGCAGCGGATGTGCTCAGCGAACTAAGCGAGGAGCACTCCGAAGCGATCCTCGAGGAGATGGAGCCCGAGGAGCGGCAGGACGTCGAGGAGCTGCTGGAGTTCTCGCCGGAGTCCGCTGCCGGCCGGATGACGACTGATTATTTTTGTATCCCGGGGGAGGCCACGGTCGCCGATGCGGTGGGGGCATTGCGGGAGTTTGACGGTGATCCGGACACCGTGACCGAGGCTTACCTGCTAACAGCGGACGATCATCTGGCGGGCGTGGTCACGATTTCGCGGCTGTTGCTCGCCTCGCCTGAGACGCCGGTGCTCAGCCTGGCTCCGGAAGGCAAGCCGGTAAGCTGCGGCATGGATGCAGGTGAGGACGACGTGGCAGAGCTGTTTGACAAGTACAACCTGCGCTCGCTGCCCGTGCTGGATCATGAAGGCCGGGTTGCGGGTGTGATCCATGCCGAGCAGGTGATCGCGGGTCTGCGCGAAGGTTGATGGTGGGAGCAGACACGGCACGACCGTTGAGAATCCTGTATGCGTCGGGGTTGTCGGCGAATGATTCGTCGCTGTACCGGCTTTGGGCGCTGGAGCGGCTGGGGCACACGGTGGTGCCGATCGATGCGTACGGGTATGAACCTGCGCAGCGGCTGGTGCGCAAGGTGTTGCACCGGCTGCAGATGGGACCCTGGGTGCAGCGGCTGAACCGGGACATCCTGCTCGCGGCTGAACGGGAGAAGCCTGATGTCTTCTGGGCAGACAAGCTGTTGCAACTGCAGCCGCGCACGCTGGACCGGCTTCGTGCGGCGGGCGTAGCGACCGTGAGCTACATGATCGACAACGCGTTTGGGCCGCGGCGGGACCCGGGGTGGCGGTTGTATATGCGTTGCATCCCGCACTTCGATCTGCATGCCACGCAGCGCGATGCGAATGTGCTGGACTACCGGGTCCGCGGAGCGCGGGACGTTCTCAAAATCCAGACCGCCTATGAACCAACCATTCACTTTCCTCCCCCGGAGGGCTGGAGCGACCGGGACAGAGATCGTGGCGTGAGCTTTATCGGCACGCCGTATGACCGGAGAGCAGAGGAGCTCACGAGGCTTTGGCGGGAGTTCGAAACCCCGGTGGTGATCTCGGGTGCGGATTTTCTGTGGCGGGAGCGGCTGTCCGGCGAGGCCTTCGCGGCGTTGTTTCGCGAGGGTGAACTGTACGGAAAGGCGTATCGGGAGGCCATCTGGCGGTCCAAGATCAACCTGAGCTTTCTCACGCACTCCAATCAGGATGAGTTTGCGCATAAGAGCTTCGAGATTGCGGGTTGCGGGCAGTTCTTGCTGGCGGAGCGGTCGGCAGGGCCTCAGGCGCGCTTTGCTGAAGACGAAGAAGCCGTGTTCTTCACGGGGATGGAAGAGTGCGCGGCGAAGATCCGGCGGTGGC
>CAXUNH010000313.1:0-3028 GCA_964252405.1 uncultured Acidobacteriaceae bacterium | reverse complement strand
GGGGATGATTTGCTGTGACGGGCTGGCAAGCCGGGACTGAGTTGTCGATCCGGCGAGAGCGCGGCTTGTCGGCTGCGGGCGTTGCCGCTGAGCGCAAACGAGCTGACCGGCCCCGAGCGCCGTGGAGGAGCAGGTAAGGCGGAGTGCCGGCTTTACAGCTCTCTTATGCGCTCCGGCGTAGGATCGGACGCGATCCCATGGTGTTCCCGACGTTGACGCGGGTCAGATGCACCCGCCCTCTGTGGATGTCTGGTCTCGAACATGCAGGATACGGAGCAGAGCGCGGCGTATGCCTCGGCTCTTGCTTCGATGTGAGGCTTGACTGATGCAGACACAGAGCACCGGGGTTCGCGGCTACGTTGTTCCGGTTACGGTGATGCTCTCCTTTGTTTCGTTTTGGAGAGCTTCGGCCATTGTTCTTTGCGATCTTGGATCGTCGGCGTATTACGTGGGCGGCATCGCGGAGAAGGCGATCGGCAAGGCCGCGCCGTGGTTCATTCTCGCGGTGATGTTGTTCTCCTATGCCGTGCGCGCGGTGTATATCGAGAGCTGCAGCATGTTTGTTCGCGGCGGCGTGTACCGGGTGGTCCGCGAGGCGCTTGGCGGGACAGCGGCGAAGTTTTCTGTGTCCGCGCTGATGTTCGACTACGTGCTGACCGGGCCCATCAGCGGGGTGAGTGCGGGGCTGTATCTTGCGGCGCTGATCAACGAGCTGGGGCAGCACTTTCACGTCGGCTGGATGCATGTGCCGACGGCCTTCTTTGCGGCTGTGTTTGCCGCGGTGGTGACGCTGTACTTCTGGTACACCAATCGCATCGGAGTGCCGTTTTCGAGCACACGGGCGCTGCGCATTATGCAGGCCACGACGGTCATGGTGGTGATCCTGATTGGTTGGTGCGTGTACACGATCGCGACCAAGGGCTTTCAGCCGGTACCGGCGCCCATTCCTTCGAACTTCCACTTCAGCGATAACGCGCTCGGCTGGCTGAAAGGAACGGCGCTGCCGGGGTTCACGATGGTCGCGGTTGTGATCGGGCTGGGCCATTCCGTGCTGGCGCTTAGCGGCGAAGAGACGCTGGCCCAGGTGTATCGCGAGATCGATGCGCCGAAGCGGCAGAACCTGCTGCGGACGGGCCTGATCATCTTTGTCTACAGCCTGCTGTTTACGTCGCTGGTGTCGTTCTTTGCAATCATGCTGATCCCGGATGCGCAGCGGGCCAACGTGCTAGATGACCTGATCGGGGGCCTGGCGATGGTGCTGGCCGGGCCGTTCTGGCTGCGGCTGACGTTCCATGCCTTTGTCGTGATCGTGGGCGTGCTGATCCTGTCCGGCGCCGTGAATACGGCCATCATCGGCTCGAACGGCGTACTGAGCCGCGTGGCCGAGGATGGGGTGCTTCCGCCCTGGTTCCGCAAGCTGCATCCCAAGCATGGCACATCGCACCACATCATCGGGCTGATCGTGGGATTGCAACTAGTGACAATCGCCCTGAGCCGCGGCAACGTGGACACCCTGGGCGATGCGTATGCCTTTGGCGTGGTGTGGAGCTTCGCGATGAAGGCGCTGGCCGTGACGGTGCTGCGGTTCACGCACCCCGGTACGGAACGATGGAAGTTCCCGTTGAACCTGCGCGTGGGCCGCGTGGAGCTGCCGCTTGGTCTGCTCGCGACGACACTGATCCTGTTTCTGATCGCGTTCACCAACCTGTTTACGAAGAAGGACGCGACGATCTTTGGCGGCATCTTCACGGTGATCTTTTTTGCGCTGTTCAGCTACTCCGAGCGCAGGTACGCGGAGCAGCAGGAAGAGAATCAGATCAGGGCGAATCCTGATCCGGACGATCCCTTCCGCGAGACCTCGCGCGACCGGTTCCGCTTCCGTGCCGGGGACGATCTTTCACCGAAGGCGCTGGAGGTAGAGCCTGGGTGCTGCGTAGTGGGCGTGAACGATCCCGGCGACCTGCGCGCGATCGACAAGATCCTAACCGCGGACATTGGCGAGAAGAACGTGGTGGCGGTGTACGTCGGTGCCTTGTCGCCGGAGAAGGTGAAGGAGTCGCCGGACAGCGACGAGACCGTGGACGATCGCCTGAAGGATGTTTTCAGCGAGGTGGTGTTTTCGGCCGAGAAGCTGGGCCGGCCCGTGAAACTGCTGGCCTTGCCGGGGGACAATCTCCCGGGTGTCCTGCTGCAGGCGGTGCAGTGTCTCCAGGCATCAGAGTTGTGGCTTGGATCGTCGGATGTGGAGCAGGCGGGCGAGCAACGGTCGGAGTTGCAGGAGCAGTGGAACGCAACGGCGGCGCCGGGAGAGGCGCTGCGGGTGATGCTGGTGAACGGATCGCACGAGGAACCGGAGCAGCTCACGCTGGAAAGCCGAGCCGCGGCACGGGTTTGAGAGCCGTGCTCGGGCGCGCGGGCGGGCTCAGGGGCGTTTAGACCTCTGCGAGCTGCCGGCCGTAGCGCTTCTCTACGTACTCGTCGAGGATGACCTGGAACTCCTCGACGATCTGGTCGCCTTTGAGAGTGGTGAAGAGCTTGCCGTCGACGTAGACGGGGGCTTTGGGTTCCTCAAAGGTGCCGGGGAGCGAGATGCCGATGTTGGCGTGCTTAGATTCGCCGGGGCCGTTGACGATGCAGCCCATGACGGCGAGCTTGAGCTCTTCTACGCCGGGGTATTGCTTCTTCCACTCAGGCATGGACTCGACCAGGTAGTTCTGGATGCGCTGGGCGAGTTCCTGGAAGTAGGTGGAGGTGGTGCGGCCGCAGCCGGGGCAGCTGGTGACCTGGGGCATGAAACTGCGGATGTTCAGCGATTGGAGGATCTGTTGGGCGCAGCGGACTTCTTCGCTGCGGTCGCCGCCGGGCTCGGGGGTGAGGGAGACGCGGACCGTGTCGCCGATGCCGGCGAGCAGCAGCGGGGCGAGGCCGGCGGTGGAGGCGACGATGCCCTTCATGCCCATGCCGGCTTCGGTGAGGCCGAGGTGGAGGGCGTAGTCGCAGCGGCGGGCGAGCTCGGTGTAGACGTCGA
>CAXUNH010000312.1:0-3048 GCA_964252405.1 uncultured Acidobacteriaceae bacterium | reverse complement strand
CCACCTCCGAGCAGCAGATCGTCGACGACTTCGCCAAATACATCCACCAGATGGAGCCCAGGCTGTCGCAGCTCTTCACGCTCCTGCCCAGGTCGCCCGTCACCGTTGAGCCCATCCCCGACTTCGCCAAGGCCGAAGCCACCCACTACGTCGCCGGCACGCCCGACGGCAAGCGCGCGGGCCGCGTCGTCGTCGCCGTCGCCGACCCCACCAGCCGCACCCTCGTCCTCGACGAAGCCGTCGCCTACCACGAAGGCGTCCCCGGTCACCACGACCAAATCTCCGTCGCCCAACAGCTCAAGGGCCTGCCCAAGTTCCGCCTGCGCGGCTTCTATTCCGCCTACACCGAAGGCTGGGCGCTTTACGCCGAACAGCTCGGCAAAGAGATCGGCTTCTACCAGAACCCGGTCTCCGACTACGGCCGCCTCAACAGCGAACTCTTCCGCGCCGTCCGCCTCGTTGTCGACACCGGCATCCATGACCAGAACTGGAGCCGTCAGCAGGTCATCGACTACATGCACGCCAATGATGTCAACGACGCCGTGGCGCAAACCGAAACCGACCGCTACATCGCCTGGCCCGGTCAGGCGCTCGCCTACAAGATGGGCCAGCTCAAGATCCGCGAGCTCCGCGAAAAGGCCAAGATCCAATTAGGCCCCCACTTCGACATCAAAACCTTCCACGACGAGATCCTCAACGGCGGCGCCATGCCGCTCGACCTCCTCGACGCCCGCGTCACCCGCTGGATCAACAGCCAGGCCCCGGCCAACGCCTCGGTGCGGCCGGACCCTGGTAGACCATAGGCGACATCGGCTTCCGCACGCAGGCAGCGCTCTGTATGGTTAGGTGGCACGCGCGACAGGAGCTCCTTATGCGATCCCATCGGTTCTTCGCTGCTCTCACAGCCGCGGCCATCTTCTCCGCGGGGGGCCCGCGCGGATACCCTGACGCTCAGTCAGACCCTCACCGGCCTCACGGGCACGGAAGAAGATGGGGGCGGGATCGCCGACTTTGATCCCGCTCTTGGAACGCTGAACTCTGTCACCCAGACGGTTGCAGGCACCCTCATCTTCACGCCGGCAGACACCTCCAAACCCGCGTCCTTTGTCTTCGGGGTGAACGGCAACGGCACCCCGATCCAGTCCTTACTCTCCGAAACCAGCGGTGGCACAATCGACGTGTCCGTCACCTCCGGACCTACCTTGGAAGAGCTCACCGACCGGTTCGGCCAGCAGTACACCCTTGAGCCCTTCGATGTTGAAGTCCTGAACGGCACACTCTCCTCTATCGGCCCGGTCACCGACAGCTTCACCTTCAACTACACGCCGGCTACCACTCCCGAGCCTTCCAGCTTGGTCCTCCTCGGCACGGGCGTCCTCGGGATCGCAGGCGCGACCAAACGCCGGCTCTCCTGAGCTGCTGCTCGGGCTCGCAACTGCTGTCCGGAGCTCATGGACTTTGCCTCCTCCGCTCCACGCCGGAAAGTCTGCCGGACAGCATAGCTTTGCCCAGGCGCTCACCTCCCTGCCATCATCAAGGGATGAAGGCAAGACTCAGGATCGCTGCGGCCACTCTCTTCATCGTCATCTCATCGTTGTCCCTCGCCCAGGAGAAAGGCCAATGGCGCGCCGCCAGCTCCACCGCCAAAGGCGTCACCGGTGACGTCGCCTTCACCGACACCAAACTCATCCTCAACTTCAGCGCCTTCACCGCCGCCCAGATCCGCACCCTCACCCCCGACGAGATCACCGCCCTCTTCCACACCGACGCTACCGCCCGCGGCACCGGCAATCTCTTCCGCACCGACATCCCCGGCGAAAAACGCTTCCTCCACAAAAACACCCTGTGCGGCTCCGAAGACACGCAGTGGGCGGCCACCTACGTCAGCGGCCACAGCCTCCAGCTGGCCCTCTTCTCCGGCGCAGCCCTACCCAAACTCACCCCCGAAGAACTCGCCAACACCACCAGCCTCTGCGGCACCTTCAGCTACGTCCGCTAGCGGTGGCCCTCAGCGCTCCCTCCCTCCAACCTGTCATCTCGACCGAAGCGCAGCGAAGTGGAGAGACCTGCGTTTCACACCGCGTCAGGCCCAACACCAAGCCCACTCCTTAAACCAGCGATAATCACCACAGGACACCGTCACAACCTTTGAAGAGCTGGATCGACATCTCCGCCGCCGCCCTCCGCGCCAACTACGCCGTCCTCCAGCAAGCCACGGGACCTGACTTCGGACTCCTCTGCGTCATCAAGGCCGACGCCTACGGCCACGGCGCCCCGCTCTGCGCCCCCGTCCTGGTAGACGCCGGCGCCCACTGGCTCGGCGTCGGTGACCTCGAAGAGGGAATCGCCGTCCGCCAGGCGCTCGCAACCGCCGGCCTCGCCGATCGCGGCACCCACATCCTCGTCATGTGCGGCTTTGAGCCCGCTGACGCGCCCGCCCTCGTCCAACACCACCTCACCCCGGTCGTCTGGACCCCCGCGCACATACAGGCTCTCGAACAAGCCGCCGCCGCACGCGGCAACGAGCGCTTTCCCGTCCATATCGAACTCGACACCGGCATGGCCCGCCAGGGCGCCCAGCCCGGCCCCGAACTCAAAGCGCTCTTGCAGGCCCTCCGCACGGCCAGGCACATACGAGCCGAAGGCGTCTTCAGCCATCTGAGCTCCTCGGAGGTGGTCGGCTCCGTCGAGACCATCAAACAGGTCAGCCGCTTCGGCGCCGCCCTCGAGCAGATCTTCGAAGACCAGCAGGTCCTCCCCGAATACCTTCATCTCGGCAACAGCTCCGCCCTCGACGAGGGCTCCACCCTGCCCTGGGTCCGCGACTTTGGCCTCAACGAGGTCAGCGCCACCCCGCTTGTGCGACCCGGCCTCGCGCTCTACGGCTACACCCTGCCCCTCAGCCCCGCGGACGATGGCCCCGGCCGCCTCGCCCCCGCGCTCCAACCCGTCGCCACCTGGAAGACCCGCATCACCGGGCTCCGCGACCTCGCCCCCGGCGACACCGTCGGCTACCGCGCCACCGTTATCGCGCCCGGGCCCAAGCGC
>CAXUNH010000311.1:243-3063 GCA_964252405.1 uncultured Acidobacteriaceae bacterium | reverse complement strand
TCCTGCAAGCGCGAAGCCGCGTCCTCCTTCGGCGACGACCATGTCCTCCTCGAGCGCTATATCCTCAACCCGCGCCACATCGAAATCCAGGTCTTCGCCGACACCCACGGCAACGTCGTCAGCCTCTTCGAACGCGACTGCTCGGTCCAGCGCCGCCACCAAAAGGTGCTTGAAGAAGCGCCCGCGCCCGGCATGACTCCCGAACGTCGCGCGGCCATGAGCAAAGCCGCCACCGACGCCGCTCGCAGCGTCGGCTACACCAACGCCGGCACCGTAGAATTCATCGCCGACCAGCAGGGCAACTTCTTCTTCATGGAGATGAACACCCGCCTCCAGGTCGAACACCCCGTCACCGAATCCATCACCGGCCTCGACCTCGTCGAGTGGCAACTCCGCGTCGCCGCCGGCGAGCCGCTCCCGCTAACCCAGGACCAACTGCACATTCACGGCCACGCGATAGAAGCCCGCATCTACGCCGAAGACCCGGGCCACAACTTCCTCCCCTCCACCGGGAAACTGCTCCACCTCCGTACGCCTGCATCCATCACCGACAGCCAATCCCCGGCCACCGACCCTCCCCACATTCGCATCGACACCGGCGTAGCCCAGGGCGACGAGATCACCGCCTTCTACGACCCCATGATCGCCAAGCTCATCACGTGGGACAGCACCCGCGACGCCGCGCTCGCGCACATGCAACAGGCCCTCGCCGCCTTTCAGGTCGTAGGCGTGAAGACCAACATCGCCTTCCTGCAACGCCTCGTCACTTCACCGTCGTTCACTCAGGCCAATCTCGACACAGCGCTCATCGAACGCGAAACCGCCTGGCTGGACGCCGAATCCACAACCGACCCAATCCACGACTGCCTCCTGGCAGCCCTCGCTCTCTTACTCACTGAGCAGCGCACATCCTTGAGCACCCAATCACCCTGGGATCAACACGACGGCTGGCGCCTCAACAACACCTACCGCCGCGATCTACGCTTGACGCACCACAACAGCCTCTGCAATCTCCAGGCCGAATACCTTGCACGAGGCTTCCGCCTTCAGATCAACGCCCAAGCCATCACCGCGCAAGGGACGCTCGCTGCAGACGGCACCCTACAAGCCATCCTCAACGGCACGCGCACACAAGCCACCGTCATCAACGCCGCCGGCACCTTCCACGTCTTCCACGCAGGCCGCCACACCGAGTTCAAGTGGCTGGACCCGCTCTCCGCAACCAAAGCCGCAGACGCCCAGCAAAGCAGCCTGCTCTCGCCCATGCCCGGCCGCGTCACCGCCGTCCTCGTGCAGCCCGGCGACCACGTGGAGAAGGGAGCCGCGCTCATGGTGCTTGAAGCGATGAAGATGGAGTACACCATCCACGCGCCGGCAAATGGCACCATCCAATCCATCCTCTTCGAGGTCGGCGACCAGACCCCCGAGTCCACCCAACTCCTCACCTTCACGCCCGACGCACCCTAGCCGATCTCGCTTTCTTTTGTCCTTCCCCGAACGGGGAATCCGCTCTTTAGACCTCGCACGAGCTACCCCATGCCCACCCAAGACCATGTACGCCTCGTCGAAGTAGGCCCCCGCGACGGCCTCCAAAACGAACCGCAACACGTCCCCACAGCCACCAAAGTCGAGTTCGTTCAGCGCCTCGTCCATGCAGGCCTCACCAACATCGAAGTCGCCGCCTTCGTGAATCCCAAGCGCATTCCGCAAATGGCCGACAGCGCCGACCTCCTCCGCGCCCTCCCACGGCACGAAGACGTCACCTACACCGCGCTCGTTCCCAATATGCAGGGCTTCCAGGCGGCACAGGCCGCAAACGTCCGGGAGATCGCCGTCTTCGCCTCCGCCTCCGAGACCTTCTCCCAACGCAATATCCAGTGCTCGATTGCCGAAAGCCTCGACCGCTTCACCCCCGTCTTCGAAGCGGCGAGAGCCGCCAACATCCGCGTCCGGGGCTACGTCTCCTGCGTTCTGGGCTGCCCCTACGAAGGAGCCATCGCGCCACAAGCCGTGGCAGACGTTGCACACAAGCTCCACACCGCAGGCTGCTACGAAATCTCTCTCGGCGACACCATCGGCACCGGCACCCCCAACGCCATCAAAGCCCTCATCCAAGCCGTCGCCCAACACGTTCCCCTGGCGCAACTGGCCGGTCACTTCCACGACACCTACGGCCAGGCCCTCGCCAACATCTACGCCGCGTTAGAACTCGGCATCCGCACCTTCGACAGCTCCGTAAGCGGTCTCGGCGGCTGCCCCTACGCCCCTGGCGCCTCCGGCAACGTCGCCACCGAAGACCTCCTCTACCTGCTCAGCGGCATGGGCCTTCACACGGGTGTCGACATGCAGAAGCTCCTCGCCGCAGGCGACTTCATCTGCACCGCCCTCAACCGCCCCACCAACTCCAAAGCCGCCCGCGCGCTTCATCGCTGATCCACATCTGCTGTTCTTCTTTTTCCATTCCCCGAACGGGCAATCTGCTGTTTGTTGCGGCCCGGCAAAGGCCTGGAAGCTCTCTGGCTTTGCCTACAAGGCCTTGTCGTCTCGACCGAGCGAAGCGCAGTGGAGAGAGGGCCTGTCATTTTTGCCGGACCGCCTCAAAGCCCAAAGAAGAGCCTACCTCGCCCCCATCCGTAAAGCCCCATCCAGCCGAATCACCTCACCATTCAGGTAAGGCGACTCCAAAACTGTTCCCACCATCGCCGCAAACTCCTCCGGACGTCCCAACCGCGGCGGAAACGGCACACTCCCCGCCAGCCCCGCCCGCACCTCCTCAGAAAACCCCGCCATCATCGGTGTCTGGAAGATCCCCGGCGCAAT
>CAXUNH010000311.1:0-233 GCA_964252405.1 uncultured Acidobacteriaceae bacterium | reverse complement strand
CACGCCGCGCCAGCTCCCGCGCGGCCGGCAACGGCAACCCCACCACCCCGGCCTTCGATGCCGCCTACGCCGCCAGGCCGATCTGTCCCTCATACGCCGCAATCGACGCCGTGTTCACCACCACCCCACGCTCACCCTCGGCATCCGGCTCATTGCGCACCATCGCCGCCGCAGCCAGCCGCAACATGTTGAACGTCCCGATCAGATTAATCGACACGGCCCGCGCAAAGCTC
>CAXUNH010000310.1:0-3078 GCA_964252405.1 uncultured Acidobacteriaceae bacterium | reverse complement strand
TACTGCACGCGCAAGTGTGTGGGAGATTAGGTGATCGCCGGCATAAACCTCAAAAAGCCCACCCGCGCGGTGGGCTTTTTGCGTTCCGGCGCCATTTTGCCCATGATGAGATCCATGGTCTCCGCCAGCGCAGCGCGCACCAACCGAGTGGATCCCGGAAACCGACCCGCCGTCAACAAGATACGGAGGTGCGCGCTCTATGCGGGCTGTCTTGCCCTGCTTTCAGTCGTCTGTGATGGATGGTCAGGGAAGCCCTCGCCTCTGGTACATCAGGTGATGCTTCTCCCGTTCTTGGGTCTGTTTGCATTTTTGCTTTACGCGCTGCTCTCAGGGCAAAACCTCTACGTTCGCGACGCCGACTCTTCCCTCAGCAGATTGCCGGCCTGGTGGAGCCGGTGCCTGATCTTGTTCGAAGCCTGGTCTGTTCTCCTGATGGCCGCTGAGGCGCGGCACTATCGGGCTTTCGGATACCACTTAAGTGCCTTCGTGTGCTCGATAAGCGTTGCGATTGTCTTACTCGTTTGGGTGTCGTGCTTTTTTCGTTCTTCAGCGCGAAGTCTGATGGCGGCCGTCCTCACGAGCGTCGGGGCGGGGATGATCGTGGCGATTCGTTGCTTTCCGCTCAACTACCTGCGGTCCGACATGCTTCCGGTGATTGGTTGGGCTGACGGTCGTCTCCTTCGGCTCCTGGACCCATACGGAACAATGCACGTCGGGAACCGCATCTATGACTTCCCTTACCTGCCTGGCATGCTCGTCGCATTTTGGCCGGCGGCTTACTTGCACATGGATCTTCGCTGGGCGACGTTGGCCTATCTTCTCGCGAGCGCGTTTCTGGTTTTCTGGGCGGCCCGGGAAGGGAGGCGGCTTGAAGTCGCTGGATTGCTTGGCCTCTTCCTGCTTTGCCCGTTCTTGCAGTACAGGCATGACCTCTATCTTGAGCCCCACTGGTTTACGTTGGTTTTTGCAATAGTCCTGATGCAACGTCGCCGTTTTGTTTGGTCGGCGCTCGTGTGGGGGATAAGTTGTGCGATCTACCAGTTGAGCTGGGTGGTTTATCCGTTTGTTCTGCTGAACGCTTACCGACGTCGGGGCATGCTGGAAGTCATGAAGGTCTTCGTCCTGACAGGTCTCGGTGCCTTGGTTGTGAGCGGCCCGTTTGTGAAATCCGCAAGAAGCCGCATTCCGATTGCCCCACGCCTTGGCGGATCCGATCAATGTTTCCTATTGGCTCACCTATGTGATCCGACCTGATCACTTGAAGTGGGTACAAGCCGCGTTTCTGATCATTCTCTTCGGCTTCTGCTGGATTCGGCAGTGCTGCCGTACACTCGCCGACACACTGCGCTGGATGTGTTGGGCTTTGGCGATCTTCATCCCTCTTAACGTGATTGTGGATGGCTACTTTTACCTGACGCTCGCCCTGTTGCTGTTGCTGTTTGTGTGTGCGGCGGAGGGGTGGTGGGATCCGGGCCCGCGTATGGCTGAACGCGAGGACTCACTGAACGTTACTCAGCCGCCGCAGGTGCTCTCCAGAACCTGACTGGTCGCCGGATTCCTCGCTGCTGTCCTCAGATGCGGAGTCGGAGCCCCTGGCGGCTTCCGCGTTCCCGGCGTCTGCTCCCTTGTGCACTGTGATGTCTCCTTCGCTGGTCCGGAGGGAGAACTGGGGGCCTCCCTTGCGGACTTGACCGGTGAGTGAGCGCCGGTTCTCTTCCTGGTGCGGTGTGAGGCCCAGGTCGTTGTTCACCTGCCCGTCGGCGGTCTCTGCGGAGAGAACGAAGCCAGCTTTGTCGGGGACCCGGAGGTCGATGGAGCCGTCGGTTGTCGACACGTTGACGATGCCCAGCGGCTCAGCCAGCGCCAGCGTCACTGAACCGTCCCGGTCCGTGAGCGTCGCACCCTTCCGAATGCCGGACAGCGTGAGGTTCCGGTCTGTCGTGGAAAGCACAACCGGGCCATCGACGTTCTGCGCCTCTAGCTCACTCCGTCCTTCCACGTTGAGTTCGCCTGGAATGCCGGCGCAGGTAAGGTCCGTGAAGCTGCTCTGGAAGTGGACCGGCCCGGCGATCCGCTCCAGGTGCGTGTTTCCGAAAAAGTCGCCGTGTAGGGTGAGGGGCCCGGAGACATCGGAGAACGCCAGATCACCGCTGCGCCCCTCAAGCGTGATGCCGCCACTGAGGCTGTGCCCCGTCACTGTTCCGTTGTCATCGCGGAGGCTGAGGTGCACCTGTCCGGTCAGGCCAGTAAGGACCAGATTGCCGCTATGGTCTGCGACCGAAAGCGAACCGCGAACTTCGCTGACGGAAACATCCCCTTTCTCCGGAGCGATCGCCAGAGCGGTCTCGTGCGGGACCTCAACGGTGAGGTCGGAGCGGTCCCGTCCATCGCCAGGCACCAGCAGCACGAGACCAGAGCCCGCCTTCTGCAGCAGCGGGGCATCCCGGCGCTGACGGGCTTGCAGGTCATCTCGGCGCCATGCCGCGAACCGCTGATGGACCGAGACATGTACCTGCCCGTCAGGACTGGCACCCGTCACGTTGATGTTGCCGCGATAGTTCTGAATGGTCAGCAGAGCCCCGCTGGCGAGAGGAGCCGTGAGTTCCTGGTCCGTATCGCTGTGCCGGGCCAGCACCTGATCCAGCCCCCACGAATCACCGAGTTCTCCGTCCCAATTGCGCTGCATCCAGTCCGAGCCCCGCTGAACGCCCATGGCGGAGAGGCCGGCAGCGATCACCAGGACGAGAAGCAACACGCCGCCCGGGCCGAGTGTCCGGCGCGGGAGAGCGGCTCCACGCTGGCCGGCGACCCAGGTATCCGCTGCCCACTCGGCGAGAAGAACAAGGCCGGCAACCAGCAGAATGGCCGGCCACCAACGGGCCATCCAAAGAAGAAAAGCCTCCGGCGGAACACTGCCCATCTCCAAAAGGAGGAACAGGATTCCGAGGCTCACCAACATCAGCGGAGCCAGGATGGATTTTCTGCGCAGGGCCCGCATTTGAGAATGCTGCATGGCGCGCTGCTGCTTTGCGGCGATCGCGGCAGCCCGGCGCTGATCCCGGGGAGCGCGGCGATCCC
>CAXUNH010000309.1:0-3083 GCA_964252405.1 uncultured Acidobacteriaceae bacterium | reverse complement strand
CCGCGCCACGCGCGCAAATCGGCGCCGATGGCTGGCGGGTGCTGGCCGCAGTGTCCTGCTTCACCTTCGGCAGCCTGGCGATCTGGCAGTTCATCCAGCCGGCAGCGCGCGTCATCGGCATCTCCGCCGTGGTGTTCGGGCGTGACCAGAGTGCGGCCACCCTGGCCAGCGCGCTCGGCAACCTGGCGCTGGCCGGCCTGGCTGTCGGGCTGCGGCGCACGCTACCCTTGACCCTCGCCTTGCTCACCTGCGGCCTCTCGGTCGCGGCGATCTCCACGGTCGCCAAGCATGCCCTGTTCGCCACCGCACTGATATTGCTGAATACCAGCTGGTTCATCACCTACCCCCTGCTGCTCGGCATCGCCTACGCAGTGGATCCCGGCGGAAGGCTGGCCGTACTCAGCTCGGCGGCGTGGCTGCTCATGGAGTCGCTCGGCTCGCTCACAACCGGGGTGATCGCCCAGACGCTCGGCAGCTACCGTGCTGTCGGGCCGCTCGGCATGATGGTGTGCTTCGGCGCGATCGTCCTCATAACGCCGCTGGCCCGCCGGCTGGACGCGGCGCGCTTGCCTGCCGGTGCGCGTGGAGTGTTGCCCCGTCCGGCTTTGCCCTAACTGGGGGGCGCGTAGCGCGGCAGCCCTACCCGCCCGTGCCAAGCAGGGGAAAGCCGAGCGCGATCGTCGTTCCGCGTCCCAGTTCGGAGGCGATGTTCATGGTGCCGCCCGACTGGGCGACGAAACCGTTCACCATCGACAGTCCCAGCCCCGTTCCCGCACCTTTCTCTTTCGTGGTGAAGAACGGCTCGGTTGCCCGTTTCACCACCTCGGGCGGCATCCCAGTACCGTGGTCGATCACCTCCACCAGTGCTACCTGCGTCTCGCCCACGCAGCGCCGGCTGCTCCGGATGATCAGGTCGCCACGCGTCTGCGTCGCATCGGCAGCGTTGCGGACAAGGTTCAGAAGCGCCATTTCCATCTGACCGGAGTCCAGTCTCACGCGCAGCGGTTCGGGACACAGTTCCAGCTCCAGCTTGATCCTGTTGCCGGCCATCTGACGCAAGATGTCGTCGAAGCCGTTCAGCAACTCGTTAAGGTCGAGTTCCTGATCGTCGTGGAACTGCCGCCGCGCAAACGAGAGCATCTGCTGCGTCAGTCGTCCCGCCTGACCCGCCGCCCATTTCGCCCTGTCCAGACGCTCACGAGTCCGGCTGCCCGCCGCAATGTCGCGCTCGACCTGGGCGACGCTTCCCAGCACGACCGTCATCAGGTTGTTGAACTCATGGGCCACACCGGAAGCGAGCGAACCCAGCGTCTCCAGCCGCTGGGCCTGCTGCATCACGGCCTCCGCCTCATGGCGCCGCGTCACATCCAACTGACTGGCAAAGAAATACAGCAGCTCGCCGGACGTTTCAAAAACCGGGCTTACGTAAAGCGCATTCCAGAAACCGGTTCCGTCTTTGCGATAATTGAACAGCTCCTCGTGCGAGTCCTCGCGCGCGGCAATCGCGGCGCGCACACGCGCGACGGCGTCCCGGTCGGTATCGGGGCCTTGCAGGAAACGGCAGTTTCGGCCAAGAATTTCCTCTTGCGGATAACCCGTCAACTTCTCGAAAGCGCGATTGCAGAATACGATGGGACAATCGTCCTGATGCGGGTCGGTCAGGATCATCGGCATCCGGCTCATCTGGACCGCGGCATAGAAGATGTCGTGTCCGCCATGGCCTCTGCCGGCCGCGACGACGTTGCGTCCCCCCTCGGTGTGATGGTGCAGGTCGGCGGGGTCGAGATCGGAACCTTGAGGGTCGGTCGTCATCATGATCCTAATCGAGTGGCCTGGCGCGATGCGAGAATATCTGCCTAGGTAGACAGTACGTGAGCTGGTGCAACCGAGAGAATTCAGAGTGTTTCGGTTCGGATGGGCTTGCTTTCGCCCGTGGGTAAGGATTGCGGGCCGAAATGTGCGTTCTAGTCGTCGAGGACGATTCCCTCATACGTCTGATACTTGTCGAGGAGTTGCAGGACGCCGGCTACGAGGTTTTGGAAGCGGAGAACGGCGACGCCGCCGTGGCAACGCTTCGGACGCTTGAAGCTCCCTTGCGCGTCCTGGTGACTGACATCCACATGCCGGGCACCAAGGACGGGCTGGAAGTTGCCGCCCACGTACGCAATGCGTTCCCCCAAGTTCCGGTGGTTTTCACGACAGGCCGGCCTGACGTGATGATCGGCAAAATCGTGATCGGTGCAAAGCAGGTCCTGATACGAAAGCCATATGTTCCGTCGCAAGTGGTCGAGCAGGTACGCAAGCTCACCGGCATCGCCGCCTAGCTACGCATTGCGGCACTCCCCCCGCCGCGCTCCGTGTGCGGCAAATCGCATCGCCCCTCGCATTCCGACGATCCCTCCCCAACGCGCTGAACTAGACCGGGCTACTTCCCCGACGTGCCACCGGAACATGACGCGGATCGCTCCGCACCTGCCAAGCGCACGCGAGCGCGCACCGCAGATGTATGCCCTACCTGGCGTCTTCAAGTCGCCGCGCAGTAGCCGTCACGGCATCACACGGGCGGCGTCAGCGCACATCGCCGCGGCCGCGCCGCATAACGCAACGGCCGTGGACAGCTACTTCCCAGGCGCGTCGGTTTTGCAACGCAACTCCGCAACAGTCGCCGCGCGAACTTCGAGGATGGCCCGCCGTCCGCTGCGGTAGTTGCCGGGCTAGCTTGGGGCGACTTTGAGACACGTCGACGCGCTCCGGCGTCCCCGACATGCGAGCTGTGAGGCACTACGCTGCGCTGGACCGCGACGCCGGCAACGATCAACACGCAGCGTGCAATATGTTGGCGGACCCGAATGGATTCGAACCATCGGCCTCTGCCTTCGGAGGGCAGCGCTCTATCCAGCTGAGCTACGGGTCCGTCCCGGGCAGGTGATACAGGCAAACGCGAGCGGACGGAAGCCGCTGTTTCCGGAAGACGGCCGCGGGAGCGCTTCCGCAGGCTAACAACCTGGACTTAAAAAAAGTGGGGGGGGGGGGGGGTGGGGGGGCGGGCCGCAGCGCCGGACGCGCGAGGAGAGGAGACGCTC
>CAXUNH010000308.1:0-3107 GCA_964252405.1 uncultured Acidobacteriaceae bacterium | reverse complement strand
GGCTGGAGCCAGGGGCCCGGTTGCTGATCTCTGTAGTTCATTCTAGTGATTGGCAGCTATTCCTACGCAACGGAGGGAGTTGGCGTGGAGCCTTGGATGATGGGCACGCACCCGGAGCTTGATTCGCTGCGCCGGGGCGTGGTGCACGCGCTGGAGCAGGCGCTTGAGGATGCGGAGAGGTGGTGTGGACCGTTGACGGACGAGGCGATGTTTGCGCGGCCTGCGGAGCTGCCGCCCGCGGCGTTTCACCTGCGGCATGCCGCGCGGTCGCTGGACCGGCTGTTGACCTATGCGGAGGGTGGAGCCTTGGATGAGGCGCAGCTCGGAGCGCTGGAAACGGAGATGATGGCCGGGAGTGCGGCGGAGGTTTTGCGCGAGTTCCGGGAGGGGACGGCGCGGGCGATCGAGCGGGTGAGAGCGTTCGATCCGGGGGATTACGAAGCGCCCCGGGGCATTGGGCGCAAGAAGCTGCCGACCACTGTGGGCGCCCTCCTGGTCCATTGCGCCGAGCATACGCAAAGGCACGTGGGACAGACCGTGACGACGGCCAAACTGGTGGCGCATGCCGGGGCTGAGGGGACGGCTTGAGCGGAGACGGTGTGGTCGTGGCGGTATCGCGCGCCCCGGAGCATGGCTTTGCCAAGCGGGCGCAGCCGTGGATTCGTTTAGTCACCGGCGAGGGTGTGGAGGGAGACGCGCACCGGGGGACGAGGGTGCAGCACCTGTACCATGTCCGGCGTGATCCCACGCAGCCCAATCTGTGCCAGGTGCATCTGTTTGGGGTCGAGACGCTGGAGGAACTGGCAGCCGCGGGGTTCGCGCTCGGGCCGGGGGAGATGGGCGAGAACATCCTGACGCGGGGCGTCGATCTGTTGCGGTTGCCGCTGGGGACGCGAGTCCGGCTGGGCGTGGAGGCCGTGGTGGAGATCACAGGACTGCGCACGCCGTGTTCGAAGATCGATGGCTATCGAGCGGGGCTGCAACGGCTGTTGTGGGGGCCTCGGGGAGCGGATGGGAGGCGTGAACGGCGCGCGGGTGTGATGGCGGTGGTGGCGAAGGGCGGCAAGGTGATGCCGGGCGACCCGGTCTCGATTGATTTGCCAGCGGAGCCCCACGTGCCATTGGGTCCCGTGTGAGCTTTGCGGCGCCTGTGTTGGCCAGAGTGGGCTGGTGCTCCCGTCGAGCGAACGGGATCGCGTCTGTTGGCCCGTAGCGCCCTGGGGGAACCCATGCCGTCCATGGCCGGGACCTGCCGGCCGCAGCTAGCCTACGAGATGGCCGAGTTTTTCGCGCTTGGTTTCGAGGTAGCGCTGGAAGGTCGGCTCGGAGGGGACCGTCGCGTCGACGCGCTCGGTCACCTGGATGCCTGCGGCTTCGAGGGCTGCCACTTTTTCAGGGTTGTTGGTGATGAGGCGGACGGCGGGGATGCCGAGGTGCTTGAGGATGGCAGCGGGAAGTTCAAAGGCGCGGAGGTCAGTGGGATAGCCGAGCTCGTGGTTGGCCTCGATGGTGTCCAGGCCCTGATCCTGCAACTCGTACGCGCGGAGCTTGGCCATGAGGCCGATGCCACGGCCTTCCTGCTGCTCGTAGAGGAGGATGCCCGCGCCCTCGTCGGCGATGCGCTTGAGCGCGAGGTGGAGCTGATCGTGGCAGTCGCAACGGAGCGAGTGGAAGACGTCGCCGGTGAGGCACTGGGAGTGGATGCGAACGATCGGCGGTGCCGGGGCCCCGTTGGACGCGGCCGCGTGGATGTCGCCCATGACGAGGGCGACGGCGGATTCCAGGGGCTTGCGGGTGGGGTCGCCTGGTTGCGGAATGCCTTCGAAGCCGAGGATGCGGAAGGGCCCCCAGCGGGTGGGGAAGTCGGCGTCGGCGACCTTGGTGAGGCTAAGCAGCGGCATGGTATGAGTTTAGATTCCGGCGCGAGGGGAAGGATGCGCCGACCGGAATGAGGACGAAAGCACGTAGACGTGAGCAGTCATGGAAATGAAGACGGTTGCCCGGGACGCGTAAAGTAAAGGCGTGCATGGCGTCGATTCCAAGCTGGTGTTGATTTCGCTGCTGGTGGAGCTAGGCGTGGCAGCGGCGGTGGCAAGTTCGCTGGCGCGGTCTGTGCGGTTTAAGCGTCTGTTGCTGATGCGGGAGCGAAGCCGCCTTGAAACGCTGAAGCTGCTGGCGTGGATCTGTGTCCCGTTGATGCTTGGTGTGTACATCCGTGTGCACGTGCGGAACTTTCTGGCCGCGGATCTGGCGCTGGAAGCGGCGGCGCTGTTGGGGTTGTTGCTGGGGTCGCGGCCGGCGGCGTTGGGCGCCGCGTTTCTGGCGCTCCCGGCGCTGGGTCACCATGAATGGCTGGCCTTGCCGGTGAATGTGGGCGTAGCGGTGTTGTTTGGCACGTACCGCCGTTTCGTGGATGAAGAGGCAGTCTGGGAGTTTTCGCCGCTGATTGATTTGAGCGTGTACCGGTGGGTGCGGCGCACGTTCCGGCGGCCTCACCTGGACAGGCAGATCCTGCTGCTGGTGCTGTTGACGGCGACGCAGTTGGTGGCGGGTTTCGTCGCGGCCGAGGAGCCGAAGCTGTACTTCGAGTTGTACTCGCGCAGATGGTGGGTGGAGTTGCTGGTGTGTACGTGCACGCCGGTGTTGGTAGGCATCCCGTTGAAGATCTGGAATGCGGTCCGGATCGAGCGAAAGCTGGAGGAGCAGAGCCGGTTGTTACTGGAAGCGAGACTGGATGCGTTGCAGCGGCAGATCAATCCGCATTTCCTGTTCAACACGCTGAACTCGATTGCATCGCTGGTGCGCTCGGAGCCGGAGTTGGCGCGCGAGATGATCGTGAAGCTGGGCCGAATCTTGCGCACGTTGTTGCGGGAGCGCGACGCCTTTGTGGCGCTGGAAGAGGAGCTTGCGTTTACGGACGATTACCTCGACATCGAGGTGGTGCGGTTTGGCGAGAAGCTGCGCGTGGTGAAGGAGATCAGCGAGGAGGCGTTGTCGCTGGAGGTGCCGAGTATGCTGTTGCAGCCGTTGATCGAGAACAGCATCAAGCATGGGCTGGAGCCGCGGATCCGGGGAGGGACGGTGACGTTGCGGGGGCGTGTGGAGGG
>CAXUNH010000307.1:0-3113 GCA_964252405.1 uncultured Acidobacteriaceae bacterium | reverse complement strand
GTGTAGCGAGCGGGCGTTAATACTACGCAGCCTGTGGTCGAAGGCGCTGCAGTCCCGTACGCGAAAATTGACCTAGGTTCTAGTCAGGCAGGCCTGTGGCGGTGGGGAGGATGGCCGCGTAGCTCCTGTCGAGGGCGGGGCCCATGAGCAGGATGGCGGCGATGCGGCGAACGACCTGGGCGAAGTAGCGGACCTCGTCTTCGCGGAGCGGGCGGCCGAGAAGGGCAAGTTCGCGGTAGCTGAGCCACTTTTTGAGGATCTGGTAGCCGCCGAGGGTGTACTCCCAGACGCGGACGGGGACGCCGGACCAGAACGAGGCCTCTGTTCCGGGCGCGCCGCTGTTCAGGTAGACATCGACGCAGCGGTCGCCGAGGAGGGTGAGGACGTCGTCGAGGGAAAGCTCGGGCCCGCCGAAGGAGGTTTGGGCGGCGGCGAGGGTGGTGAGGCGGTTGCGTTCTAGGGCGGTCCAGTCCCGCTCGCGGGCGTCGCCGCGGCGGGGCATGGTGGTGAGCTTTCTTCCAAACACAGTCACACGCTCAAGGGGAGGTTTGGAGTTGATTGACACGGTACGCGCTAGTGTTTTCTGGAGGTAAACACCTTTAGTGAGGCTCCGGGCGTGCAAACCTGTGGCAAACTAGGTGAACATAAGGCGAAATACCTGCGGATCGTGTCGAGCATGCAGTTGTTTGGTGGAGATTGGACAGAAGCGAAGCTGGAGAGGCTAAGAGAGTACCTCACCAGCTATCGAAACATCTTTAGCAGTAATCCAAAGGCCCGCTACTTTACTACCTGGTATGTGGACGCGTTCGCAGGGACAGGATCGCGCGTGGCTGCGGTGTTACCCCATGCGTCAATATTCACGGATGATCCTTATGCCGACCAAGAAGCGGCGTCTCTCCGAGACGGAAGTGCCCGTATTGCGCTCGGCCTTGCAAAACCATTTGACCGCTATGTGTTCATCGAGAAAGCGAGAGGTAAAGTCGACGAGTTGACGGCAGTTGTGAGGAGCAACTTCCCCCACCTTTCCGACCGAACGCAGATTCGGAGAGGTGATGCTAATGCCGAGCTTGTTCAGTGGTGCTCGGAGAGAGACTGGTCCAAGGATCGCGCAGTCGTCTTTCTAGATCCATTCGGTATGCAGGTAGATTGGAGCACTGTAGAAATCTTAGGTCGCACAAAAGGAGTTGACCTCTGGTACCTCTTCCCGCTCGGCGTTGCTCGTATGCTTCCCAGAAATGGAACGATGGAGCCTGGTTGGTCAGAACGGCTTGATGCCCTTTTCGGAACTTCTGAGTGGCGATCTCGCTTTTTGCAAAGGCGAGTAGCTGACGGTCTTTTTGGCCCTCGAGAGGAACTCGTCAGAGATGTCAGCGTGGAGACGATCAAAACGTTCATTGAGGAGCGCCTTTCCTCATGTTTCGCTAGAGTCGCCCCGAGCTTAGTACTGAGAAACTCTCACCGGGGACCACTTTTCGCGCTGTGCTTTGCCGCTGCTAACGAGCGGGGTGCACCGATTGCTATCAGAATAGCCAGCAGCTTGCTGAGAGAGTAGCGAAATATGGCCGGTTCTTCTTCAATCGAATGGACAGAGATGACCTGGAATCCCGTGACGGGGTGCAGTAAAGTGAGCCAGGGTTGCAAGCACTGCTATGCGGAGCGAATGGCAGCCCGTTTGTATGCGATGGGTTCGCGTCGTTATCAGCTGGGCTTCAAGGTTACGATCCATGCTGACTTGCTCAACGCACCTAAGTCATGGAAAAGATCGCGCGTTGTCTTTGTGAACTCGATGAGTGACCTCTTCCACGAGGAAGTTCCTGCAACTTTCATCCGAAATGTGTTCCAGACCATGGCGGAATGTCCGCAGCACACCTTTCAAGTCCTTACAAAGCGCAGCAGTCGTCTCAGGTCCATGCTTCAGAAAGATCTGCCGACACTACCAAATGTATGGCTGGGTGTCAGTGTTGAGGATCAGTCGACAGTTGGCCGAATCCACGATCTCGCCCAAGTTCCGGCCAGTGTGCGATTCCTGTCATGCGAGCCTCTCCTCGGGCCTTTAAGCAACCTTCCTCTTAACGGCATCGATTGGGTGATCGTTGGCGGCGAATCTGGCGCGAAAGCTCGCCAGATGAACCCGTCTTGGGTGGAATCGATTCGCGAACAATGCTCCGCAGCTAACGTTGCATTCTTCTTCAAGCAATGGGGAGGTGTTCGGAAACATCTAAACGGCCGCGATCTCGGCGGCCGGACCTACGACGAGATGCCTCAGCCCAGGCAGAACCTAGTCCAGATCGCCTTCTGATTTCCGTCCGGGCTGTGCAGGGAAGCAACCCAGGATCGAGGACTTCGACGAGGTAGGCGCCGGTGCCGCAGCAGGGGTCGAGGACCTGCACGTTGGGGCTGGCGAGGCCCAGCGGTTCGTTGAGTTCGGTGCGAAGGAGGTGGTCGACGCGCTCGACCATGTAGCGGACGATTTCTCGGGGGGTGTACCAGACGCCGAACTGTTTGCGGAGATCGGGGTCGAAGGCTTCGAGGAAGGGTTCGTAGAAGTAGTTGACGGCGTCGGCTTCATTGAAAACGGTGAAGAAGCCGGGCTGGACGCGGTTGAGAGCGTCGGTGGCGTGATCGAGGACTTCGATGATCTGAACGGTGTTGAGGGCGCCGCGCTCGGAGATGGCGTGGAAGAGCTGGCGGAGGACAGGAATGCGGAGGTAATCGGCGGAGAGGCGCCAGTTGAAGGTGGGACGTTGATGATCTGCGCCGGAAGCCCAGGTCTCAGAAGCGAGACCTGGGGCACCCGCACCCGGTGCCGAGCTTTGGCGGCCTTCCGGGGTGGCGCGCCAGAGGATCCAGGCGGAGAAGATGCCGTAGAAGAGGGTCTGGATGAGGGTTGAGAGGAAGAAGTGTTCGCCTTTGTCGCCTTCAAAGGTGATGCCGAGGGAGTCCTGCAGGGCGGACTTGACGGCAGCAAAGGCGGCGAGTGGGTGAGTTTCGGCGCGCGCACGGGCTTCGCGGGCGTAGGAGGCGAGGAGCCAGGCGAGGTCTTTGGGCCGCTCGAGCGGGACGCGGCGGGTGAGGGCACGGGCGAGGAAGTCCGGGAGGGTGATCCCGTGGGC
>CAXUNH010000306.1:0-3123 GCA_964252405.1 uncultured Acidobacteriaceae bacterium | reverse complement strand
GAGTGACGGGGCCCAGCGTATCTCCCTGGGGTACGCTCAACGTCGCGTTCGTCGGCGGGGCGATCCTCCACTCCGAAGCATCGACGCCGTACAGTGTCCACCGCGCACACAGGCTCGCCCACGCACAGCTGGTCAAGGTCTGCGCCGATCCCGCGATGACCGGCGAAACACTGACGGAAGCCTGTGCCGACCCTGAGCCGTCCGTGAAGGCAGCGACCGCGCCCGCACGCAGGCCCGCGTCGGCGCTCCATGTCACCGCGACGTTCGCCGCAGGTCCCCCGTCCTGCTGGACCTGCAACACGGGGGTCCAGGTCCCGCTCGCGCCAGCCGCCACATAGTGCGCTGGATTGCTGAAAAACACCGCCCGTATCGGGTCAGCATCTGCGAGGACCACCTGAACGCTCGCGCCTCCCGGCACGTCGGTGGCCTGCAGTGTGACACTGCCGGGCGCTCCTCCGGCAACCGTGGTTTGGATCACACCTTGATCATCGGTGGTCCCCGTGCAAGTGATCGCCGCTCCGCAGACCGCCAACTGCGCAGCCCCGGAAGCAACCGTTAAGCTCACCGTTTCGTTCGCCACCGGACTGATGCCATCACTGGCCACCACGCGAACGGCAAACGGCACAGCCGCGGAGGACCCGGTCTCCAGCGACGCAGGGGCCGAGACCACCTGCACCAGGTTCGGCTGGACCGTGTAGCTAATCCCGTTCGGGATCGTCGCCGTTCCGCCTGTGCTCGGGTCCTCAACCGTGATCAAAACCGGCACGCCCGCCTGTGCCCCCGCCGTCTGCATCGTAGGCGCGTCCGCGACGATCTGGTTCGCCGTCCAACTCACCACCCGTGCCGCCGCTCCGTTCACCAGCACCCCGTTGCCCTGCCGGAACCCCGTGCCTGTGATCACAATCTGCCCGCCGCCGGATCCCACCGTGGCCGGCAGCACCGACGCGGCATACAGAATGCGCGCGGTGTAGGTGAAATCCGGGCGCCCCGCGCCATACTGGTCCGTCACGGTCACCCGGTAGCTGCTGTCGTTATCCGCTGCCGCCATCCGCATCTGGGTCATCCCCAGGCTCATGGAGTTGAACGACACCGGCTGGCTCGCCACGGTCGGTTCCGTGCCCGTGGCATCCGTTGCGTTCCACACCCCCATCACAGGCAGCGCCTTGTTCGTCGAAGCGGCCCCAGTCTCATCGGTGGCCGTCACCTCCATGGTCCAGGTATGCCCTGCCGCCACGGGCACACTCCACCACGAACTGTGTCCCCATCCGCAGAACAACCCGTTCTGCCATCCGCTTGCGTCAGGTGTCGCCGGTGCACTCTCGGTCCCGTCCGAACCAGGACTGCAACTCGAAGCCGCGTCGCTGGCCACGAAGTTCGCCGAGATCGGCCAGTCCCCGGCCGGGCGCGCCGACCAGTCCACCACCGTTGCCGGTGACCCCGAGGGCGTCGCCGGCGGACGAATATACGGTCCGATGGCATAGTCCCCGGTGTACAGCGGATTGATCGCCTCCGTGGTGAAGAACACGTTGGACACACCGTCCAGCGGAATCCGCCGGAAGGAAAAGTAGCCATCCGCCCCAGGAACCGACCATCCTGAGTTCGCCGCGGCGGTCGAGTTCACCGGAGTCGCCGTCGCCTGCTGATACTGGGCTCCCGTGATCGTCGACGTCGTCTGCCAGGGCTCGGTGTAGCCGTTGTTCTGCCGGGTCGTGGTGATGTTGACCCAATCCATGCCCTGCCCGGTGGGGAAGTACAGGTAACCCCGGAAGAACAGCGCGCCGTCGTCGCTTGCCTGCTTGCCTGGCGGCGTGGCTCCCCCGGGCACCGCGTACAGGTCCGCCAGCGAGTTCAGGTCGTCTACCCGCAACGTGAAAGGGTTGCTCATGCACTGGTAGCTGTAGTTCCCGCAAATCACATCGATCGGGTGCATCAGCGGCCAGTACGCCATCTGGTTGGCCGTAATCGTCGTCTGCCCCGTAAAGACGTTGTCGTTTACCTGCGACCACGCCAGGCCCAGCACCCGGCCGAACGCCCGCGCCAACTGGTACTGCATCTGGGTCAACTGCTCCGGCGCCGACCCGACGCAACGCCCATTTAAGATCAGCGTCGCGTGCGCAATGGCTCCATCCCACTGGTGAATATCATCCACATCGCCCACCACGGCGTTCTGCCGGCAGCTATCCGGGTCGCTGGCCCCTTCCCCGAGCAGGAGATCCGTCACGCCACCATCGGTGTCATAGATCACCGCCACCGGGATGTTGCCCTCGTTGCCCGTCTGCACATCCGCCGGGAAATCCACCTGGGTTCCGTCGAAAAACGTGTTCCCGGTACTAACGTGCTCCGCGAGTTCCCCCCCTTGCCGGAAGGAAATGCTCGAAGTCGGCACGTTCCAGACCGCAGCGGCAGCCGCCACCATCGCATCCGCCTGCGCATGGCTCACATGGGTGCTCAGAGCGCCCGGATCGGTGAAATAGGCCAGCGACGTCGTCTTCCAGTACACGTTGTAGTACGCCGGCACCCCCCACCCACTCCCCGGGGTGAAGCGTCCGCCACCGGCTATCGCCTGCGACCAGGAGATTGCAAGGAGCAGAACCGCGGCCAACGCCCTTGTCCAATGCCTGGGATCGGTTCGAAGGTTCACCGTTGCACCTGCATCCACTCGCCCTTACTCGGGAACTCTGGCCGGCCCGTCCCAACGGGCAGCTTCCCGCCCCTCTCCGACTGCGCCCCGCGCACCGCGCCTGGAAAGACCACCGGCGGATGGGCCCGTACCGGAATCGGCAAAGTCGGCAAGATCGGCACAGTGGGCAAAGTCCCCCCGCCGGACGCGCTCGCGCCCCTGGCCGCGCCGATCAGCCCCAGCACTCCATCGAGCGCAACCGCCCCATCGGTCGCATCCGGCAGCCGCGTCCCTGGCGCACGCACGACGGACGCCGCCACACGCCGCACATCCAGCAACTTCGGCGCATCCGCGCCCTGAACCACCACCGGGACCAGCCCCTCAGCCCCATGCACCGGCGAACTGAAGCCCGCGCCGCTCGCGCCATGCACAAAGGCCAGCACACGCTGCCCCAGCACATACCGCTGAGTGCCCGGCGCCCACATCCCCGCCCACTCCCGCAG
>CAXUNH010000305.1:0-3136 GCA_964252405.1 uncultured Acidobacteriaceae bacterium | reverse complement strand
AAATCATCCCCATCCTGCCTCCTGGTCCGCAACCGCCCCGCGATCCGCACCCACCCCGACGGCCGCAATCCCCGCTCCACCCTGCGCCGTTCCGCTCTCGCCCTCGCCGCCTCGGTCTCCCACGCAAACGGGCTGTTCCACGGCCGCAGCTCGCGCAGCGGGTAGAAGGTATCCCGCCACCGCACCCCACCTCTCCACAGGGTCACCACCACGCTCCGCGCCATGGCCCAAAGCAGGGCCAACCCTGCCAGCGGATACAGCGCTCCCCACCGCGCATCCACACCCGTTACCTCTCCGATCACCCGGTACTGCGCCCCCACACACGCCATCACAATGACGGAGGGCACCAACGTCCGCCACCACGCCAGCCCGAAGACAGGGGCCAGAAACACAAGCCCAAGAAAGCCGCCGAAGGCCAGTACCAGCCAAAGCCGGAAGCCTGTCGCCGCAAACAGATTCTTCGTCATCCCACGCACCAGCCCGCGCATTCCGGTGGCCCAGTGCACCAGCACCAACCCCGGCGCGAACACCAGCCGCTGCCGCATGCCCGCGGCCCGCACCCGAAGCCCCAGGGTAAGGTCCTCCACCACGGCCAGGCGCTGCGGGGCAAATCCTCCCAACTCCTCCCACGCACTGCGGCGAACGAGGTTGAAGGCCCCGGCGCCCGCAGCATCCCAGCGTGCATGCGGATCGGCGACGCGCCAGGGCCGGCTCACCCAAAGCCCAAACACGCTCAGAAAGCTGATCAGCACGCTTTCGCCCCACCCCTTGATGACCGCCGAGGGCGCCACCACCAGGTGGTCCACCCCGCTCATCTCCGCGTAGGCCAGGGCTCGGCGCAACATCGACGGCGAAAACCAGACATCCGCATCCGTAAACAGCAACCAGTCTGACCGGCTCTGCCGCGCCGCGGTCTCCATCGCAAAGGTCTTCGCGATCCATCCCTCCGCCGCTTCCGTGAGGTGAATCACGCCCAAACGCTCCGGGCGCAGGGTGGCCAGGCCATCCAGAATCCTGCCCGTGTCGTCTGTCGAGCGGTCATCCACGGCCACCACCCGCAGCCACGGGTAGTCCTGGTCAAGCAGCGTCGCCATCGCAGCCCGGACGGCGTCTCCTTCGTCCTTCGCGGGCACCACCACGACCAAACCCGGCGCACCGACCGGGCACAGGTCCCACTGCACCTCGCTCAGATCCGGCACCTCGGACAACCGGTTCATCAGCGTGCGCGTGCGCACACACCAGACGACGGCCAACAGCCAGTCCGCACATTCCAGGCCGAACTTCCAGCCCTCAGGCAGATGTCTCCACCACCGCTGCACCTGGGGGAGGAGCTCCCTGGCCGCGCTCACTTCTCAAGCCGCCGCCGGAGCACCCGGCGCCGCATCCTCCAGGGGCGGCGCAAACCGCGCCCCGATGAAGAAAATCACGGCCGCAATCGCCAGCGTGATCAGCGTCGCCCCCAGCCCCACCCGCAGGTTTGAGTGGTCGCTGATGACACCGATAATCGTCGGTGACGTCGTGTCACCCAGCAGATGAATGACAAGCAATTGCCCGGCCATCGCCGTAGCCCGCAGGTTTGCGGGAACCGCATTCAGCGTCGCCGCATTGACCGGCCCCGTGCCAAGGAAAATGAGAAACACCGCCACAAACAACGACGGCACAATCATCCCTTTCGGCCCGAAGAAGCACAGCACCGCCGGCGGGATCGTTGCAAGAGCGCTCAGCGCCGGCACCAGATAGAGCGCTTTGTTCGTACGCTTGGACCACCACTGCGCCAGCGCTCCACCCGCCGCCGTCCCGCCGATCCCTGCCACCACAATGACCGGTCCCATCACATTGCCGGCTGCATCCTGCGAGTACCCCGCCACACGCTGCAGAAACGACGACATCCACCACGAGATGCCGCCGAGGGAAAAGGTCACCGCCGCATACCCCAGAATCGCGCAAAGATAGGCTCCGTTCTTCGCGAGCGACAGCACAGTGCCTTTCTCCACCTTCGCCTTGCCCTCACCCATGCTTCCGGTCCGCGCAGGTTCGCGCATAAAGCCAAGAATCAGAAGCGCAACCAGCGCGCCCGGGATCGCCGACGCGATAAACGACATGCGCCACCCATGGTTCGCCCCAATCCACGCACCCGCCTTAAAGCCCAGAGCCGCGCCAAAGGGAATGGCCAGGTTGAAGATCGTCAGAACCCGGTTCCGGTCCTTCTCCCCATAGAAATCCGCCAACAGCGCCGGAGCAAAGATCCCGAAACACGCTTCGCCGATGCCCAGTGCCGCATGTCGCACATTCAGCGAGTCATAGTCATGCACACTCGCCGTGAGGAAGTTCATGGCCGCGATCGCCAGCCCCGCGACCACAATCATCGGCTTACGCGGAAACCGGTCGCCCAGCCATCCGGTAATGGGCGAAGCGCACATGTACGCGATCATGAACCAGAAGGTCAGCGTCCCAATCTGCTGATCGCTGATGTGAAACTCGCCCTTGATCTGCTCCTGCACACTTGGCAGAATGTAGCGGTCCAGGTAGTTCACCACGTTCATCGCCGTAAGCAAGACCAACGCCACCGTCGCGCCGCGCGCCACACCGCTCTTCGGCCTCTCCACCGCGCTTACCGTTCCAGCCGCCATGCTGAGGGGAGCATACCAGCCCCGCTTGTATCCCGCTCAACACCTCTCGCCTTCTCACGCCCGCAATCCCGCTGCTATGCTTGGGCGTCGTTTTTCTTAGCTCCCCAAAGAACGATCCGGAGCCTCATGCGCATCGCACCAACTGTTGCACTCGCCACTCTCCTTAGCCCTTTTGCTCTCCTGCCCCGAGGTCCCATGACACCCAGCGACGCCCAATCCCCCTCCGCGGCCGCCTCCAACGGCGCCATGCAGGTTCTTCGCCTCGACCCAGCCCTCGACCACCTCATCGCCCCCCAGACCACCCCCGAAGTCGTCGCCGGCCCGTTCGTCTTCACCGAAGGCCCCATGTGGCGCGGCGGCAAGCTCTGGTTCGTCGACGAAGAAGGCGACAAGATCCACGCGGTGACCAGCGAAGGCCACGTCATCACCCTCGTCGACTACGGGCAGGGCCCCTACGCCAAGCCCTCCGGAACCCCCACAGCCTCACCCCCGGGCGCCCCCACCCG
>CAXUNH010000304.1:0-3155 GCA_964252405.1 uncultured Acidobacteriaceae bacterium | reverse complement strand
GCCTCCGCCCTCATCGCACTCACCCTTACTGCCCCGCTCAGCGCCCAGACGCAACCCGCAGGCAAGCCCGCCAAACGCCCCATCTCCGCCTCGCTCAAGCCCTACACCGCGTGCCAGATCCCCGGCGGCCCGGACCTCGTGCAAACCATTCTGCTGCCGCAGGTCCCCTTGAACCGCCCCGCGCAAACCCTTACCGGCCCCAAACAGATCAAGATCATGGACGGCCTGCTCGCCGCCTTCAGGTACCCGGACTCCGCGCCGTTCGCCAACGTCAAAATCGAACAACTTCCCGCCTCCACCTACGCTCCGGAAAAGGCCAGTCTCATCAGCGAGTTCGACGCTATCAATGCCAAGGGCGAAGACACCCAACGCAACTACGCCCTGAAGCCCACGCTCAACGGCTTCGAGATCTACGGCTTCGACCGCACGGCGCTCGACGGCAACGTCCTCGGCATCTATCTCTTCTTCGACAACCCCCACCACATCGCCACCACGGCGTACTTCCTCAACGCCCCCGCCGGCCAACGCCGCTTCAACACCCTCGGGGACTACACCAACCTCCGCGAAGGCTTCCTCAACGCCTACACCCAGTGCGTCCGCAAAGCCCTCGGCGGAGCACCCGCCAAACCCGCGCCCAAACCCGCCGCCCGTCACTCTCGCGCTCACCGCTAACGCAACAAACCGCGGCATCTCACTCGAATAAAACCGCGTGCACCAAAAGCAGTTCAACTTTCTTCGCCTGGAAGTCAGTCGAAGTCCACCCTCAAAGTCTCTGTTTCCAAGACTTTGCACCAAAATAGGGGGAGGGTACACCCCCCCCCTTAATCCGCCGCTACAATTTCGCCATCCTCCGCCTCGGCGCTCTCCACCACCTCGCCCACATCCTCCGCCGCCTGCTGCGCATCCACCCCATACCGCGCCGCCAACTCCGGCGCATACTTCGCCATATCATTGCGCAGCCGGATCAAGCTCAAGTCCTTCGCCTTCGACTCCAGCATCACGTCCACGTCGACATGCATGATCGACCGCAGGAACGTAATGGTCTCAAACGGATTGTTGTAATCCGCATGCCCCGTCCAGATCGGCGGCTGCAACACGGTCTCCACCTTGCCGGTCTTCCGGTTCTTCCGCTTCAACTCCCGCATCTCCGTCCGCGCGCAACTGAAGTGCATCTTCGGCCGCACGCCCGCGGGCCATGTCGCACAAAAGCGCTCCAACGTCTCCACCAGCGGCAAGCCTTCAGGGTTAAAGCACCAGTGATGCTGGTAATCCCAAACGCACTTCACCCCGGTAGCCTCATGCACCTTCAACACATCGCTCGCGGAGAACCGGATGTCATCGTTCTCCAGCACCAGCCTGCGCCGCACCGGTTCGCCCAAGCGCTTCCACGTCTCCGCCCACCGTCGCCATCCGCTCTCCCGATCCCCATACGCCCCACCCACATGCACCACCATCACCGCCTCGGGTCCGCACTCCATCAGGTCCAGCATCTCCGCCTGCGAATCCAGATCCCACATGCTCTTCTGCGTCAGCTTCTCGTTCTCGCTGTTCAGCACGATGAACTGCGACGGATGAAAGCTCAACCGCACATCGGCCTCCCGCGCATACCGCCCAAACTGCGCCAGATCGCGCGCACTCTCCTTCACCATGCCGTGAAACTGCGGCATGTCCGGATGCGTTGCATACGGCGCCAGATCGGAGCCCATCCGGTACATGTGAATCCCATGCTTGCGCAGGTACCCCAACACGTCGCACAAGTAGCCCAACGACACACGCAAATGCGGATTCGCCCCCCACCGCCGCGTATCGCTCGTCTTCAACCCACCCGCGCCCATCACCTTCACCGGAAAGCCCAACCGCATCGCCTCGCGCGGAAAACGCACCTCCGGCAGCCCCTCCAACGCCGCACACTGCGACATCGGCCTCGTCAGCATCCGCTGCAACTCGGCTTCAGCGACATCTTTCTTCGACGGCGGCTTCACTTTGGTCTTCTTGGCCTTCTTCTTGGCCTTCTTCTTGCCCGCATTCCTCTTGTCGGCGGCCTTCTCCGTTCGCATGACACTCGCTGGGGGCTTGTCATCCCGCAGCGAAGCAGAGGGATCTGCGTTTCGCTTCATACTGCCGCGTCCGTTCGCAACCACATCGCTCTTCGGCCGCCCAGGCCGCCGCTTCTCTCCCACGTCCTCCACCATCACACCTCACCTTCCATCAACTCCGCCGCACCATCCCCTGCTCCCTGATCCCTAACCTCTGCTCCCTGCTCCTCCACCACCATCTCGTCCCCAAACCCAATCTCCTTGATCCACCGGTTCCACACCTTCACCGGCAACGCCCCACCGCTGGCCTGGTTATGCCCCAACCCATAGCTCGTGTCGGCCTCCGGCGGCCGGTGCCGCGCCAGGAACTCAATCAAATTCACACCCGCCGGCGCTCGCCCCGAAAACGTCACCCACCCCGGCCGATACCCGGTATTCACGCCAAACACCACGCTCTTTGCAAACCGCCCACGCCACTGCTGCGCCACCAGCGGATGTACCTGGCAGCCCGTATGCATCCGGATCGCGACCAGGTCCGCCCCAAGCTCCTCACGCACAGCCTTGGAAAACTTGGGTGGCTGCTTGCGCGCATACGCCAACGCCTCACCCACCTCTTCTTTCGCATTCAACAACGCCGCGGTCTCCGGGAACTTCCCGCTCGTCACATCCTTGGGACCACTCGCCTTCATCAACAGCGCCAGCGCAGCATCCGCCCTTCCCTCCGAAGTCCTCCGCGGCGCATTCAGCAAGCTCGTCGCGTCGCGCAACGCCCCTCCGCCAAACCGAGCCTTCGCCGCCGCCAACTCCTCAAACGGAGCCTTATCCCCCAGATCACTCAGCACCGAGATCCCCGCCAGCCAAAGCCACTCCGCCGCCTTTGCTTCGCCCACCAGCGCCCGCGCACACCACCAGCACAACAACCCGCTCGTGGCGACATCCTTCCCATCGCCAGCCTCATCCCCCGTGCCGTACGACGTGATGACCACCGATCCTTCAGGCTCGCCGATTGGCCGATGATGATCGATCAACAGCAACGGCGCACCGGGCAGAATGTCGCCATCCCGCACCCGAAGGTCCGTCACAATAACCGCGTCAATCCCCTCACCCGCAGCCCGATCC
>CAXUNH010000303.1:0-3218 GCA_964252405.1 uncultured Acidobacteriaceae bacterium | reverse complement strand
GGCCTCTCGCGCGAGATGGTCGAAAAACTCTCCCGCATCCGCCCCAGCTCCCTCGGCCAGGCAAGCCGCCTGCCCGGCGTCACCCCCGCCGCCCTCAACCTCATCCAATGCTTCCTCGAGATCCAGGCCCGGGGCCGCACCGCCTAGCACCTATGCCGCCCTCCAGCATCCCGAGCGCATCTGCCGCCCTCCCCACCAGCCCCATTTGTCATCCCGAGCGAAGCCTCGTACGCCCAAAAAGCAGAAAGCCCGGCCAAGGCCGGGCTCCCGCATCGCCGCTCCAGACCTCAAAAGCAGAAATCTAGACCGAAGCTGTCTTTCAAACGCTTTGAACAGAGGGTAGAACCCTACACCCTAGTAGTTGAAATTGACCTCTTCCGCTTCTTCCACCCCATAGCGACGCAGCAGGCTCGGCAGGTTCTGGCTGAACGCCGCTCGCGGCATCACGGTGTCGCATCCAGCCTCCACGGCCTTCGCCTTCAGATCCCCCTGAATGGACGACAGGAAGCCGATGATCGAGGCAGATCGCTTCAGCTTGGTCTTGAGCTTCGGAATCAGGGTCAGCGGCTTCGCATTCGCGTTGTTCAGATCGAACACGATCAGCGACGGCTTGTTTGTGTCTTCGCCGCTGGTCAACTCCGCAAGCGCTTCCTTTTCGTTCTTGATGAAGGCAACCTTCACACCCAGCTTCTTGGCCGTCTCCTGCACCTTGGCGATGATGAACAGATCTTCTACGAACATGTAGATGTGCGTTTGCGCATCTTCCGGGATCGGAATTGGCCGCGGCGCATTGTGATCGATCGGCTGGCTATCCCCGAAGTGCCCGCGCCCACCACGCCGCCCCCGCATCTGGATCGTCGATGGCGGCGCATCCAGGAACTCGGAGGACATGTCGCGATAGCTGTGGTCCATCGGACCCACGAACCCGCGCTCCTTGCCGCCCTGTCCCTTCGCTTTGCGTCCCTGGTGCGAGATCAGGTTGCCGAAGTTGTCCGGCCTTCCCCCTTCACGACGGAAGGGACGCTCATAGCCGCCCCGGTCCCCGGTAAAGGGGCGCTCGCCGCTGGGCTGGCGTTCGCCGCCGCCGAAGCCATTGCTGCTGGCTTCGGCCCGGAACTCGGTCCCGCCACCCCCTGCGCGGCGCTCGCGGTCGCGGAACTTCTTCTTCCACCGCTTTCCTTGCCCCTGCCCTTGACCTTGGCCCTGGCCCTGGCCTGCGCCGTTTTGTCCCTGCTGGAAACCGTTTGCCGCCGGCCTGCGCTGGCTTTGCGTGCTGGCAGCCGCTGCCAGCGCCAAGCTTTCGCCCGCCATTACCACCGGTACAGGCGTCAAGGCGGCACTGTCCCCCGTACCCCCGTCCGCAGCGCTGTTTTCCGCAGCCGCGGGGCCAGGTGTGGTCAGCTTCTTGCGCTTGCGGCGCCGGCGGCGGCTGCTTTTGCTCTGCCCCATGCCCGGCGCCGGCGATCCACCGGACGCGGACTCCGTTCCTTCAAAGCTGTCATCTCCGAAGTCGCCTTCGAACGCCTCACCTGCAAACTCCGGTGTGCCTTCCACTACGTTTTGCTCTGACATTGTCTTCTTACTTCCCCTTGCCTTCACGGTGGAGCACTACCGAAGACACGCCGTCACGACTTGCGGCCCATGGGGCACGCGCGTGGGCCTGAATCCAGGAAACCCGACCTTTGTTTGCTTTCAAGCGTCTTGCTCGCTCTCGCTTCTGCCTCGGATTCGCCCGTTGGCAGACATTTCATAGCAGCTCTTTGCAGCCCAGCTTCGGCGGCGGTTGCAGCCCCGATGTCGGCCAAATGCATCTTACCCGCTTATCCAGGCAGGCTTACGGTCCGAGGCACCCATTGTGACGACGCTCGCCCTCCGCAACGCCACCGGGTCTCAGGCACTCCTGATGTTCTCGCGCTTCTCTCGGGAATCGGCTTGGTAGGAGTAACGGCCCCTGCTTGTGTGTCTTTCCTTCGGGTCCGCAGCCGCCCTGTACGCAGCCGGGTCAGCGCCGCTGAATCCACCGTTGCGGATGGCGACTTCCCTAACGAAACACATCCTACGCCAAGTTGCTGGCATACGCAACTACAACTTAGGTGCACGGAGGATGGCGCCGTAAAGACCGTGGGCCATTCCCCCTCCCCGAGGAATGGCCCGCAGCTCCCCAACGGCCATTCACTGGCCTCCTGAATGGACCCTTGCGAGTCCGGCCCGGCGAGTGGTGCGCTCTGAGAGCGTCTGTTGTCCTCGCCGAGGTTGAAGATCAGCGGGCGGTTTTCCGCTCTCGCGACCTGACACTTCCCCTAGAGCAATCGGCGTGCCAAAAGGCATCGGTGCTTTCCGCCCCGATATTACGGAATTCCCCGCCGAGAGCGCTCGCGCCACCACAAATCCATATCTAAACTTGGCCCGTCTCTCAATTTCAGAAACTCCTCCCAAGGGCTGCCCCGCGCGGAATGCCGCGGTCCTATATAATTTTTCTTGGCCGGGTAAGAGCATGCGCTCGCAGGCAGTCGTTCCCACTGAGAAGTACGGGCGACGCACATAACTGCGCATCGTCTCAGTTCCCTGGCTGCTGCAGCCGAGCGGATTCCCGCATCATGCGGCACATCTTACCTCCCAGACAAATGCTGTAAGGAGCTACACACACCGCATGAATCGTAAGTTGCCTTTTGCTCTGGCGATGGCCACAGCCCTTGCCGCTCCCAGCCTGCTCGCTCAGACCGCCCCGGCCACGGCTCCCGCAGCAGCAGCCGGAGCCCCCGCCGCCGTTCCTCCCCAGGCGATCCCCGCGAAGATCGCCATCATCGACGTGCAAGCCGTCATCGTGAACACCAACGAAGGGCAGCGTGCCTTCGGCGAAATCAACAAAAAGTACGAGCCGCAGAAGAACAAAATCGAGAGCGAAGGCGCTGAGATCCAGAACTTGCAGAAGCAGGTGCAGGCGCTGCCGGCGAATACCAGCGATGAAGAGCGCGCCAATCGCCTCAAGACCATCGACACCAAAGAAAAGCAGCTTCAACGCGATAGCGAAGACGCGCAGAACAACTACAACAACGACATGAACGAAGCGGCCGGCAAGATGTACCAGAAGATCGGTCAGGCTGCCGTCAAGTACGCCCAGGAAAACGGCTTCACGGTGATGCTGAACGTGGGCGGGAATCAGCAGGCGCAGGCACTCAATCCCGTGCTCTGGTGGCAGCCGACGACCGACATCACGC
>CAXUNH010000302.1:0-3268 GCA_964252405.1 uncultured Acidobacteriaceae bacterium | reverse complement strand
CCGCCGACGGCCACCAGCCGGCCTTCGAGTTCACCGACATCGACCGCACCGGGGCGCTGGGCGCGGCGGGGCAGGGCCGCCGGTGGGGCCGTCCCGACGACACGGTGGGGGTGGCGGGCGTGGTCAACGACATCAGCGAGGCGTTCCGCACCTACCTGGCCGCGGGCGGCCTCGGCATCCTGGTCGGCGACGGCCAGCTCCCTCACTACGAGACCGAGCGGATCCTTGAGGCCTACTACAGCCTCAAGGCCACCGACTGGGCCCACCTCAGCCTCGACTACCAGCACGTCGCCAACCCCGCCTACGACCGCGCCCGCGGCCCGGCGGACGCGATCGCGGTGCGGCTGCACCTGCAGGGGATGGGGCCGTAGGGGAGCGGGAAGCGGATGCTGCGGAGGTGTGAGATGATGGGGACAAAGACGACCTTCGTTATCTAGGGCGTGGATTGGCAAAGTCGTTGCGCACCAGTCCGGCCAGCGGCAGGATCGCCTCATGCTCCAGCTCCTTGCCGCGGCCCTGCTCGCAGCCGCGCTGGCTCCGCCTGCAGTGGCGGACCGCGCGGCGCCGACATACCCCTTCACCTGGAGCGCGCATGACCTCGCTGGTCCGGGCGCCGACCACCTGCGTGCTGCCGCTAGGCGCGCGCAGTTCGTTCTCATCGGCGAGCAGCACCACGACCGCGACACGCCCCTCTTCACGCGTGCGCTGTATGCGGTCCTGCGCCGGGAAGACGGCTTCTCTCACCTTGTTGTTGAACAGGACCCACTCGGGATCGAAATGGCGCTTGCGCCTGGTCGTCGCGGCAGTGCGGCGGCGATCGGAGAGGGGCTGAAGAACTGGCCCACCCTGCTCGGCTTCGGCTCCGATCAGGATTTAGCGCTGCTTGCCGACGCAGGCGCAGCTGAGCCCGGACCTACGGCGATCTGGGGACTCGAACAAGCACAGTCGCCCGTCCGCTACCTTGAGGAACTGGCGCCACTCGCTCCGGCGGGGATGGTGCGAGGGGAGGTTGACGGTCTCCTCGCGCGGGCGCGCGACCAGGAAAGGGGGCGGTCAGATTTCGGGAGGTTTCTTGCCTACGACCGCCGGACGCTTCCAGAGTTGAGGCGTCTTGAGACGACATGGATGCCGAAACCTGGTAGCCGTGCTGAGTTGTTGCTATCCGGCCTGCTTAAATCGGCGGAGATATACAGCTACTACATCAGGGCTCACGCGGAACACGATCCTTCGGGCATGTACTTCAACGGAACAGTTAGGGAGGCTTGGCTGAAGTCGCAGTTCACTTTCGATTACAAGGCCGCCGGCGGATCGCCACGGGCGGTCTTCAAGTTTGGCGACAATCACGTTCGCCGTGGCGTTGGCTCGACCGGCGCATGGACGCTCGGGACGTTCGCTGCCGACCTCGCCACCTTCGACGGAATGGAGGCTTGCGGCATCCTGGTGGTCGCTATCGGGAGCAACATCCCCGATTGGACGCACCTTCCTCCGGAACTGATTCCGCTGCTTCCGTCCGAGCGCCCGGCGACTGCAGTGCTCGTCGATCTGTCAGCGGTCCGGCCTGAAGCGGAGGCCTACATCGGCAGGGCGATCCCGGAGGCGAGGGAGGAGACGCGCGGCATACTTTTCGGCTTTGATGCGATTGTGGTGCTGCCGGACAGCGCGCCTGCGACGTGGCATCTTACTGGCTTCCCGCATCCCTGACCACGGGCCTAGACGCCGAGGCTGATTTCCGAGATGCTCGTCTTCGCATGGTAATGGAGCGCCGGACAGCGGTCGCGGCTTGAGGCTGCTGAGTGAAGATCAACATATGTTCATTCTCCAGAAGCGGCCATCGGGGACGCCGGAATATCAAGCCTGGCCGGCGCACTGAATGCGGCTTGTTGGAGCAAGGCTAGGGTCGCTATGAGTCGTTCCTGCCATCAGCTCACGTGCGGCTAGAGCAAGACCGCATCACGCTAAAGCACTCCTGCCCAACCGCTCATCCCCGCTTTCGTGTTCTATCCCGGGGGGTTGGCTGGAGCGACTCGGGGTATCCTCTGGCATCGCCTGGCTGGAGGAACGCCGATGCTCGTGAAGCTGCACGCCAACGCCGCGACCACGCCCAGGACCCGGGCCTACATCCAGGCGAGCGGCCGGTCGTGGCCGAGCTCGCGCGCGAGCTCGGCATCAGCGAGACCGCGGTGCGGCGCTGGAGGGGACGGTGCAGCACCGCCGACGGCTCCTCGGTCCCCCACACCCTGGCCACCGGCTTCTCCGCCGAGGAGGAGGAGATCGCCGTCGAACTCAGGACCCGGCTCGAACTGTCCCTGGACGACGTCTTGGAGGTCATGCGGCGCTGCGTACGCCCAGACATCTCCCGTTCAAGCCTGCACCGCTGCCTCAAGCGCCACGGGGTGTCCGCAAGACCCAGCCAGCCCAAGCCCGCGACCCAGCGCTTCGAGCCCGCGCCGTTCGGCTACGTGCATGTGGACCTCAAGCACCTGCCCCGCCTGCAGGGCCGCCCGGCCTACGTCTTCGTAGCCATCGAGCGCACCACCCGCTTCGTCCATGTGGAGATCGTCGCAGAGCGCAGCGGCCCCACCATCGCCGCCTGTTTCGAGCGTTTCCTGAAGGCCTTCGGCCACCGCGTCCACACCGTGCTCACCGACAATGGATCGGAGTTCACCGACCGCTTCGGGGACGCCCGCTGGCGCAAGCGCGACAAGGGCACAGGCGCCCACCCCTTCGACCGGGTCTGCCAGGACCACGGCGTCAAGCACAAGCTCACCCGGCCCTACCATCCCCAGACCAACGGCATGGCCGATCCTCGGGTCAAGCCCGAGGATGACGGCTTCAACCGGCGCTTGGCCGAAGCGCTGGACAGCCATCCCCGCCCGAGCACCAACGTCGGCAGGAACCGCTTCAGCGACCACGATCAGCGCAACGCCTTCGTCCACGCCTTCGTGCGGGACTACAACAGAACCCGACTGCGATGCCTCGATCACAAAGCCCCCGCCGAGCTGCTCGCCAATCTCCCGGGACACAACACTTCCGCGGGGACCCAGGTTTCGGAGAGGCTTCGCCGCAGATTTGGGTGCGAGGTCGGACGAAGCCTTCCAAGGTGTAACGGCAAAAGCCTGGGTCCCCGCTTTCGCGGGGATGAGCCGGATCAAAGGGGCGCAATCAGTCTGAAACGGTCAGTCTCTAGCGGACGTAGGTCACTGCTCTCCTCCTTGCCCGGACTTGTTCCGGGCACCCAGAGCGCGACGTTCACCAATTCAGACGCTCG
>CAXUNH010000301.1:0-3339 GCA_964252405.1 uncultured Acidobacteriaceae bacterium | reverse complement strand
GCCCTGCCCCTCAACAGCCTGCGCCGCCGCCCGCGTCGGCCAACCCGGGAGAGACGACGCCTCCCACCGCGGCACCGATGAGTCCGGACGGTCAGGCAGCGGCCCCGGCCACTGCGGCGAACACCATCCGGGCTACAGCGCGGCTGGTGATCCTGGATGCCGTTGTGGTGGATCAAAAGGGAAATCCGGTCACCGATCTCACAAGGGAACAGTTCCACATCAACGAGGATGGCTCACAGCAGACGTTGCTGAACTTCACGGCGCCCGGCCGTTTTACGCCCACGCCGGACGTGACCATCGATTCGACGGCTGACCTGGACCGGCTGGCGCCGCGCGCGCCCGTGAACATCATTCTGCTGGACGAGTTCAACACGCTCTTTGAGGACATGGCGTTTGCGCGGTACTCGCTGGAGAAATGGCTAAAGAGCCAGCCGGACAAGCTGGATACGCCGACCATGTTGGTGTCGGTCAGCCTGCAGAAATTCGAAGTCTTGCACGACTACACGCAGAACAAGGAGGCAATCCTGCAGGCGCTGGATCACCACTTTGCGGCATACCCGTGGCAGGCGCACAACTACTCGTGGATTGGGGAGCGGTATGCGACGGCGTTCTTTACGCTGCGGCGGGTGGCGGAGGCGACTTCGGGGCACATCGGCCACAAGAACATGATCTGGATCGGCCGCGGTTTCCCAAGCATCTCGTGGGTGCGGTTCAGCGCGGTGGACCGCGACAACGTACACAACGCGATGCAGCAGACGATCAATGAGCTTCGTGATGCGCGCGTGACGCTGTACACGATCGACCCCGCAGGGGTGATGATCGACCCGGGCCGGTACGGCTCGGAGGCAGCGCTGTTCGATCCGTTCGGCGGCGAGCCGAACTTCCAGAAGATCGCTACCGAGACCGGCGGACGCAACCTGTATGGCCGCAACGATGTGGACGCCGAGATTGGGACGTCGATCCGCGATGGCGCGAGCTTTTACACGCTGACGTACCGGCCGACCAATGCTGCGCGGGATGTGAACCACTTCCGCAGGATCGAGGTGTCGGTGGAGGGCCGGCCGGACCTGAAGGTCGTCACCCGGCAGGGATACTTCGACTCGCGTGCACCGGCGCGCCTGGCGCCGGATGGGCAGGCGAATCGCAGGTTGTCCGCGGAGCTTGCGGGGGCCGAGACCAGCACGATGGTGTACGACGCTGTGCCGCTTACGGTGACTGCCGCGGATACACCGGGTCGGTACATTCTGCACATGGATGCCCGGTACACGCCATGGAGCGTGTCCGCGGGGACGGAGCCGCGACAGGCCAAGCTCATCGTCACGGCGACGACCTTCGACAAGAAGGGCAAGCTGCTGAAGAGCGAGGCGCGTGCGCTCACGGTCAGCGCCAAGCCAGGTTCGCCCGCGGCAGGGCCGATCAATGGGCCGCTGAATTTGCCGTTCGATGTGCCTGCAGATGCGAAGGCGGTGCGGGCGCGCTTTGTGGTGCGTGTGAATGCAACCGGGCGCATGGGCACGGCGGACGCGGATCTGCTGCATCCGGCGCAGGCGGCGAGCGCGGCTGGTGCGGGGGCAGCGACGCCATAATCATGCGACAGGTCTCTCCACCACGCGAACGGTCTTAGCTATTGGCTCCGGTCGAGATGGAAGGGTGTTGGGGTTAGTTCGATGGGAGGTGCGGTATCGCTTCGCCCTGGAGAGCATCGCCGCGCAGGAAGGCGGCGATGTTGTTGTTGAGGAACTCGAGGTCGCCGGGGCCTGCGCCCGCGCCGGCGGGGTGGCCCCAAAGCGAGGGGATGGGTTTGAGCGTGACGTGCGGGATGTACTGCGACTCATACCGGGCGTCGCCTACCGGGAAGTAGAGGTCGGTGGCCGACGGCATGTAGAGCACAGGGACCTTGATGGACGCGAGAGCCTTCTTGGTGTCGCCGTGGAAGCCGGGTGTGGTGCCGACGTCGTGTTTCTCCCATGTGCGTAGTTGCAGGATGAGGTCGTTGGCGTCGGCGCCTTTGATGAAGTCGTCGCGGAAGCCCTGGATCACCTTGTCGAGGGTGGCGTTTGGGTCGTCCTTCTTCCACAGGTCGTCGCGCCACCACTCCTGCGAGTAGAGCCAGCCGCCCCACACGACACCGAAGGCCGCGATGCCGCGTTTAGGTTCCGTGGTGTAGTTCCCGTCCTGGAAGTCGCCGTCCGCGGTGATGGCGGCGATCTGGCCTTCGTTGCGGACGACGCCGTGGGGCCAGCAGCGCGCGGTGCCGCTGGTGGCGACGATGCGATCCATGTAGTCCGGATAGCTGACCGCCCACTGGAACGCCTGCTCGGCGCCCATGCTGAAGCCGATGACCGCGCGGAGGTGCCGGATGCCAAGCTCCTGCGATAAGAGCTGGTGCACGGCTTCGACGTTGTCGCGGATGGTCATCACCGGAAAGCGCGGGCCGTGGAAAGGCTCGGGCGTGTTGCTGGGTGAGGAGGAGCTGCCGTTGCCGAAGAGCTCCGTGGTGACGAGGAAGAGCTTTGCGGGATCGAGCGACTTCGGGGAGGGGCCGGTAGGGGAGCCGATCAGCCATTCATAGCCGCGGTATTTGGCCATGTAGTGCGAGGGCAGAAGGACGGCGTTGTCTTTGGCGGCATCGAGCGTGCCGTAGGTGCCGTAGACGACCTTGAGCTCCGGAACGACAGCGCCGCTTTCGGTTTTGAAGTTGTGCAGGAGGAACTCGTGGCGCACGGAGGGGGGCGGTGTGGCTTCTTGTGCGTCGGCACGGACGAGAGTTGCTGCGAATACAGACGCGACCGCGACCAGACGCCAATGTTTCATGGATTCTCCTGGTTGTTGCTTGTAGTGAGCATCTCATGCTGGTTGTTGGGGTGGTTTGGTGCTGTGGGGTAGGGCCGGTCGGCTGGGCCTTACCCGGCGGCTGAAAGCCGCGTTGTGGCTGGCAGCGTGTACGGCCCGGCTGAAGCCGGGCCCTGACGAGACGCTGCTGTGGGTGGATTAGGGCCTGGCGGCCTTCGCCCGGCGGCTGAAAGCCGCGTTGTGGCTGGCAGCGTGTACGGCCCGGCAGGCGCCGGGCCCGGCCGGTCCAGGGCCGGGGTGACGCGGGCCCCTGACGAGACTCACCCGACATCGCTCAGCGGTCCCTTTTCAGCGTGGCAGCGGCTGGCGCGGGGACGCGGGCGGTGTCGCGGGGCCGCCGAGGGGGACGCGTACCAGCAGCGGACTGGTAAGGGTGAACTGCACGATCGATTCGGAGGGGAACTGGACCTGTTCGCCTTTAGGGATGGCGCGGGAGCCTGCACCGGCGCCGCCGCCTGCGGCCGCGCCCACGGCGGCGCCTTTGCC
>CAXUNH010000300.1:0-3367 GCA_964252405.1 uncultured Acidobacteriaceae bacterium | reverse complement strand
TCGGCGGTGTTGGCGGCTTCGGGGTGGAAGTGCTTGTCGATGAAGTAGTGAATGATGCCGAACACGAAGAAGAGGTCGATCAGGGGGCTGACCAGGGGCAGCAGGACCTGAAAAATCAGGATGTTGGGCAGCGCGAAGAGGCCCATGGCGGGGCGATTGCGGGCGGCGGCCTTGTGCTTGAAGATTGCCTGCAGGATACCGAAGCTCCACCGGAAGCGTTGGCGAGCCAGCCCGTTGGCGTTGACGGGGGCTTCGGTAAAGGCGAGGGCCTGGTCTTCGTAGATGACCGCGTAGCCCTGCTCGAGAAGGTTCATGGTGAGGTCGGCGTCTTCGGCGACGGTGTCCGGCGCGTAGCAGCCGCCGGCCCGTACCGCCGCCGTTCTCCAGGCCCCGATGGCCCCGGGGACGACCATGACGACATCGAACAGGTCCAACGCGCGGCGCTCGAAGTTCTGGCTGGTGATGTATTCGAGGGCTTGCCAGCGCGTCCAGAGGTTGACCCGGTTCCCCACCTTGGCGTTGCCGGCCACAGCGCCGATGTGGGGATTGGCGAAGTGGGGGACCAGGCGGCTGATGGCGTCGTGAGCGATGACGCCGTCGGCGTCGATGCCGATGTAGATCTCTTCTTCAAGATTGCCGAGGGCGAAGTTGAGTGCCTCCGCTTTGCCGCCGTTGGGCTTGGTCAGGACGGTGACGCGACCCTCCGCGATCTCCTTCGCGTAGGTCTCGGTGGCCACGTCGAAGGTGTGATCTTTGGAGCCATCGTCGATGACGACGATGCGGAGGTTCTTGTAGTTGGACATCAGCACGCTGCGGATTGTGCGCGCAATGACGAGTTCTTCGTTGTAGGCGGGGATCAGGACGGCGACTTTGGGCTCATAGCCGGGGGTGGCGAAGCTCTTGCGCCGGCGAAGGCGGTCGATCAATGCGCAGAGCCCGATGATGATGAGGCGAGCACTCATCAGGACGTCGCCGACGAAGAAGACGAAGACGACCACGTGGTTGAAGAAGCTGATGAAAAAGAAAGCAACGGAGTCGACCAGGGCAGTGCGGCGCTGCTGCGACGTGAGCGGCGGCATGACCTGCTCACGGGTCTTGCCAATCAGTTGCGAGACAGGGACGAGTTCGTAGCCGTGGGCCCGCAGGCCGGTGATCAGGGCAGGGAGCGCGGCCACGGTGGCGGAGCGATCGCCGCCGCCGTCGTGCATGAGAATGATGGAGCCCCGCATCCAGGTCTTCTTCTCGGCGGCGTTGATCTGGTCGAAGACGGAGCGAACGATCTCCTGCGGGGACTTGCGGGGGTGCTCGTCCCAGTCATTGGTGTCGATCTTGTCGCCGACGATGACGTAGCCGTGCGACTCGATGTGATAGACCGGAGCGGCCTGGTCGTTGGTGTCCGGCTCCTGGTCAATGGAGTAGGGCGGGCGGAAGTAGACGGGCTGGACGCCGAGTTTGGCCGCGAAGAGGCGCTCGGTGGCATTGAGCTGGAGGTCGACGGAGCGCTCGGAGATGTCGGAGATGTCCGGGTGGGTGAAGGTGTGATTGCCGATCTCGTGGCCCTCGCGGTACACGCGCTGCAGGACGCCGACGTTGTCCTGGGCGACCTCGCCGATCATGAAAAAGGTGCCTTTGACGTTGTATTGCTTCAAGATGTCGAGGATTTTGGGCGTCCACTGCGGGTCCGGGCCGTCGTCAAAGGAGATGGCCACCTGCTGCGGGTGATAGCCATACTGCGAGACGGTGTAGGGCAGCGGAAAGGAGTCCATCGTCTCGTTGACGATGGACAGGAACTGCGGCGGGATGGTCTTGTCGTCGTCGAACTCTGACGTGCGGTGGCCGTATTGGGGAAGCCCGGTGACGCGGAGGATGTCCCCGTCGCCTTCGGTGTCGACGTCCTGGCCAGGCGGAACGTTTGCGAGCTCCTGCACGACGTTGGGGGCAAGCGGATTGTCCCAGACCTTCCAGAGCGAGGCGTCCTCGAAGCCGAGGCGCCAGAGCGCGAAGGTCTGGAGGCCCAAGGCGCGGGCGACGCGCATCTGGTTGACGGCGGTGACGGCGTCCAGGAACCAGATCTGGTGGCGGACCTTGGCGTCCTCGTCGTCATAGGCGAAGTGGGCGTTGAGGGAAGTGTCTTCGAGCTCGATCTTGGCTTCGGCGTCGGAGGCGCGCTGCCAGGCGTCCTGGGTGGAGATCATGGAGACAGAGAGGGCGTCGTCGACGGTCTCGGGTTTGGGAGCGCTTTGCGTCGGCACTCGGTGCTGGCGCTTTGCATTGGCGCTTCGCGTTGGCGGCGTAGGCGCTGCGGGGAGAGGCAGGGTCCAGTCGTAGCCGTAGTTGCCGACCGCGCAGATGATTTTCTCGCGGGGGACGACCTTCATGATGGCTTTAAGGTTGTCCTCAAACCAGTTCTGCGAGGCTACGGGACCGGAAACGGTTTGGTCCTGGTGCTCGCCGAAGTTCATCAGGACGAGGCCGTCGGTACCGGCGGCCAGGAAGCCGAAGTCGTACCCCGAAGCGCCGACGGGAACGGTGATGTAGAGCTTCAGGTTGCGGCTGTGGAAGTCGTCCGAGAGCGCCTGAACCAGCGCGCCGTACCCGGGCAGGGCCGCCGGGGGCACCTCCTGAAAGCTGAGGATGATGCCGCGATAGCGGGTGTTGGCCGCCATGAGCGCGTCGATCTGGGAGACAAAGGTCGCGCGCGCGCCAGGGTTCGTCAGAAACGGTCCGACCGCGCTGGAGAAGACGTTGGTGAGCGGGTTGAAGTTGTTGACCAGCGGAAAGATCTCGGTATCTTCGCGAGCCGCTGTGATGGTCTTAACGACCTTGTTTTCGCGGTCGACGCCGTGGACCCCGGCCCGGTCGACGACCGCGAAGGGGGTGTTGTCCGAGCTGTAGGCGGTAAGCGAGCCGTCGTTACCGAGGACGTGCAGCCACTCGGGAAAGAGGATGTCGATCTGCTTGACATGCTCCTTGAAGGACGCATAGCTGGCCGGGTCGACGTCGTTGTAGAAGGCCGCGCGAAGGCCCTCGCCCTGGTTCAGGACGACATCGGAGGGCTTGAGATCGGAGTGCCGGTGGGTGGAGTGGTTGAGCTTGCCCTTGGGCGTAAGCTCAGGCGCCGGCGGGTTGAAGAGGGCGCGGTAGCGCTTGGTCGGCGAGCGCAGGTCCAGCGCCTGTAAGGGCCGCATGCGCAGCAGGCCGATAACGAACAGGATGCCGATGACCGCGCCGGCCAGGGCGAGCGAATCGAAGATGCGGCGGAGCCGCTTCCAGCGTTTGCGCTGGGGATCGAAGAAGATCGCTTTCCCGGGCTGACGGGGCCTGCGGGGCCTGCGTTGCCGGTTCCGTGGGGTGGGCTGGTCAGGCT
>CAXUNH010000299.1:0-3381 GCA_964252405.1 uncultured Acidobacteriaceae bacterium | reverse complement strand
CCCGAACGCCCACAAGCCCCCGCCCCGCCGTCACCGCGTCCGGAATCACCGCGGTGCGAGGAAGCAACAAGGTCAACGGCCCCGGCCAGAACGCCTGCGCCAGCGCCTGAACGCGCCCGCGCAACTCACCAGGGATCGCCGTCATGCCGTCCAGCTCCATCACGCTGGGCACATGCACAATCAGGGGATCCCACGCAGGCCGTTGCTTGGCACGGAAGATGCTCTGCACCGCCTCCGGCGAGAGCGCATTCGCTCCCAGTCCGTAGACCGTCTCGGTCGGAAACGCCACCAGACCACCGCATCGCAGCATCGCCGCCGCTTGCTCAACGTGGGCAGGCTCACTGGCAAAGAGATGAAGGGTCTGCCGCACGCTCCTTCCATCCTAAAGGGGAGCGTTGCGGAGATCTGCAGCGAACCCGCACCCGACGCCTATACTGACGGACATGCAGGCGGCTGAGATAGAACTGAAATTCGTTGTCGACGATCCCATCGGGTTTCAGGCAGCGATCGGCAAGCTTGACCTCTCCCTGAAGACCCCACGCACCTTCGAGGCCAACACTCTCTTCGACACACCCGACCGCCAACTGCGCGCCAAACGCCAGATTCTGCGCATTCGCGAGTACGGCAGCAAGCACGTGCTCACCCACAAGCGACTGGCCTCCGAAAACGCCGCCGATTTGCGCTACAAGACCCGCATCGAGACCGAAACGGAGATCGAAGATCACCAGGCCATCGCGGAGATCTTCTGCCAGCTCGGCTACTGCCCGGCCTTTCGCTATGAAAAATTTCGCACCGAATGGGACGCGCGGACCGGCGGACACCTCGTGCTGGACGAAACTCCTATCGGCACCTGGGCCGAACTGGAAGGTGAGCCCGCCTGGATCGAATCCATGCTCGCGAGCCTCGAGATCGACAGTGAACGTTGCACCGTGGAAAGCTACGGGGCGCTCTTTCTCAACTGGAAAGCTCGCACCGGCAGCTCGGCTGAAAATCTCACCTTCAACGAGATCGGACAACCGGCGCTGGAGGGGTAAGCACCCGTCGCGGCCCGGAACAGAAAAAGCCGCCCTCTGTGGGCGGCTCTTGAGAATCTGGCGGAGAGACAGGGATTCGAACCCTGGATACCTTGCGGTATACACGCTTTCCAAGCGTGCGCCTTCAGCCACTCGGCCATCTCTCCAGTCCCGGCGGGCAGGTTTGACTCTACCACAACCAGGCACTTGCAACAGGCTGGCCGCACGTCCTTGCGCCCCTTGGAAGCCAGGGCACAACCGCGCTAGGCTGAGGGTGCGGGACCTCATCGTACAGCCCCTCCGCGCACCCTCCTTCCTCTTCACCCTCACACCGCACACAAACTCCAGGAGGAGCCACAGCATGGCCGAGCCCCGTCGCACCTCACCGCAAACGCTGTTGTTCGACGCCGACGATACGCTCTGGGAAAACAACATCTACTTTGAGCGCGCCATCGCCGCCTTCATCTCCTACCTCGACCACCGGGTTCACACCCGCGAAGAGGTCCGCGAACACCTCAACACCTGCGAACGCGCCACGATCGCCAGGCATGGCTATGGTCTCAAGAGCTTTCGCAGATCATTGATCGCCTGCTTCGAGCAGCTCAGCGATGAACCCGTCACGCCCGAAAAGCACGCCCGCATCGTCGCGTTCACCGAGTCCATCGCCGAGGCGCAGATCGAACTGCTGCCCGGGGTCGAGCCAACGCTGCGCACCCTGGCGCAGCGGCACAGGCTTCTTCTCGTCACCAAAGGCGACCTGAACGAACAGACAGACAAACTGGAGCGCTCCGGCTTGAGTCCCTTCTTCTCCGCCGTGGAAGTGCCGCCGGAAAAGGATGGCAGCATGTACCGGGAGCTCGCGGACCGCCACGGCTGCGAGCTTTCGGCCACCTGGATGATCGGCAACTCGCCGCGCTCGGACATCAACCCCGCCCTCGCGGCCGGCATGAATGCCGTCTTCATCCCTCACGATTTCACCTGGGCGCTGGAGCATGAATCCGTGGATCCACCGCCTCCGGGCCGGACCCTGCTCGAGCTCGGACGCTTCAGCGATCTTTTGCAGCACTTCTGATCCCATCGTCAGCTTCATGAACGTCAAACGTGCTGGAGGCCGAAGTCGCATGCGCGTACGGGAACTCTCTGTGTTGCTTGTGTTCGCGATCCTGGGCACCGGGCCTGGCTTCTCTGCGTCCACGCAGACGCCCCAGCCCAACCAGCCAAGTGCAGAACTCAGCCCCGATCAGGGCGACATCATCACCGCCGCGGGGAAGGATCTCGGTGCGCAACACTGGGCCGAGGCGACCGCCAAACTGGAGCCTCTGCTGCGGGCAGCACCGGGCAACGCCCAGGTCGCCAAGATGTTTGCCGAAGCGGAGATTAACGTCGGAAAACCCGCAGAGGCCAGCGCCGTACTGGGCCGCGTGCTTTCCACGAATCCCAAGGATGCCCAGGCGCTGGCGATCCTCGCTCACGCCCAGGCCTCGCAATCGCAGTGGGGCGACCTGGAAGGCACCTTGAAACGGTTGCAGCAGCTACACGACGGTGGGCAGTCGAACCTCAACCAGATCCCGCTCGGCGACGACCCCCTGCCCAACATCGGCCACGTGCAATGGCTCTACTACCTCCAACCCTCGTGGAGCCGCTACAACGTCTACACCATGGCGCGGGTGCTCAGCGCAGACGGCGTGGTGCGTGAAAGAATCACCCTGGAGAGCGGCGACGGCGACCAGCCCCTTTTCGCAAAGCAGCATCCCGAGGACGCGGCCAGGGGCTTGCGCAGCTTCTCTCTGGATGGCTACGTGAACACCGACGACCACACCCAAACGCACTACACCTACGCGTTCTTTGTCGGCCAGCCGAGCTTCGCGACCTTTCGCGACAAAGTTCTCGCCGTGGCTTCCGGCACGCTGAAGCCAATCAGCAGTCGATCCAATCTCACCGTGCCACCGCCTGGGAGATAAGCCGTCGCCTGCTTACGGTTCGTCGCTGTAGATACCCAGCACCGCCGTGCCCCCTTCAACCAGATGCGCCCGAAACATCCCCGGCGTGTTGAATCCCCACGCCAGTTGCCCGTCAGGCGTCATGGCAATCACGCCACCATCGCCTTTCATCGCCGTGAGCTGTTTGCCAATGACCTCATCCACCGCCGCCTGCAGCGCCATGCCCCTGTACTGCACCAACGCGCAGATGGTCCGCGCCACCGTCAGCCGGATGAAGAACTCGCCTGTCCCCGTCGCTGACACGCCACACGACTGGTCCGACGCATACGTGCCCGCGCCGATGATGGGCGAATCCCCCACCCGCCCGAAGCGCTTGCCCTGGGTGCCCCCGGTCGTTGTGCCGGCCGCGATATGTCCCATCCGGTCCC
>CAXUNH010000298.1:0-3386 GCA_964252405.1 uncultured Acidobacteriaceae bacterium | reverse complement strand
GGGCTGGTGAACTGCGAGATGTCGTAGTAGAGGGGTGTTCCGTTGGGCATGTCCTGTGCGGCGATGGAGCTGGCGTCGCCGAAGGCCTCTCCCCCTCCGGTGGGAGTGCCGGCCGGGTCACCGGTGAAGTCCTTATAGTCGATGAAGACGTGTGAGCCGTCGGGGCGGATGAAGCCCGGCACGTTGATATCCAGCCCGTCCGCGATAAAGGCGACCTTCACGCCGGTTCCGATGACCGGCTTGCCGTGACCGTCCAAAACGGTCTGGGCCTGTGGCGTGGAAGGGTTCGGGAAGGCTGTGTTGGTGAGCTGTAACGCTTCGGGCTCAAGCGTATTGCATGGCGCGGCCCCAGGGTCGGAAGGGAGGGCTGTCGCGCTGCCCGTGGCTCCCGCAGAGGCGAGATCCCCCTGCCGATGCGGCAGCCGAAGGACCTGGTCCGTGACAACGGCCTGCACCTGCGGATTGTTCTGCAGCTCGACCACTTCCTCCGGCGTTGCCGAGGTCGCAAAGGCGTTGATGGTCCTGAACGACCGCACATGACGGGCGCGTTTTCCCTGCAGGGTTCCGATGAGAGGTGTTTGTGCCGCAGCCAAGGCGCTGCTGCGAGCCTGCCGGATGCCGCGTAGAGGCTGCAGACCGGGCATCTGGTCACGCAGGATCACGATGACGTCGTGCAGGCCTGCGGGTTGGGCAACGCCGCTCTTCGCGGTGGACTGAGAGTTCGCGGCGCAGCAAAAGACGGCCAGGCAGAACATGGCGATGCACGAAACAGCGGAGCGGACCACGGCTTTTCTCCAGTGACTATGGTTGAGCTGCTATGAGGGCAGGGTCGTCCGAGGCGGGTAGCTGAAGATGATCTGAGATGGCGCGATCCTAGAAGGCGCGCTCCTCGCGGTCAACTGAATTCTGTGAGATGTCAACGGAGTCGGGGTGAATCCATTGGCGCGGGACGGCGGGTGTCTTCGATCTCTCTAAGAGAGAGCAGAGCTCTGAGGCACGTCCGAGAAAGTCAGCCGATGGTGCCCACCACGCCCCGGGGCCCGGATGGAGGCTTCTGCAGATCAGGCGCGGGCAAGGGTCATGCTGGTGATCTCTGAGGGGCAGTTCAGGCGAAGGGGGAGACCCACGGTGCCGATGCCGCGGTTCACATAAAGCTGCATATGCTCGATCTGGAAGTGGCCTTCCACGTATCTCTTCCCCATGGGTGGGAGGACCAGGGGGCCGATGAGCGGCAGACGCATCTGGCCGCCGTGCGTATGGCCGGAGAGCATGACGTCGACGAGCGGAAAGCGGGGGTGGTGGCGAAAGATGTCGATGTAGTCGGGCTCGTGGACGAGGTAGAGGACGGGGGCGCGCGGTTCGCGCGGAATGGCGAGGTTGGGGTCGGGCGAGCGGGTGCCGGCGTCGTCGGAGCCCGCGATGTAGAGGCGCTGACCGCTGCGCTCGAGAGGGAGATAGCTATCGACAAGGACCGGTGTGCCGTGGGACTCGAGTTCGTGGATGACGAGGTCGGCGTCGACGCCTACATCGTGATTGCCGAGAACGGCGAGGCGTTGCGGGGCCTTGAGCTGAGAGGTGATCTCGGCGGCGAGGCCGGCGGCCCGGATGGCGATGCGCCTGGGGCCGGGGCCGCGGCTGATGAAGTCTCCGGTCAGGAGAACCAGTTCGGGGTTCAGGGCGTTGATGCGCTGGACGACCTGCTCAAGGAAGGAGGCTTCGGTGAACTCTTCGAGGTGGATGTCGGAGATCTGCGCGATGCGCATGCCGACAAAGGCGTCGGGGAGGTCACGGATGGCGAAGGTGCGGTGGGTAACCTCGATCTGATGGCGGCCGTGGCTGCCGGCGTAGAGGCCCAGGCCGGCGAGAGCGGCTCCGGCGCCGGAGAGAAAGGCGCGGCGGGTGATTTCGGGGAGCGTGGGAGAGGTCTTTGCCTGCTCTGGCGCGAGTTCTGCGACGGGCATGGTCCATTTTACCGGGTTGTGAGGCGTGGGGGCGATAACACGACCGGTCCATTTGGGATCCGCGCAGGGCGGTGCTGGAGCTGGGCAAAGCCGATATGATCGTGAAATGCTCCAAAACGAACGGCGAAGGGCAGCGATGCGGGTCGCGAGGAAGACCGGCGCGGACGCAATGTTGGTGACCTATGGCCCGGATGTGCGGTGGTTGACCGGGTTCACAGGGTCCAACGGCGCTGTCGCCATTCGAGGCGGACGTGCAGCTTTGTTTACAGATGGCCGATATACAACTCAGGCGCGGGCGGAGGTTGGCGAACTGAAGGTGTATGTGCAGGAGAAGACGTCGGCGGTGACGCTGGCCCTGGAGTGGCTGGTGGCGCGGGGGGCGACCCAGTGTGCGTTTGACTCCCGGCAGACGACGGTGGCAGGACTGGAAGGGATGCGCAAGGCCCTGCCGAAGGGTGTGGCGAAACGTGGATTTTTCGTGCCGGCGGCGGGCATCGTCGCAGGGTTACGCGAGGTGAAGAGTGCCGAGGAGGTCAAACGCATGCGCAAAGCGGCGGCGTTGGGCTGCGCGGTGTTCGACCGTGTGCGGGAGCACCTTGTGCCCGGAAACACGGAGATCGGCGTGGCGCTGGAGCTGGAGTATGCGGCACGGCAGGCCGGGGCGGAGGCGATGAGCTTCGAGACGATCGTGGCGAGCGGGAGACGGAGCGCGTTGCCGCATGGGCGGGCGACGACCCAAAAGCTGCCGCGACGGGGGTTTGTGACGCTGGATTTTGGCGTGGTGTTGGGGGGGTATTGCTCGGATATGACGCGGACCGTGCATCTGGGCAAGGCGAGCGGGCGGGAGTGGGACGTGTATCATTCGGTGCTGGAAGCGCAGGAGGCGGCGGTGGCCGCCGTGGGCCCGGGTGTGACGTGCGCGGCGGTGGACCAGGCTGCGCGGAGTGTGTTGAACAAGGCTGGATTGGCCAGGTATTTCTCGCACTCTACCGGGCACGGGGTGGGGTTGGAGATCCATGAGGGCCCGCGGCTGGCAGCGGGTGTGGAGCAGGCCCTGGAGCCGGGGATGGTTGTGACCGTGGAGCCGGGTGTGTACCTGCCCGATGAGTTTGGGGTGCGCATCGAAGACATGGTGCTGGTGACCGAGACGGGCGGGCTTGTGTTGACGGCGCCGAGTCCGAAGTCATGGATGGAGCTTTGAGTAGGGATTTGGGATGAGGAGTTGAAGTGCATGGGTGAAGGGGATCTGAAGGAGCTGCGGGCGCTGGTGGAGTTCTTGAAAGCCAGCGGTGTGGCGGAGTTCGACATGGAACGGCCGGAGCTGAAGGTGCGGCTGACGTTTGCGCAGGCTGCTCCGGCGGTGGCGGCGCCGCTGGCCGGGCTGGATATGGCGCAGGTGGCGCGGTTGATGGCCGCTGCGGGCGG
>CAXUNH010000297.1:0-3486 GCA_964252405.1 uncultured Acidobacteriaceae bacterium | reverse complement strand
GGGTTCGGGCAGTACATCCGGGTGATGGACTGGATTGTGGGGGATGGGATTACGCCTGCGGGGTTGATTCGGGTGCCTGACGACATCCCGTTGGAGCAGGCCGCGTGGATTGAGCCGGTGAACACCTGCTTCAAGGCGGTTCGGTTGTTGCACCTGGAGCCGGATGACACGGTTTTGGTGATCGGGCAGGGAAGTATTGGGATATTGCTGGCGGCTTTGGCCCGGCGGACAGGGGCTACGGTGTTGACTTCGGATATGTACCCGGAGCGGCATGCTGTAGCGGCGCAGTTTGGGTTGGACCGGCCGCTGGAGGCTCGGGGCGATGTGGTGGGGGCTTGCCGGGCGGCTACTGAAGAGCGTGGGGTGGATGTGGCGTTGGTGGCTGTGGGCGCGGATGCGCTGATTGGGTTGGCGATGGAGGCGATCCGGCCTGGAGGGCGGGTGATGCTGTTTGCGTCGACGCAGCATGGGACGGCGGCGTTCGATCCGGCGGCGGTTTGTATGGACGAGAAGACGTTGATGGGGTCGTACTCGGCGAGTGTGGCGATTCAGCAGGAGGGCGTTGACCTGGTGTTTGATGGGTATCGGAACGGGACGCTGGATCTGACCAAGCTCATCTCGCACAGGTTCAGCGTGGAGGAGGCCAGCGAGGCGGTTTGGCTGGCTTCGCATCCGCAGCCGGATTCGATGAAGGTGGTGTTGAAGCTACACGCGACCCCGGGGGAATGACCCAAGAGGACGGAACAGGCCTGCTCATTCCCTGGGAGGACTCCTTTTCCTACAGGGAGTTAGAGCGGACGTATGGGTTGAGGAAGGATCAGCTTAACGTCGACTCGGTCCTCTGTGCTGTTCTGAGTGAAGGTGAGGTCGCGAGGCAGGGTGCAGCCTGGGCACTCGGCCCTGTGTTCCCCCAGCCATTCTTCCAACGTGTCCGGGTTGAAAAGCTGGCCCTTAAGCTCCTTCCAGGACTCGATGAGGGTGCCCGTGGCGCCCGAGCGTGGTTCATTGCCGACGACAGAGAGTGCGCCGAGGGTGAAGGGTCGCCCTTCCTCAATCTGCAGGTCAAGGTCGATGACGTGCGTCCTTTCGTCGGTATTCAGCCCGGGCGAGGCGACCTCATTGATGTAACCGGCTCGGCCATAGGTGAGCCGAAGATTCTCCAGAGTCTGGTCGATCAGACTGATTCGGAAGAGATCTCCCGGGTGGATGGCGAGATCACCCTGGAGTTTGTGCGCTGCCATGACGTGATTGCCATGCAGGGTGGTATGGCCGGCATGGAACTGTTGGCCGGCGTTGAGCGCGATGGTGATTTCGCCTGGAGGCGCCGAAGTGGGTTCCGGGTTGGTTTGCTGCGCCTTCGCCTTGAAGTAACCCATGTCCCTCGCGGTCCACGCGGCTTTTGAGACTAACTCGCCTAGGGTGCAGGGCGGCGCGGCCTGTAGGGTCTGGAGAAGGCGCTGACGGTCCACCTGAGGAAGGTCGGGCGCTTCCAGGTGAACGACTGGTCGCTGCTGTGCGTGGACAGCCGATCCAAGGATGAGGGTCGAAGAGATGGCTAGAGTCCGGATGGAAGCAAGCATCGACATCGTGACACCCCGGCGAAGCGACCCGATTGGGCTCGGAGGCTCTATCGGGTTCGACGCAGAAGAACGGCTCCTGAAACGAAGATTGTCGAGGCGAAACCGCCGAGCAGAAGGATGGCGTGGCGGTAGGCGGCCTGGACCTGGGGTGGGGTGGCTCGGGTGCTGTCGAGGCACTGAGTGCAGCCCTGGGCGTGGAGGGAAAGCGATGCGGTAAGAAGGAGGGTGGTGGCAAGGGCCCACCTTAATCCGCTGCGCGGGTGAACATGGGGCACCCGCACGTCCACGCCGGCCCGCCGTTGGACTCTGTGCCGCCCCTTGGTTGATGGCGGAGTTGGGGAAAGCAGATTCCCTGCGGGAAGGACAACAAGGAAAGCAAGGACAAAGACGAAGGCCGAGACAGAGACAAAGGCCGAGACAGCGGCATTCATTGGGCGTATTCGAGGAGGGCGAAGAGGAAGATCCAGAGGACGCCCATGGTGTGCCAGTACCAGACGGTGCTGTCGACGATGACTTGGCGGGTGGCCATCTGGCGGGAGCTGTAGAGGAGCCAGAGGGCCCAGACGACGGCGCCGATGCCGAGAAACAGGTGCAGGGCGTGGGTGAAGGTGATGAGGTAGAAGAAGTGGCTGCTGGGGTTGGAGCGGAAGAAGACGTGGGCGGCGGCCAACTGATTCCAGGCGACCCACTGGCCGACAAGGAAGAGCAGGCCCAGCCCGAGGGTGGCTAACAGCCAGAGGCCGGCGCGCTTGGAGGTAGGACGGCCGAAGCCGAACCACTCGTCCATCACGTGATGCTCGTGGAACATGGCGCGGCGCGCGACTTCGGCTGTGGCCGAGCTGAGGATCAGGACGGCGGTGTTGAGCCAGAGGATGGACGGGACGGCGGTGGGGAGCCACTCGTTGATGTAGCGGTCGTAGGCGTCGAAGTGGCCTGTCGCTTTGGTGACGAAGAAGACGCTGACCAGGGCGACAAAGAACATGAGGTCGCCGCCGAGGGCGAAGAAGAGGCCGACGCGGGCCTGGGCGAGGCGCTCCCGGGGGCCGCGACGGCCCTGGGGACGCTCGTGCCAGTTGTCGCCGTCGCCGTTGCCGCCGGTGCGTTTGTCGGTGGGGGGACGGCGCCCGTTGCCGTTGTCGTTTTCACCGGTGTGGTTCCCGGTGTTACCGTGGCGGCGTTCGATCTCGGGAGGTGTGAGAATCGTTGGCATCGGTGGCCTTCTGACGTGCGAAAGGTGCGCTCAGGTTCAGCTTACTCTGCTTTTTCGGGTCCCGCTTGAGGCGCCTGCGGGGCCATGTTGTGCTCCGAAACGGGTCCAGGCTTCCACTGGGGAGAGAACGTATCGTCGTGAAGGCTGTAGACGCATGGCATACGGTACGCCATGACAGGGGCGGGTGCAATGGAGGCGTTCATGAGTGTTGATGGCGCCCACTCGAGGGTGGTGGCCTGCCATGGATTGGGGTCGGCTTCCCGGAGTTTGCGGGTGAGGAGCAGCAGGTTCACCAGGAACGGCAGTTGGAAGGCGGCGAGGAGGAGGGCGGAGGTGGTGATGTGGCGCTGCAGCGGCATCGTCGCGAGCAGGAGGGCATTGGCGGGTGGAGCGATGCCTTGCAGTTGGGCGTAGTGGCGGGGCTCGGAGGCTAGGCCGGTGAGGTGCATGGGGAGGAAAGTGTTGTAGGCGAAGAAGAGCGTGCCCCAGAAATGGATTTTGCCGAGGGTCTCGTCGAGGCGGCGGCCGAAGATGAGTGGAGCCCAGTAGTAGAGGCCGCAGAAGAGGCCGAAGGCGCCGGCCATGGCCATGATGAGGTGGAAGTGGGCGACGACGAAGAACGTGTTGTGGAGGTATTCGTCGAGGATGGGTTGCGCGAGGATGGGGCCGGAGAGCCCGCCGGCGATGAAGAGCGAG
>CAXUNH010000296.1:0-3542 GCA_964252405.1 uncultured Acidobacteriaceae bacterium | reverse complement strand
CGGGGCGGGGAGGCGGCTGGGCACGTGCGGGATTGCGGTGCTGGTTTTGCCGTCGCTGCACGGGCATCCGCCGCCAGGAAGCCGCGTGGGCCTGGGCGTGGTGATCTGCCTGCTGGCGGCGCTATGTTTTGCCGTGGGATCGGTGTTGTCGCGGCGCTTCAGGTTCAAGGCCGATACCTTTATCGCAACGGGATGGCAGATCGGGATTGCCGGCATATTTAATACGAGCCTTGCGGTGCTGACGGGTGGCTTCGCCCGGGCGGTGTGGACGGTGCATGGGGTGGAGTCGATTGCGTGGTTGAGCGGGATGGGATCGCTGGGGGGATTGGTGGCCTTTACGTACCTGCTGCAGAACGTGGCCGTCACCAAGGTGGCAACGTACGCCTTTGTGAACCCGGTGATTGCGGTGCTGCTGGGGTTGGTAGTGCTGGGCGAGCAGATGGGGCCGACGGAGTTGGCGGGGATGGCGGTGATTGTGTGCTCGGTGGCGATGGTGGTGCTGAGCCGGGTGGGTGGGACCAGATCCCGCAGCGCGCTGGACCGTGAGGTGATGGCGGTGAGCGGCGTTGCGGTGGCGCGGCGGGATGAGGGCATGAAGGGGGGGGAACGCTTGGCGATGAGCGTGGGGGAGCAGTTTGGGCAGAGCGATATTTATGTGTTCGATCAGATTTTGCGGGGAAACATTGCGGCGCCGATGCGGGTGCTGGACGCGGGTTGCGGCTATGGGCGCAACCTGGTGCACCTGCTGCGGGAAGGCTGCCAGGTGTTCGCGGTGGATGCGGACCCCGCCGGCGTAGAACACGTGCGGCAGTTGGCTGCGCTGCTGCAGCCGGGGTTGCCGGCGGCGAACTTCCAGGTGGGGCAGATCGAGCGAATGCCGTTCCCGGATGCGTTCGCGGACGTGGTGTTGTGCAACTCCGTGCTGCACTTCGCGCGGGACGAAGAGCACTTTGAGGCGATGGTGCTGGAGCTTTGGCGCGTGCTGCGTCCGGGCGGCTTGCTGTTCTGCCGGCTGGGATCGCGGATCGGGATGGACTTTGAGGCGGTGGGCGGGCACCACTACCGGGTCGGCGATGGGTCGATCTGGTTTCTGGTGGATGAGGAGATGCTGATGGATTTGACCGAGGTGCTGGGCGGCGTGCTGGTGGACCCGCTGAAGACCACGGTGGTGCAGGATTACCGCTGCATGACGACGTGGGTGGTGCGGAAGAAGCGATAGCCTGGTCCGGGAAGCCGAACAGGCAGCCCCGGTTGGGTGGTCCGCCTTTGGTCGGGCTTTGATTCTGCCGTGGGGTTTTTCGGACCAGGGCTCGAGCCCTTGTCCAAGGCGGGCTATCACCGCGGGCTGAAGCCCGCGGCTACACCAAAAGAATTGCCGGGCCGATTTAGTTCGCCATGCGGAAGTCGCGCACTTCGTCCACCGCGGCAGGCAGGAGCCGTTGGGCGGCGTAGGACTGAAGCCGGCGGAGTTCCTGCGTGGGGATCATGCTGTAGCCGGCAGGGAGGTAGTTCTGCGGCTGCAGCTGGCGGAGCTTCATCTCGCGCTGGACCTCGCGCAGGATGTGGTGCTTGCCGATGTCGATGCCGCGCTTGACGCCGTTGTTGTCGCCGTCGCGCCAGGCTGCCTGGCGCACCTTCCAGAGCAGGCAACCCACGCCGGCCACAAAGAGAGTAGCCACGAAAAACACGACCGCCTGGCTTGTAAACATTTGAGCTCCCATGGTGATTCCTTTCAGTGAGTTGATTCCCAGAGGCGCACGTCGCCTTCTTTGCAGACGCTGTGCGCATAGGGTGCGACGATGTCGTGTTCGCCCCGGCCGGAACTGGCGAGGTCGACTTTGACCTCCGGCAAGGTGCAATCGTGGAGGTCTAAATTAGCGGGTGCGACAGCGGGGGCGGAACGGTGTGCCTGGAACATGAACGCGACGGTATAGATCAGCATCGCCAGGACGGCGAGAGCTGCCCAGAAAGCCCACTCCTGGCGCTTGGCTGACCGGGAACCGGACCCGTTCATGTACTTGGCGTACTCCGCGTCGATGTACTCTGCGTCGACGAACTCAGCTTCGAAGGTCAAAGCGGTGACTCCCCTTGAAACATCTGGGAGCAGAGTAAGGTTACCGAGATTCTGGAGGTAATCCCCCGAGGGGGTGAGCGGGCGAGCGAATAGGGCAGGGTCGGTTGTGCGCAGGTGGTAGCCGAAGACCTAAAGAAAGGCGCGGCTGTGCCGACAAGACAGGTACGGGCAGGAGGGCTTATCTACGGCGCCAGCGGGCACCGTCTTTGGAGTCCTCGATCACGATGCCCTGGGCGAGGAGGTCGTCGCGGATGGCGTCGGCGCGGGCGAAGTTGCGGCGCTTTTTGGCCTCGGTGCGCTCGGCGACGAGGGCGTCGATTGCGGCGTCGGTGGGGCCCTGGTGGGAGAAGCGGGCGAGGATCTCCGGGTCGACCTGGTCGAGGCGACCTTCGGCGCGAGCCCAGTCGATCGCCCAGCGGGTGAGGTCGGCGTCCTTGTCTTCGAGCACGGCGAAGACCTGGTCGAACTCGGCGAGGAGCGCTATGGTCGCGTCGGCGTCGGTCTGGCAGAGCTTGCCGTGGTCGGCGGCGGTGTTGACGGCGCGGATGACCTCGAAGATGGCGGCGCGGGCTTCTGCAGTGTTGAGGTCGTTGGCCAGGGCGGCGCGGAAGGCCTCGTGGCCTTTGCGGACGACGGGGAAGATGGAGGATGTGTCGGGCGCGTCGCCCACCCTGGTCTTAGAAGCGAGACCTGGGGCACCCGGTGTGTTGGTTGGGGGCAACCATTTGGTGTCTCGGAGCCGTTGCGCGAAGGTACGGAGGCGCTCAATGGCGTTGGTGGATTCGCGCAGGCCGTCGAAGGTGAAGTTGAGCTGGTGGCGGTAGGGGACGCTGAGCAGCAGGAAGCGGATCGCGGAGGCTTTGTAGCCCTTCAGCAGCAGGTCGCGGAGGGTGTAGAAGTTGCCCTCCGACTTCGACATCTTCTTGCCTTCGACGAGCAGGAAGCGCACGTGAAACCAGTGGCGCGCGAAGGTCTGGTGAGTGGCGCACTCGGACTGGGCGATCTCGTTCTCGTGGTGCGGGAACATGAGATCTTCGCCGCCGGCGTGGAGGTCGAAGCTGTCGCCGAGGTATTTGAGCGCCATGGCGGAGCACTCGATGTGCCACCCGGGTCGGCCTTCGCCGAGCGGGGTGGGCCAGCTTGTTTCGCCAGGTTTGGTGGCTTTCCAGAGGGCGAAGTCGCGGACGTGGTCCTTGTCGTACTCGTCGGCGGCGATGCGGGCGCCGTCTTCGATGCCTTCGAGGTCCTTTTTGGAGAGCTTGCCGTATTCCTTGTCGCGGGCGACGCGGAAGTACCAGCTGCCGTCCTCGGCCTGGTAGGCGATGTCCTGGGCGGCGAGACGCTGGATGAGGCTCACCATTTCGGGGATGTTTTCGGTGGCACGGGCGATGATTTCGGGGCGCTTGACGCCGAGGGCGTCCATGTCTTCGAAGAAGGCTTTTTCGTACTTCGCGCTGTAGTCGCCGAT
>CAXUNH010000295.1:0-3566 GCA_964252405.1 uncultured Acidobacteriaceae bacterium | reverse complement strand
CGCCCGAGGCGCGCGAGCGGGTGACGAGGCGGCAGGTGATGACCACCGTGTCGCCGTCCGTGAACAGGCGTGTGTCCTCCACGTCGAGCCGGTCGAACGCCCGGCTCATCTGCCGCGCCCAATCCTCGTATGCGGCGTGGCCGTGGAACTCGCCGCCCCAGGGCAGGTCAGGGGATTGGTGCAGCACCACGTCCGGATCGAGCGTGGCGGCCATGTCGGCGAAGCTGGCGCCCGCGTCGTCGCCGCCTGCGTTCATGTAGGCGGGCTCCGCCGGGTAGAAGCGCTCGACCACGTCGCGCGGCGAACGCTGGCCGGCCATGCTCACAGCGTCACCTCGCCGCCAGCCGGGTCGCTGCGGTAGGTGGCCACGCCGCCGCTGCGGAAAGTGGCGGCGGTGCCGAACGTGTCCTCCATGAACTGCATGAAGGTGATCCGGCCGCCTTTCACCTTGGCCAAGATGGCGAAGGGCGAGGTGACTGCCTTACCCAGCGTCACGGATCGGTAGTTGAAGCGGCCGAACACAGCCACGTTCTCGCCCTCGCCGAACAGCTCGCTGATCTCGAATGCCTCGCTGCGCCAGAAGCGGTTGACCCGCGTGTAGGTGTCCAACACCGCTTCTGGACCGGTTCGCGTGCCCGCCCAGGGCATTATGCGTTGGAGTTCAGGGTTGTCGAAGTTGAGGGAAACGTAGGTCGCTTCGGGCGCGACACATGCCCGCACCACGTCCGGGTTGGTTGGGTCGTTCAGGAGCGTCCGCACGATCTCTGTCGCCGTCTCGGCCATTGCTGGTCTCCACTGCTTAGCAAGCACGATCCACCGTCAGCCCTCTTACGGATCGCACGATCCATAAGTTGGAGCTGAGCGGACGCCTTGTCAACGAGATTCAGACTGCTTACTCCGTAATCCAGACATCGAGAGGTGAGATGGCCCGCACAGGACGACCCAGAGAATTCGACAGGGAGGCCGCGCTTGACGCCGCCATGCAGATCTTCTGGCGACAAGGCTACGAAACGACCTCTCTGCACCAACTCAAGCAGGTGATGGGCGGCCTTTCAGCAGCGAGCTTCTACGGCGCGTTCGGCTCCAAGGAGAGCCTCTATCGCGAGGCGCTGACCCGCTATCTCGGCACGTACGGGCAAGTCATGGCACCGCTGCATGACGAAACGCTCAAGCCGCGTGATGCTCTGGAACAGGCGCTTCGCCGCTCGGCCAGGATGCAGACCGACGAAAGGCTGCCGCAGGGCTGCATGGTCGTTTTGTCCACCACCAACGCTTCCCCGGAAAACGATCACCTGCAGGCGTTTGTCGCTGCCGAACGGCAACGCACCCGCAACGCCATCCGGCGCTGTGTCGAGCGAGCTACGGCGGCAGGCGAGTTGCGACAGGACGCGGACGTTGTTGGTCTGGCGGTGCTGGCCGAAGCGTTGCTGGTCGGCATGTCCGTCCAAGTGCGCGACGGTGTATCACGCGCTTCCATTGAAGCTGCCGTGTCGAACTTGCTTCAACTGTGGGACGCGAACCGAACTAATGACTGGAACCCTCGCTGTCGGCAACGTCAGCACGGCTGAAATTAGGCAGGCCTGCCCCACTTAGTTCGACGCATGCTCATTAAGCGAGGTAGGTCGCCTCGCGTGACTCCCCTCGATCGCACCCCGGTTCACCTCCCATCGGTATGGGCCGCCTGCACATAGCGGCCGTCTGAAGTGCACATCCGGCATTCCTGCCGGACGGCAGACGTGAGATCCTAAATTTGATGTTCGCAAGCCAGGGACGTGTCCCTGCGTCACCGGAGATTCTTCCAGTCCGGGATCGGGTCCAGCCCCCGCGGCGCCGCGGCCAGCGAAGCGGCGACAAGAGCGGCGACCGGCAAGAGCGTCAGGCTCCCCAGGCGGGGCGTCAGCCAGGCGGCCACCAGGGCGCCGATGGCAAAGGCGGCGCACAACGCCCCGATTACCAGCGCGTGGGCTCGCTCCTCCTGCGCGCCGGTAAGCACCTTGCTCAAGGCGCTAACCGCCCCGCGCAGGTTTCCGGTCGTCATGCCAGTGTTGAAGGACCACCTGCCGATGTGGGATAGGCTGGTGATTTGCAGCCCTGCGATGAAGCCGACGCACGCGATCACGGTGTGGTCAGACAGGGTGTTCGCGGCAAACCCGAGCGCGGTTAGGAGCATACTTTCCACACCGAGTCGGATGTCGCGCGAGTTGAGCTTCATGTCTTTGAGCCGGCTGCCTGTCTGCTGCGAGATGAACATCCCGGTGACAAAGGCTGCAAGGGAGGTGAGGTGACTGCCTGCTTGTGCGAAATCCCCTGCGGCCGCGGCAATCATCATGAGCGCAACGTTGCCAGTTTGGGCATTTGCAAACACGTGTCCGTGCGCAAGGTAGACCCACGCGTCGAGCGCTCCGCCAGCCACCGTGATCAGCGTGCTCGATATGACAGCCGAGGCACGCTCGCGATTGGGCTTGGAGGGCATCATGCCAGCGTTCCTACAGCATGGGCCAGCAATGCTTCCAGCAAGCTGATGATGAGAGGATCGGTGAACTCACAGGCGACGTCTGGGCGAATGACCAAAAACAAGGAGACATGATCATGGGGTTAACAATCGGCCGGAGAACGACTGTCGGTGTTTCAATCACAACGGTTGTTTCGGCTTTGGCACGCCGGGCGCGGGCGCAAACACCGCCTGCCCCGACGCCGGAGAATTTGGCCCACGAACTGCCAAGCCCACGGCTGGCGCCCGCAGTCGGTGCAGACCTGCCCGACCTGCCTCCCGCACAGCCGGCTGGTGTGAGCGAGTTGCTGTTCCCCGGCTTCCGTTCACAGGATATCCAGACTAGAGACGTAACCATCCATACCTTGAGCAAAGGTGATGGGCAGCCGCTGCTCCTCATTCACGGTCATCCGGAGACGCACGTCACCTGGCACAAGGTCGCCTCAGCTCTGGTGGACGCCGGATACCAGATCGTTGTCCCCGACCTGCGCGGCTACGGCGACTCGTCCAAGCCGGGCTATAGCCCCGAGAACAGCAACTACTCGTTCCGCGCCATGGCGCAAGACATGGTCGATGTCATGCGGCAGCTCGGCCATACGTCGTTCATGGTGGCGGGCCATGACCGTGGGGGCCGTGTCGTGCATCGCTTGTGCCTGGATCACCCCGGTGCGGTTCAAAAGGCCGCTGTCTTGGACGTCGCGCCGACGCTGACGATGTACAACGACACCAGCAAGGAGTTCGCGACACGCTACGTGTGGTGGTTCCTGCAAATCCAGCCTGCGCCGATGCCGGAACACCTGATCAGCCTGGATCCCGGCTTCTATCTGCGTGATCATCTGGCCGTGCAGGGCAAAACGCCGGGCGCGGTCACGCCGGAAGCGATGGCGGAGTATATCCGCACGTATTGCTGCCAGGGGACGATTCGCGCGGTCTGCGAGGACTACCGGGCTGCGGCGGGCATCGACCTCGACATGGACCGGGCTGACGACAAGGCCGGGCACAAGATCCAAGCGCCGCTCCTGGCACTCTGGGGTGCAAAGGGGACGGTTGGCCAGTTGTGGGATGTGCTTGCCAC
>CAXUNH010000294.1:0-3591 GCA_964252405.1 uncultured Acidobacteriaceae bacterium | reverse complement strand
ATGCCGCAGGGGGCAGGCTTGCTGGGCGGGCACATCGGGCAGGGCGTCCAGGGGCCGACAACGACGGGCTTGATCTCGAGCTTCTTGGTCGCGGCGTAGGATACAACTGTGGAAGCGGCAAATCCGGTGGCGGCGAGGACGACGACTGAGAGGCGGGCAGCAAAGCTCTTCATGGGTACGGCTCCTATAGTTGTATCGTGTGACCTGGAGGTGTAATGGACTTACCGGACAACCTCAAAGTAGGCTCTAGGCGACAGCAAGTCCATTCCTTTCTGCTATGTACATCATTAGTTGTATGCCCTGGTTACTGAAGTAACTGATCCCGCTGCATGTATCCCTGTTACGCCTGAGGTCCTGTCTCGCGATCGTGGGCTTATGCTCTTGGACAGCATGAGTCCTCTGCCTTCACCCCTCTCGGATCGTGAACTCGTTGCGCGAATTCGCCGGTCGCCGGGCGGAAAAGCCGGATACAAACAGCTCATCCGCGAGTTGGGCCTGGGTGGAGGGCGCGAGCGGCGACTGCTCTTGGAACAGCTGGAGAGCATCGTTGCGCGGGGTGAGTTGCAGAAGCTGGAAGATGGCTTCTGGGCTGTGCCGAAACTCGTGCAAGAGTCAGCCACCAGAGGAGTTAGTGACAAAAGTACCCATCGGCTCTCGCGAGCGGCGCAAGAGGGTCCGCAAGCAACTCTTCGGCCTGGCCGGGAGCGTCTCACGAGCGGACGGCTCGAGCTACATCGAGATGGGTTTGGCTTTGTGCGTCCGGACCCCTCCAGCGAGCGCGGAAGGGCTCCCAGTGGGTCCAATGATGTCTTTATCCCTCCCAATGCCCTACATGGTGCGATGCATGGGGACATGGTTCTGGTGGAGGAAGATGCCCCGGGCAGGGACGGAAGGCGTTCGGGCCGGATTGCCCGTGTATTGACGCGACGCAATCCAACGGTGGTCGGCATCTTCCACTACGGGCGGGTACGGGGTGCCGGACCGAACCGCAGGTCGCTTCCGGACCTATCCCGTGCTGAGTTTCACGGGAACTTTGTCCAACCCTGGGACGAGCGGCTGGGCGGCCCGATCCAGATCCCTCCGGGTGCGGAGGTCCCTCCCGAGGAGGGCACATCAGCGCACCGCACGCTTGGGCAGGAAGCCAGAGCCGTTCGCCGCAAGCGTGCCGCCGAGCAGGGGCGAAGCGAGCGTGAGGCGCAAGACCCGGATAGCGGCGCGACCGAAGATAACGGCGCACCGCTGGAGGGACTGGCGGTTGAAGTCGAGATAACCAGCTATCCCGGGCCTGGACGACCGGCAACGGGTCGAGTTCTGGAGGTGCTGGGGCCGCCGGATGCCTTCGGTGTCGACGTCGAGATCATCATCCGCAAGCACGCCATTCCTCACACGTTTCCAGCGCACGTGCTGGCTGAGGCAGAGGCGCGCGCGCAGGAGACGGTCGCTTCCCTGCCCGCCGGCGAGACTGCGCGGCGGGAGGACTTCCGTGGGTTGCCCATTGTGACGATCGACGGCGAAACGGCGCGGGACTTTGACGATGCCGTGCTTGTGCGCGCACTGGCGAACGGCAATACAGAGCTGCAGGTGCATATCGCCGATGTGAGTCACTATGTGCAGGAAGGCTCAGCGTTGGACACCGAGGCCCGGGTACGTGGAACCAGCGTGTACTTCCCGGATCGCGCCGTCCCCATGCTGCCCCACGCGCTTTCAAGCGGGATGTGCTCGCTGTTGCCGGACGAGGACCGCCTTGTGTTGAGTTGCGTGATGGAGATCGATCCCCAGGGGGAGATTGCCGGGTATCGGGTGGCCGAGGGGATCATCCGCAGCGCGCGACGGATGACCTACACGAGCGTGCAGCGGTGCCTGAACGCCTCGCCCGCGGCACCGCAATGGAATGCGCACAAGGTAGTGACGCCGGAGCCCACGGCGGAAGATCAGGGGGAGCGCGAACGCATTGCGCTGGAGCACCCGGAGTTGCCGTCCGGGTTCGACCGCATGCTGGAGTTGGCGTTGCGGCTGAATCGCAAGCGCGTTCGGCGCGGGTCTATCGACTTCGATCTGCCGGAGCCCGTGGTTGAGTTCGACCCGGACGGCAACATGAAGGCGATCGTGCGCTCGGAGCGGGGCTGGGCTCACCGGCTGATTGAAGAGTTCATGCTGAGCGCAAACGAGTGCGTCGCGACCTGGCTTACGGCGCAAGGTATCCCGTCCCTCTATCGCATCCATGAGATGCCCGATCCCAAACGCATCGTGGAGTTTGAGGAGACGGCCGCGAGCTTTGGGCAGACGCTTGGCATCGGCGCGCTGCCGGTGAAGCGGCTCACGATGAGGGCAGACCGGCGGGAGTCGCAGCGGAGGTCGGCGCGTGGACGCGAAGGCCGACCGGCGCAGGCGCACGAGATTCCGGAGCGCATTCCCGTGACTCCGCAGATGTATCAGCGGCTGATCCGCAGGATCTCCGGCCAACCGGAGGAGCGCATTCTGTCGTACCTGATGTTGCGGTCGTTGAAGCAGGCGCGGTATGCGGAGAAAAACGAGGGTCACTTTGCGCTGGCCAGCCCTTGTTATACGCACTTTACTTCGCCTATCCGGCGGTACCCCGACCTGATTGTGCATCGCCTGCTGCGGGCGATGCTGCGGCGCGGTGCCGATTCGCGGGGCGGTGCGGTGTTGTCCAGCGATGCGCAGCCGTGGAGGGCGGAGAAGGACGCGATGCAGCAGGGCCGCGCGGCGGGGGTGAAGCCTTCTCTCGCTATTGCGCGACGGACGGTTCGAGCGGCTGGAGCGGCCCCGGTTCACGCTTCAGACCGGGACGGGAAGGGCAAACGGGGCAAGCGCGCGGGGCGGATCGGTTGGGGCGAGGACACGCCAGCCTCGGCCGGTGTGGACCCCTTGGCGGAGGAGTTCACCAGCACCGAAGCAGTGCGGTCAGCAGAACGTTCGCCCGGTGAGCCCATTTCTGCGGAAGAGTTGGCCGACATCGCGCTCGAGAGTTCGCAGGCAGAACGCCGGGCCGCGGATGCGGAACGGGAACTCATCGAGTGGAAGAAGATGAAGTTCATGGCCGACAAGATCGGCGACGACTTCAAAGGGATCATCCTTTCGGTCACCAAGTTCGGCTTCTTCGTTGAACTGGATGAGATGTTTATCGAGGGACTCGTTCCTCTCGGTTCCTTGACGGGAGATTTCTACAGCTTCCGTGATGCGGATCGCGTGATCTGCGGAGCGCGGACGGAGCATTGCTTCCGGATCGGGGACCGGGTAGAGGTCATTCTGGACCGCATCGATCGTCAGCAGCGGCGGTTGCAGTTTGCGCTGCGACCCGGAACAGAGCCCGTTGTGGAGGCTGGGAACCGATCGTTGCGCAAAGGAAAAAGCGAGGCGAAGAAGGCTCGCGCGGAAGCGAGGCGCGTAGAAGCAAAGATCGCCAAGGCGAAGGGAAAGCGTCGGCGGAAGTGACCGGCAGATGCCCTACGGTACGTCGGTCGTCGGCATGTCCGGCGAGAGCGGCAGTGTTGGCGAGGGTGGGAGCTTCCAAACCATGAGCGACTCTTTGCGGCGATAGTGTCCTGGGTTCAGGAACCAGCCCGTGGT
>CAXUNH010000293.1:0-3601 GCA_964252405.1 uncultured Acidobacteriaceae bacterium | reverse complement strand
GCAGACTGCGCGACGTGAGGCGCTGGAGATCGCCTGCGCGCGTGTTGCTGCGAACGCTGGCTCGCGGTTTGACGGCCCAGCAGGGTCCGGCGGGGAGCCCGATGCGATGTGGACGGATCGTCTCAACACGAAACAGCATCGCCCCGCGGAAAGCAGTGCTCTCTCCGTGTTGGATGAGAGCGGCTTCGGGATGGACGAGGTTGAACACCCCTCTTCAGCGGAGATGGTTTCCGTGCGCATTCCGTTGAAGCGCGATTTGACGGCCTTGCTGCCGCCCGATGGGGAGGATCAGGCCAACGAGTCAGAAGCGGACGGCCAAAACGGGGAAGCAACCGACCCCCGCGCAGCGCTGCCCCTTCCGCAGCTGAGCGCTTCGGAGACAGCCCGCACTGTCGAGCAGTATGCCCGGTCGATGAAGATCCAAGACTCTGCAGGAGTTACCGTCGACCGGCTGGATGCTCCCAAGCGATCGACAGAGTTGTTTGAAGCACGTCCGCAGGGGGCGGCGGCTTCGGAGCCAGACGTCGAAGGGCGGCAGGGTTCCCCAGAGAGCATGGAGGTCAACGTGAAGGAGACCTCCTCTCCATCGTGGTTTCAACCTCTTTCGCGAGGCCCGGCAGGAACAGGGGAGCGTTTGTCCGGCGCCCGGGAAAGCCTGCAGCACACGCGAGAGAGGGTGGCCGCCCGATGGTATGCGCTGCGCGGCGTTTTTCAGCAGAATTCAGGCCCGGCGGAGGAGACAGCCGCGGTCCGTCTGGAGGAACAGACTCCGCCGGTGCTGGCGATCTATTCCGTTGCGGGCGGTGTTGGCAAGACGAGCCTGGCCGCCTCCCTGACCCGTGCCCTGGCCGCACAAGGCGAGCGTGTTCTGCTGGTAGACGCGACGGGGCGTGGGATCCTGCCCTTTTATCTCGGTGCGCGCGACTTGCGGCCCGGGGGAGTCCGGACGTTTGCGCCTCCGCCCGGCAGTACCGACCGGCCGATCCACCTGGTCACCTACGGGCGGGAAACCGGGGGTACGGGAACGGAACAGAACGAGAGCCTTCCGGACAGAATTTCTGAGCACAGCACCGGTTTTCACCGGGTCATTGTGGATCTTCCCTCGGCTGCGTCTGGCATGCTCCATTCGCTGGTGCAGTCAGGCGCGGATGTGCTGGTTCCCGTGGTTCCTGACATGAACTCGATCGTGAGCCTTCAGGCGGTGCGGAGAGAGCTGGCCGGGAGGCTCGCTGCGGGTAGGCCCGAGAGCCCGGCGTTTCTTCTGAATCAGTTCGACCCCGCCCAACCCCTTCAGCTGGACGTCCGCGAAATCCTGCAACAGCAACTCGGAGAGTCCCTCTTGCCCTTCGCCATCCGGCGCTCTCCGGTGATCGCTGAGGCGTTAGCTGAGGGCATGACGGTGATGGACTACGCCCCGGGTGAGGGTATTGCGAAGGACTACCTGCAGGTGGCTTCCTGGGTGCGCACGGTCGCGGAACCGGTACGCCAGGGCATTGCCCAGGCTCGCTGGAGGGAGCAGTGAGCTTGGACCTCTCCGACCAAAGCCTGGCAGCAGAAAGCAGATGGATCAGCGGACTTCGTACCTTTGCGATTCCGGTGTTTTGCCTCCTGCTGGTCTTGGCTGCGGCAAAAGCGATCCCCTGGCCAACCCAAGGCGCGCTTGGGTTGGCGCTGGTCCTTGTTGCTTTCGGAGTCAATATGGGGTCGAAGGCCTCCGCCGCGACCCTCTTTTTGGTTCTGGTCTCGTGCGTGTCCACAGCGCGCTACGGTGTATGGCGGGTGATGACGGTCGGGCGCCTGTTCAGGGAGCATGGACAGGGAGTGCCGGCGTGGGACAGCTGCTTTCTGCTTTTGCTGCTTTTCGCTGAGCTGTACTCGTTTGTGAATCTGGGGCTTGGGTATCTTCAGACCGTGTGGCCTCTCCGCCGGGCCCCGGCCCCTCTGCCTGACGACACGAGTCTTTGGCCCGAGGTCGATCTGCTGATTCCGACACTGAACGAGCCACTTCAGGTGCTGAAATACACGGCATTGGCCGCACTGAACCTGGATTGGCCGCCCGAACGGCTGCACGTCCACGTTCTCGACGATGGCCGGCGTGAGGAGGTTCGAGCTTTCTGTGCGGAGGCAGGCTTCGGGTACATGGTTCGCGAGAACAATGACGGCGCCAAAGCGGGAAATCTGAACCACGCCCTGGAGCGAGTGAACGCGCGGTTTGTGGCGGTGTTCGATGCCGATCACGTTCCTGTGCGCTCGTTTTTGCAGATGACGATGGGCTGGTTTGACCGGGACTCCTCGCTTGGCCTCGTACAGACCCCACAGCACCTGTACTCGCCTGATCCGTTCGAACGGAACCTGAACCAGTTTCGCGCGATTCCGAATGAGGGAGAGCTGTTCTACCGGGTGGTGCAGGACGGCAATGATCTCTGGAATGCGACGTACTTCTGCGGGACCGGCGCGGTGCTGCGCCGCGCGGCGCTGGACAGCGTCGGCGGGTTTGCGACGGAGACTGTGACGGAGGACGCGCACACCAGTGTGCGGATGCAGAAAAAGGGATGGAACACGGCCTACATCAATCTGCCCTTGGCTGCCGGTTTGGCCGCCGAGCGGCTGAGCGATCATATCCGGCAGCGGCGACGCTGGGCTCGCGGCATGGTGCAGGTCTTGCGGCTAGAGCATCCGTTGTTTGCCCGCGACCTCACCTTTTCGCAGCGGCTCTGTTACTTCCACGCAACGGCTTACTTTTTGAATGCGATACCGCGGCTGATCTTTTTGACTGCGCCGCTGGTTTACCTTGTGTTGGGACAGGTCACGATTCCGGCGTACTGGGGCGCTGTGCTGGCCTATGCCGTGCCGCATCTTGTCTTGGGGTACGTCGCCAACGCGCGACTGCAGGGATCGCACCGCTTTTCCTTCTGGAATGAGATCCATGAGACGGTGCTGGCCCCCTTTCTGGTGCTTCCGGCGCTGAGGGGCTTCCTGCACCCGAGGGCCGGGCCTTTCCACCCAACAGCGAAGGGGGAGGTCGTGGAGCGCGGATATTTCGACACGCGAGCGGCATGGCCCATCCTTGTCCTTTTCTGCGCCAATCTGATGGGTCTGCTTTGTGCGGCGTTGCGCCTGTTCGGTCCGTTGCGGGCAAGCGTCGTGGCGACCTTACCTCGCCTTTGGCAGCCATGGGCGGCGAACCTGTACCGGGGTCGGGATGTTGGGACGGTGTGGGTCAATGTTGCGTGGACTTTCTTCAATCTGATGCTGCTCACGGTTTCGCTCGCGGTGGCCCGGGAGAAGCGGCAGCGACGGTCTGCCGTGCGCTTGCAGAAGCGCGTGCACACTGCGCTGGTGTTTTCCGATGGCCGCCGGCTGAGCGGAGAGATTGCGGATGCTTCGAGCGGAGGCTCCCTGGTGCGTACCAGCGAACCCGTGGACGCACGAGCCGATGAGCCTGTGAGCCTGGTCCTCTCCGTACAGGGCCAGGAGACGGTGCTGCCCGCGACGGTGGTGGAGGCCATGCCGAGGGCGTTACGGGTACGTTTCGATCCGCTCACATTGAAAGAGGAAGAGGCGCTGGCCATCGTGCTGTACTCCCCTGCCGACGCATGGG
>CAXUNH010000292.1:0-3607 GCA_964252405.1 uncultured Acidobacteriaceae bacterium | reverse complement strand
GTCATACGCAGGCGGGCCGAAATTTCTCTGCAACCGGAGACCATCTCCGGTAATCTCTTCATACGGAGATTGCCTCCGTTTTATCGGGCGGAGGCGTGGATGTCAACGCTGGCGCGCCTCTCCGGGGTGGCGGCTCGAACCGAATTGAGGAAATACATGCGCATTTTCGTAACAGGAGCAACGGGTTTCATAGGGACGGAGTTGGTAAAGGAGCTGGTCGCCGCTGGCCACGCAGTGCGTGGGATGGCCCGCAGCGAGGAAGGCATGGCGCAGTTGAAGGCAGCGGGCGTGGAGGGGCATCGCGGGACGCTGGAGGACCTGGACGGCCTGCGCCGGGCGGCCAAGGGCATGGATGCGGTGGTGAATCTGGCGTTCAACCATGACTTTGCGAAGTTCGCCGAGAGCGGCGGCGTGGAACGTAAGGCGATCGAAGCCATGGGTGAGGTCCTGGCCCCGGGCGCTCTGTTGCTGGTGACGTCCGGGACGGGCCTGGTGAGCGGCGGACCCGGACATCTGCGCACGGAGAGCGACCCGCCGATGGCGAATACGGCCATTCCACGCAACCCTGAGGCGGCAGCGAAGGCAGCCGCAGATCGCGGTGTGCGTGTGGGCATTGTGCGGCTGCCCCAGGTGCATGACACCCGGAGACAGGGGTTAGTGACGTACCTGGGGCAGATCGCGCGCGACAAGGGGGTATCCGCCTATGTGGGCGATGGGGCCAACCGGTGGGCGGCGGCGCCGCTGAAGGATGTGGCGCACCTGTACCGGCTGGCGGTCGAGAAGACCGGACCGGGCGTGACGGTGTACCACGCGGTGGAGGAAGAGGGTGTGCCGTTGCGGGAGATCGCCGAGGCGCTGGGGCAGGGGCTGAAGGTGCCGGTGGTTCCGCTGGCGGCGGAGAAGGCGGGCGAGCACTTTGGTCCGTTTGCGCACTTCGCGGCGCTGGATATGCCGGCGTCGAGCGAGTGGACGCGGACGGCGCTGGGGTGGCAGCCAAACGGCCCTGGGCTGATTGAGGACTTGACGAACATGCAGTACTGACGGCGCCGGAGCGAGCGGATGCGCCGCCTGGAGTGGCCCCCGAATCTTGGGGGCTCGCTCTGTCGTATTGGCACCGGTTTGCCGGCGCTTAGAGCGGAATACTGACGAGAATGCCTCTTGTCGAAGGGCTATCGAGGGCGAGCGCGTGTAACTCGGACTCCCTTTTTCTAGACTTCAATGATGTTGCGGGTTGCCGAGAATGTTAATAGTCGGGTCGCCATCCACAAGAAGAAGGTCTGCCCGCAAGCCAAGTGCGATTCTTCCTCTGTCATTCAAACGAAAAGCTTTCGCCGGAGCGGAGGTTGCAGTGGAGAGGGCTTCGACGGGAGACAGGCCGGTTGCGACGAGAAGTTGCAGTTCCTCGTGTTCGGAGGCTCCATAGGTGACGCCCTGCACAGGGGCGTCGGTACCTGCGAGAACCGGCACGTGTGCGGCGATTAGCTGATTGATCCCAGAGCGTGTCGAATCACAGACACCATTCAGTTTTGGGTCGAGAGGAACGTTCAGCGCCCCGAGCCACTCTTTACGAATGTAAGGAGCTAGAAGCGGATCCTTGGCCGTGGCAATCCCCGGCGACTCACCGCAATCCAGATAGATAACAGTAAGGGTCGGCACGACGAAGATATGGTGCTTCGCTGCCAAAGCACCGAAGTTCTCGTCCATGGGTGGCCCTTCATACATGTGCGCAAGTCCATCAACCCCTGCTTCTATGGCCTCTTTTGCATAGCTTGCCATTAGGACGTGCGCGATGACCAGCTTGCCCCGGAGATGTGCAGCCTGCACTACCGCCCGGAGAGTCGCGTCATCGAGCGTCGGAATGGGGTGTTTGAACTCCGCGCCATTGTCCAGAATGACCTTGATGTAGTCGGAACCTTCAGCGATACGAGCATCGACAAATGACTGGGCTTGCTCTGGACGTGTCAGCGTCGGCAGCACGCTTGCACCACTCAGAAAGGTGGGGTGCCCACCCGGAACAGTAACTCCCATTCCTGCAGTCCTGACGTCGGAAAGACCAGGCAGGTCGGATCTTTCGAAGGCTTTGATCTTCACCAGCTTTTCTGGGGAGGTGTACATGTCCAACTGCGTGGTCACGCCAAATATGACCCCTTGTCGCAAAGCCGCCTCGACGTCTAACGGCATGTGGACGTGTGCGTCGATGAGGCCGGGTAGAAGCGTACGCCCCTCACCGGAGATGACCACTGCTCCCGGATAATTCAGGTTCCGCTTCCCTATCTGGGCAATGATCCCGTTTTTGACCAAGACGCTGCGATGTTCTTGGACACGGTTGCCATCAAAAACGCGCACGTTCCGAATCAGTTCCGGGGCTGTTTGCGCTCCCGCCGTGACAGCGCATGCTAGGAGCAAGACCCAAGAAGAGGATAGCCGTCTCATGGCATTACATTAGCCCTCATCTGCCAGAGATTAGTAACGAGAAACGCCGTTGTCAGAAATTTGACGCTTGGCTCAGGTCTGGTTTGTCCGCGGGTGGCCCTTGTTAGCGGGTTTGCTGGGCTTCGTCCAACTCGGCGAAGAGATCGTCGAGCGAGATGCGGATGGGGGTGTCTGGGACGGTGAGTTCGCGGCTTTGCGGCTGGACGAAGCCGGTGGGGGAGGCGAGATAGGCGCGGCGGCGAGTTGGGTCGACGGTCCAGATGTGCCCGACGCCCATGGCGGCGTAGTCGTCGACGCGTTCCTGCAACTCGCTGAGCGAATCGCCTGGGGAGAGGATCTCGATGCAGAGCAGGGGCGGGTGCGTGACGATGTTTTCAAAGGGGGCATTGCGGCGCAAGACACAGAGATCCGGGACGCGGTAGCGGTCGGGGCGTACCTGGACTCGTTGTTCCGGCTGGACCCAAACCTTCCACTCGCGGCCATGCACGCCGAAGACACGGACGAAGTAGGCCTGCACAAAACTGTGGGGACGTTCTCCCAAATGTCTCTCCCTGACCTCGCCTTCGAGGTAATCGCAGTCGGGGCGATAGGAGGTCGCGAGATACTCCGCCAGGGGCACGAGCGTGGTGGTGGTTGCGAGCATCCGGGGACTCTCCTCGGGATCATCTTACGCCGGGTGGAAGGCCGTGCGGGATGATGCACGTACGGCGAGCCAGCGAGGATGTAGGCTGTGGGCGTGGCGAAAGCAGACGATGCGGTGATGTTGTCGGTGGCGGGGCGGGAGGTGCGCGTCAGCCATCCGGAGAAGCTGTACTTTTCCCGTGAGGTGCGGCTGACGAAGCTGGACATCGTGCAGTACTTCCTGGCGGTGGCGCCGGGGGCGCTGCGGGGTATCAGGAACCGGCCGATTGTGTTGAAGCGGTTTGTGAACGGGGCGGAGGCCGAGCCGTTCTACCAGAAGCGCGCGCCGTCGGACCTGCCGGCATTTCTGCGAACGGTGACCTTGAGCTTTCCGTCAGGGCGGACGGCGGAGGAGGTGGTCGTCGACGACGAGGCGGGGTTGGCTTGGGTGGTGAACCTGGGGTGTATGGAGCTGCATCCGCACCCGGTGGTGTCGGCGGACCTGGAGCACCCGAATGAGCTGCGGGTGGACCTGGATCCGGGGCCTGGTGTG
>CAXUNH010000291.1:0-3616 GCA_964252405.1 uncultured Acidobacteriaceae bacterium | reverse complement strand
ATCGTCTGGGTGGCCGACCGGGGGCACGTGGTGGGGGTTTGCGGTCCTTCTTGGCACGGTGATCGCCGTCTTTTTCCGCGACCAGACCATGCTGGTCCTTACCGTTCATAAGAACTGGCTGGTGCAACTGCCGCCGGTGCCGCTGCTGGCCATCCTGTACGCGCTGGGCATGGTGTTGCTGTTTGGGGGCGTGCCGCTGCTGCGGGCGGCGTGGTTTCCTGTGCTGCTGATGGGCGCCGTGCTGCCCGTGCCCGAAACGTTCAGCCGGGTGGTCGATCTGCCGCTTCAACACGCGTCGGCGACAGTGGCGCGCGGGTTTGCGCACCTGCTGGGCGAGCCGTTAACCCCGGACAACCTGCGCCTGATGTTTACGCCGGAGTTTGGGATGTTTATTGCGCCTGGGTGCAATGGCATTCGCGGGGCGGTGACGCTGGGTCTGGCTGCGGTGGTGATCGCGTATGCCAACCGCTTCCGATGGTTTGTGTTTGCGCCGGTGGTCGCGGGAGCCGTGCTGCTCGGATACCTGTTTAACCTCCTGCGGCTCTGCCTGCTGGTGGTGTATTACAAGATCGCGTTGCCGTACCCGTGGCTGCAGGACCGGGCGAAAGGGGCCGACTACCTCCTCGGGGGCTGCCTGTTTGCCGTGGCGCTGTACCTGTTCTTTGCGGTGGCGGACCGGCTGAAGCGGAGGCCGGGCGAGGTGCTGCCCCCGCCGGCTCCGGCGGTTGTGGAGCAGCAGCGCCGGGCGGCGCCGTTGCTGTGGAAGGCGGGGGCCGTGGTTGCTCTGGCACTGGTGTTCGGGCTGGATGACCTGCATGCGCTGCGCCAGGCGGAGACGCTGAATGCGGTGATCCCCGCCATGCCGGAGCAGATAGGAGCGTATCGCCTGGTGCGGACGTATCAGGACACGCTGACGACCGGGGTGGTGGTGTACACGTGGGGCGATTACCAGGCGGCGGCGGGTGGGCCAACGGTGTCGGTGGGTGTGTCTCCGGAGTTGGACATGCACGATGTTGAAGTGTGCCACATCGCCCGAGGCGAAGACCCCGTGTGGCATGGTCAACTCGCCGCGCAGACGCCGAACGGTGCCGTGTCCTTTGTGGCTGCGACCTACAACAACGGGCAGGTGCAGTCGCTGGAGGCCTCGACGTTGTGCGATGCCGCGGGCTGCCGGCAGTACACGAACGAAACGGGATCGATGACGTTTGTGTATGCGCACCCGCGGCGCGTGTTGCCGATGGCGGCGGATGGGGGGCGGCCGTTGCCGATGCTGCTGAAGGTGCAGAGCGCGGATGTGGCGGCGAGGCCTGAGGTGGCCGAGGCCCAGATGGCGGGGGAGTTGCGGGAGTTTCTCCGTGGGGCGGATCTGCAGAGCCTGGTGCAACTGTTTCGGGGAAGATGATCGCGACCGCTTCAGCGCGGGTGAGAGGGCTCGGGGATGACAGCTCTCCGGGCGATCGTGCGCGTTCGTTGGGGCAGTTCAGCCTCCGCCGGCCAAGCCCGGTTGGGGGTTAGCCGGTGTGACCGCCGACCCGTCACATGGTTTTCCTCGGGGCAATGACCCCAATGGGGGATCCGCTCATTCCAATGTGTTAGCGAGGAACCGCGAGGGTAACCTTGCTGGATTCCAGAACGCTTCCGTAACCTTCTTTCGTAACCGAAGCAAGGTTACAGGAGGCTACAAAGTGTATCTTCGTCGAGCTGTTGGACCGCTTTCGCTTACTCTTGCTACCGCCTGCTTCGCCCAAACACCCACCCTTGCGGTGGACGCTGCCGCCAACCAGCACGCCATCAATCCGAATATTTACGGCATTGTCAGCTACGGGCTGGACACGACGTTTGCCCGGGAGATTAAGGTGCCGAACATTCGCTGGGGCGGCGACGGGACAACACGCTACAACTGGCAGGTTGACTCCAGCAATGCCGGTTTCGACTGGTACTTCATGGGCGGGAGTGGGCAGAGCAATCCTGTCCCCAGCGCTTCAGCCGATGCGATGGTCCGCTCTTACCCAACCGCGGGCGCGCTGATCACGATTCCCATCATTCCGTTTGTGAACAAGAGCGCCGCCACGACCTGCAGCTTTCCCGTATCGGTGTACGGGCCACAACAGTCGACGAATCCGTACGTGCATCCCAACGGAGACAGCTGCGGCAACAGCCTGACGACAAGCGGCGCGCAGCTCGCGGACACAAACATCTTCTATAACCACATCAATAACTCCACGGGGTTGCAGCAAGGGTGGGTGCAGCACCTGGTCGACACTTTTGGCACGGCGGCAACCGGCGGCGTGCGGTTCTACCAGCTGGACAATGAGCCGCTGGGATGGAGCAACACTCACCGCGATGTTCAGCCGAACGCCCCTTCGTACAGCACCATCGTTGGGTTGGGGGAGGAGTATGCGGCAGCGGTCAAGGCGATCGATCCGACCGCAGCGGTGATGGGGCCGTCCGATTTCACGCTCGGGGGGTGGATCGGCACACCGGCGCAGCAAAACAACCTGTATGCCGGACAGTACTACCTGCAGCAGATGGCAGCGTACGACAAGGCACACGGGGGCCGGGTGCTCGACTACTTCGACGAGCACTATTATCCACAGTTCTCCGACCCTGCCTCGCAGCTGGCTTCGACGCGCACCTTGTGGGACCCGACGTACAACGGCGGCACCTGGGTGGAGCAGTACTTTTTCCATGGACCGATGCAGCTGATTCCGCGCTTTCAGGGATGGATCTCGCAGTATTATCCCGGAACGAAACTTTCGTTCTCCGAGTATTCGATCGACAGCGGGAACAAGTCGATTACCGATGCGCTGGCGGAGGCGGATGTGCTGGGGATCTTTGGACGCCAGGGTGTGGATTTCGCCAACATGTGGAGTCCGCCCGCGCCTACCGACCCGATCGCGTATGCGTTCCGTCTTTACCGCGACTATGACGGCAAAGGCAGCCAGTTTGGGGATACAGGGGTGCAGGCCACGAGCACAGACCAGGGTCAATTGGCGGTGTACGCCGCGCAGCGCAGCACGGATCAAGCGCTGACGCTCGTGGTGCTGAACAAGACCGCGGCCCCGCTTCAGAGCTCGGTCTCGCTGGCACACTTCAATCCTGCGTCGACGGCTTCTGTGTATCGCTACAGCAACGCCAACATGACGCAGATCACGCCGGCGGGTACAGTGCCGGTTCGAGCCAACGGCTTGAGTTATACCTTTCCGGCGTACTCTGCCACAGTGTTTGAGGTGCCGAACGCACCGGCGCTTGCCTCGCCTACGGTGACATGGGCTGCGCCGGCCCCGATGACCTCGGCGACTCCGCTCTCCGGAGGCCAGCTGAATGCGACGGCGAGTGTTCCCGGCACCTTTTTCTACTCCCCTGGGCTAGGCGCGGTGTTGACGGCCGGTACTCAGACGCTGAGCGCAACGTTCACCCCCGCGGACACGCAGAAGTATGCTTCGGTCACCGTGACCCGTCCCGTCACAGTTCTGCAGGCGACGCAGACCGTGCTCAGCGCCAGGAAGGGACCGGACGCATATAACGTAGCGATCCTGACCGCCACGGTGACGCCGGTCAATGGCACCGGAGCGGTGAGCGGAACCGTGACGATCTACACGGATTCGCATTGGCC
>CAXUNH010000290.1:0-3616 GCA_964252405.1 uncultured Acidobacteriaceae bacterium | reverse complement strand
GATGGCGGTTGTGGTGGTGTGTGGGCACTCGCGGAACATCGGGAAGACGAGTGTGGTTGCGGGGCTGATTGCCGCGTTGCCGGAGTTTGCGTGGACGGCGGTGAAGATCACGCAGTATGGGCACGGGATTTGCTCGGCCAATGGGGAGGCCTGTGATTGTGCGACGGCGGACCACACGGTTGCGGTGAGCGAGGAGCGGAGCCGGGACAGTGGGACCGACTCGTCGCGGTACCTGGCCGCGGGCGCAGTGCGGTCGTGGGGGGTGCGGACGCAGCAGGGGGAGCAGCACGAGGCGATGCCCCGGGTGCGGCGGATCCGGGGGGAGGGGGGGAACGTGATTGTGGCGTCCAACCGCGTTTTGCGATTTCTGCGGCCCGATCTGGCCATCAGTGTGCTTGACCCGGCGGTGGAGGACTTCAAGCCCTCGGCGCTGCGGTATCTGGACCGGGTCGACGCGCTGGTGGTGCCGGTGGGCGCGGCGGTGGAAGGTGGCTGGCGTGGCGTGTCTCCGCAGCTTGTGGCCGGGAAGCGGCGGTGGGCTTTGCGGGCGCCCGAGTAGTGCCCGCCGGAGCTGGTCGCGGTTGTGCGGGAGTCCTTGCGCCAGCCCGCTGCGGTGGAGTCCGTGGCCTAAGGGCGCGGTACGCGGGGGTGGAACTCGATGCGCACCCGGCCTAGAGGCTGCGCACGGGGAGCATCATCAGGTCGTGCGCGAGGCCGACCTCTTTTTGCACGAACGGCTCGGCGTAGCGCACTCCGGCGAGCAGGCCGTAGTGACGGGCTGTCGAGACCATGCGCTCGCGGATGTCATCTTCGGGGACAAAGAGGCCGGAGCCGGCGGGCTGCGTGCCGTATTGGGAGCGGTAGGCGAGCAGGGCCTGCAGGCGGGTCTCGATGTGCGGGGTGATGTCGACGACGAGGGTGGGGCGGACATCGGCGTACAGCGAGGCGTAGAGGATCTTGAAGGGGCGGTGCGGGGCGCCATGTTCGGTGGGGAGGGCCAGGCTGGCAAGACCAGCGAGGAAGCACGCTTCGTAGCCCAGGGTGGCGGTGGTGTAGTGGTCGGGGTGACGGCCCTGCCAGTAGGGAAGGATCACGACGCGCGGGCGCAGGCGCCGGAGCACCGCGGCGATCTTCAACCGGTTCTCGAGCGTGTTCTGAACGTTGCTGTCGGGGAGATCGAGGGCTTCGCGGTGCGCGACCTTGAGGATGTGGGCGGCTTCGGTGGCTTCTTCCTCCCGCTGTCCGGCGGAACCGCGGGTTCCGCCTTCGCCCCGGGTGAGGTCGAGGATGCCGGTGCGTGCGCCGAGAGCCTGCTGGACGAGGAGGGTGCCGCCGCAGGTCTGCTCCACGTCGTCGCGATGGGCGGCGATGGCGAGGATGTCAATGGGCGTTGCAGTCATCTATTTGTAGGACCAAGGAGGACAGCGGTTTGCGACGCCTGTGAGGCGTAAACTCCTGCCCCGGGAGCCCCAGGCGTGAGCCCGATCCCGGGCTCCGGACCCACATACTTTGCCGGAACGACTCTAGTTGGCCTGGTTTGTCAGGGCGTCCATGTAGGCGACGTCGAGCACCGTACCCTGGATGGTGATGTTGGTGTTGTCGATCTCAGTGCCGGCTGCGGGGGTGGTGCCGTGGGCAGGGTCGTAGTTGTTCGTGATGGCGCCGCCGGTGTAGAAGGCGTGGATCTGGCCACCGTAGGCGGTGAACACCTTGTTGAAGCCCTGCACCCAGCAGATACCGGTGAGGTCGCCGTAGAAGTACAGGTTCCCGTTGGTGTTGGGGTAGGGGACCGTCGCGGACCCGCCCGGCGTCACGTTGGGGATGACCGTGGCGGTCGGTGTCGTGCTCCCGAGATTGACCATGGTGAGGCAGTTAATGTTCTGGCCGCTGTGGGCCCGCTCGCCCACGGCGCAGTTGGTGGACCCGACCCAGAGCGTGTCGTTGTCGGCGAAGAGCATGCGGATGTGGTTGCCGTCGGAGATGGAGACCGGGTTGCCGGGGATGTCGGTCGCCAGCGGCATGACCGTAAGGTAGCCCGTGAAGAGGCCGTCCGCGGCGGGGGTGGTTCCCAGTGCGCCGGAGGCTGTGGGGCGAAACAGCGACTGGCCCGCGAGGTAGAGATTCGTGCCATCCGAGAGGGCGACCGTGACGCCGCCGGGGATCGGGATAGGGTTGGGCAGAGCCAGCGGGGATGGGGCTCCGGCGGCCAGCGGATTGACGCTGGGGATGTTGTTGTAGGTGAGTTGCGAGACGTTCAGGGCGCTGACGCTGGCCGTTTGCCCGCCGCACTCAGGGCCGCAGTTGAGGACGTAGACGGTCGAGCCGTCGAGCGAGAAGTAGGCGTTGGTTGGGCGATCGTAGGTACCGGCGACCGGGACGACGCAGTAGACCGGAAGCAGCAGGGGCTCGCAGTCGATGGCGCCGGGGACGACCGTGGTTGTGCCGCTCTGAGGCAACTGGATGACACGGAAGAGCGAGTTGGAGTTGCGCGTCATGGCCAGGATCACCGAGTTGCCGGGGTTCATGACGACGCGGTTCACATTGGGCAAATTCAGGGCATAGGTGCCGGCCTGGGAGCCCGTTGAGGAGACAATCAACTGGCCGTTGCTGGCCGTGGCACCGACGGAACGCGTGCCGTCCGGCGCGACGGCGACGGACGGAGCGGCGGCGCCGAAGCTTCCTGCCGGGCCGACGCTGCGCTCGGTAGCGTAGTTTACCGAGCCAAGCGTGCCTGTGCTCGAATCCAGGATGTAGCCCATCTGCTCTTCGGGGAAGTTGAGGATGAGGCTGGGCACGCCGCCCGTGTAGCCGGTGAGAGCGAAGGCCGGAATCGTGTTTTGGACGTTGCTGCGAAGGTCGCGCAGACCGTCAAGGATCTCAGCGCCGCCGGCGGTCGAGCCGTTGCTGGTATAGGTGGCAAGCACGCGCTGCTGCAGGCCGGAGGGAGGGATGGCGCGGCCGGCGAACTGATTTTGGGTGTAGTAGTAGAGCGGGGCTCGGCAGCCTGTCGCGCCGAGGGCCGTGATCAGGGTCACGAGGAGGCCCAGAACGGTCCGGGCAGAGACACTTCGACGATTCAACGGCAACGGCTCCCATCAAACAGCGGCGCGCTTTGGCCTGTGTGCTGTCACCCCGGAGTATACCAGTCTGACCATGGCCAATCGCGCCCGTACGGGTTGGACGAAGCCCGTTCCGAGGCGTTTCCCCCCGCGTTAGCATAGGAGGACGAGAGGCGGTGCAAGCGATGGCAGACGACGCGGTGAGGAGCCTGTTCAGCGGCAAAACGGTGCTCTGCGATGGCGCGATGGGCACCATGCTGTATGGCTGCGGCGTCTTCATCAACAAGAGCTATGACGAACTGAACGTGACCCAGCCGGAGATCGTGCGCGGTGTCCACGAGCAGTATCTGCAGGCCGGCGCGGAGGTGATTGAAACCAACACCTTTGGCGCGAATGCGGTGCGGCTGGAGCACTTCGGTCTGCGCGACCGGGTGCGGGAGTTCAACCTGGCCGGCGCGAAGCTGGCGCAGCGGACGGTGGAGGCCCATCGCGACAAACACGGTGCGGCGGCGTTCGTGGCCGATGGCTTGCGCGCAGCGGGGCTTGAAGGTGTGCGG
>CAXUNH010000289.1:0-3660 GCA_964252405.1 uncultured Acidobacteriaceae bacterium | reverse complement strand
GTCCATCCGCGTGTGGATCGAGGTGAAGCTGTCGGGTGACATCAAGGCCCCCTTCGGCCTGGTGATCCCCGCGAACGTCCTGCACCACTTCCTGACGCTGGAGCCCACAACGCTCCTTTGTGTCCATGACGTCTCTGGTGGACACTCTCCAAAATACTCGCGACTGAACGCGCTTCCGGGTTCCATGCCCGACGACACTGACTTAGGAGAACCATAATGGGTGCAGCAGGCATTGGCGCTGCCGGCGCCGTCGCGGCGGCTGGCGTTTCATCTGGCGTAGGAGCCCTTGCAGGCTCGAAGAACTCTGGGGGCTCATCTACCAACACGCAGGCCGCCCCCTGGGCTCCGCAACAGTCCTATCTCGAAAACACCTTCCAGGCCGCTCAGACTGACTTCGGCGCCGAACAGTCCGTCCCCTACCCAGATCAATGGGTGGCCCAGGAAAACGGCCAACAGAGCAACGCGACAAACGCGCTCTACAACTTCGGCATGAACACGCCGAACACCTATGCTCCTTGGGCTCAGGCCGGCCAGAACTTAGCGGCTACCCAGCCAACCTACACGAACAACGCTGAGGGCATTGCGTCCAACGGGATCGGCTCGCTGAGCCCGTCCACTCAGATGCTCCAGAACTACGCCGCCACGGGAGACATGGTGCCGGGCCAGACGTCGCTAGGGACCCAAGGTCTCCAAAGCGGTCAGAACGTCTCCAACATGGCCGCGATGGAAGCCCTCAATCCGAACGGCGCGATCAACGCGGCCCAGACGGGCGCCGCGGCGATGTCCAACAACCCGACGTTGAACGCGGCGATCCAAGCGGCGAACACCCAGACGAACCTCGGCCTGACCGAGGACACTCTGCCGCAAATTAGGGCGCAGTCCATGATGGACGGCAACGCCAACTCCAGCCGCGAAGGCGCCCTGGAGGGCCTGGCGACCCAGAGCGCCCAATTGGCCGATGCGAACACCGCGGCGACCATGGAAGCCTCGGCCTACAACAACGGGGCGAACCTGGGCGAGAACGGCTACCTGTCGAGCTTGAACTCCGCCATTGGCGCCGGCAGCGCGTTGACCAACAACGGCTCCCTGGCGACATCAGCCCAGCTTCAGGCCGCCACCAACGCCGGCACCCAGGCCCTCGGCTACCAGACGGCCAACACGGGCGCTGAGCTTGCAGCCAACGGGCAACTTGGCACGGGGCTCCCGATGGGCCTTCAGGACCAGAACTCGGCTCTTGCGGCTGACCAGACGGGCCTCACGGCGGCGCAAGCTGCCGGCGCCTACCAGCAGCAGCAGAACCAGCTTGGGATCAACAACAACCTGGACGCCTACAACTTCCTGACGACCGAACCCAGCAACATCCTGAACCAATATGTCAACGTGGTGGGTCAGAAGGACGGTCAGCTTACCAACAGCACGACCACTCCGAACAACGGCGGGCTCACGGGCGCGCTGTCCGGCGGCATTGGCGGGCTGCTGACCGGGAGTGGGCTCTCTCAGAACAGCAACTTAGCAAACAACCTGAGCACGCTCTACACCAACATCTTCGGCAACCCGTCCACGCAGGTTCAGAACTACACGAACTCGGACGGCACCCTCAACGGTGCTGGCCTGTCCGCAGTTCAGAACCTCACGCCGTCTTCCTTCAACCTTGGATTTGGGGGCTAGGCGAGGCTCATCACCGCCAAAATCACGACCACCACCACTCAGCAAGCCGGCCCTCTGCAAGATGCCCTCGGGCGCCTTGCGGCGGTTCGGCTTCTTTTTTTGAGGACCACGATGCTCCACAAATATGCCGCCGCGTCCACCCAAATCAGCGGTGCAAACGAGGCGGCCCTACGTGACTTCCGCGCCCAGGCTAGAGAGGCTACCCAGAGGACCCAACGCCGCCTTGACGCCGCCCGGAAGCGGCGCCTGGCCGCACACACCGCGGAGGAACCCACGGTCCGCATCGCCAGCGAGGATGGCAGCACGGTCGCCGTGGCTCTCTGCGGAACGCGTGGCGCCGGCCGGGAGATGCTGCTGGATGAGGACGATTGGGAGGACATCTCGACCCGGTTGGGGACGCGATGGGTCATTGAGCCGCAGCACGGGCTGGAGGGGCTTTGCGTGTGTCGCGAGGGGACTGACCCGGTGGTGCCGCTGGCCAGCCACCTTGTGGACGTGGGGCCGGGGGAGATGATCCACTGGCGGAACCACGATCTAACGGACCTCCGCCGGGCGAACCTGCGCGTGGTCAAGGTGGCCGTAGCTATGGCCTACGACTACAAGCCGCCGCGGCTCCCGCGCCTGACCACGGAGGGCACGTCGCAGAGCGCGAGGCAGACGACCGCGGACAGCCCCGCAATAGCTGCGGCCACAGTCACCAAGGCCCCGGGGCCGCATGTGGTTCTGAAGGACAACGTGCCGTGTATGTCCGTTCCGCTCCATGGAGAGCATGGCGAGGGCCGTAGGGCCATCCTTGATCTACTCGATTGGGAGCGGGTGAAGATGCTGGCCGGGGAGGATTGGCACGTCCGCCAACCGGCTTCCGGCCTGTCGGTTGTCTCCTACCGTCAGCAAGCCAAGAGGCTCACCGGGGAGCGTGACGGCTCTGCGGAGTTCCTGGTGCTCGCAAGGTTCGTTGCCGGAGCCGGTGAGGATGAGGTTGTCTCGTATCGCGACAGTGATCCCTTCCATATACGGCGGAGCAGCCTGGTGGTGTCAGGCCGAACGGAGCACTGGAACATGCACCGCGCGCCGCCCCGGCAGGCCACCAGGTGATCTCCTTGGCGGCCCTGGGGCGGGCGTGACCGACCACTGTCTACCGCGGCGGTCTTGTCCACCAAGGTTGCCTTGTCACTGACACGGGGGCATCTGACTGGGAATGCAATGCCTCGACCTTGGCGTGCGTCTGTCTGAGTGTCGCGAGCGAAAGATCGAGTTGTGGTCCGATCTGGTCAAGCCAGTCAGCTAAGTTTCGACGCCCCTGCCTCAAGACGTCGCGCGTCATTTTGGCGAGCACCGCATTCGACTGGAAGACGATCGACATCAGAAGGAGCATCTCTTGGCCAGTTGGATGCCCAAGCCAATGCAGCCGTCCGAGGTTATCCTTGAGCATTGACGGAAGCTCAATGGTCATGTCCGAAACTGAGTGACCCAGGGCCTCGGCCTTGCTAGGTGGCAACTGCGGGTCTGCGAAGTTCCTTGCCTGCTGTATCGGCCGGTCGGGATCGAATAGCCGTGCGTAGACACTCTCGACACTACCTTCAAGCGCCACCAGGTCCAGCACGATTGAGGCTGCAACCATGCGTGCTTTGAGATCATCCTTTCGCTTCTCGACGGCCTTTGCCTCTCTAATGGCTTCTCCGCGGCCGCCTTCGTCTCCCTCACAGTCCAGGTTGCGATCCCCAGTGCGACGATGGCGGCAAATGCCTGCAACCATGATGGCAAATCCTTCATGCCGCGATGCTACCACCTGGACTAGGTGGCGCCAGGGTATGTCGCTCAGCGGCCGTGCTGACACGCTTGACACCCCGCGATCGTTTCAAGTCTGATTACGTCACCACCACGGGCACACTACGCCCCGCGTTCGGCGCCTCCAGGTCACATGAGGTCGTTGGGCGCGCAGGGGAATCGCATTAGGAAATGAGGTGTAGGCTCGGCTTGGACTGATGGATT
>CAXUNH010000288.1:0-3667 GCA_964252405.1 uncultured Acidobacteriaceae bacterium | reverse complement strand
GTGCAGCACCGTCACCTTGTGCGCGATATCGGCGACAAAGCCCATGTCATGCTCGATCACCAGCACCGAGCGGTCCTGGATGATCCGGTGCAACAGCTCAGCCGTCTTCTTGCGCTCGCCGACGCTCATGCCGGCGACGGGCTCGTCCAGCATGAGCAACGCCGGGTCCTGGATCAGCAGCATGCCGATCTCAAGCCACTGCTTTTGCCCATGGCTCAGGTATTCGGCCTGCTGGTCGAGAAAATCCTTCAGGAAGATCAGGCTCGCCACTTCCTCGATCCGGTCCCGCACCTCGGCATCGCGCCGGAACAGGCTCAACGACCCCGTTCCCGTCACCGCCTCCACCCGCCGTACACCGCTCGACACCGAGCTCTCGCCCACCAGCTTCAACAGCCCAATCTCGCCCGTAGCCTGCGTGTGCGTTCCGCCGCAAAGCTCGGTCGAGAAATCCCCGATCTTCACCACGCGCACAAACTCGCCATACTTCTCGCCAAACAACGCCGTCGCGCCCAGCTCATGCACCGCCACATCGATCGGCACATCCACCATCGTCTCCACAGGTTCGTTCTGGAGCACATGCGCGTTCACCAGGTCCTCAATCTCCCCTAACTCCTCCGGACCCACCTGGGTGAAGTGGTTAAAGTCAAAGCGCAGCCGCGTCGGGTCATTCAAGCTCCCCGCCTGCTTCACATGCCGCCCCAACACCTCACGCAACGCCGCATGCAGCAGGTGCGTGCCCGTGTGGTTGCGCATCGTCGCATGCCGCACACCGGCGTTCACCACCGTGTCCAAGGTGTCGCCCACCGCAATGGCATGCAGCGCCTTCACCTGGTGCGCATACACGCCCTGCACGGGCTTCTTGCACCCCGTCACCTCAGCCACGGCGGTGGCATGATCACTCGCATACAGCCAACCCACATCGCCCACCTGCCCCCCGGAGTCCGCATAAAAGCTCGTCGCATCCAGCACAACTTCGCCAGTCTCACCCGCCTTCAACTCCTGAACCCCTACCCCATCCCGCACCAACGCCAACACCCGGGCCCCATCCATACGCGTGGCGCCATACCCCACAAACTCAGTCTTCGGCAACTCGCGATACACAGGCGCCGCCGTCTTCTGCGATCCACCCTTCCACGAAGCGCGAGCCCGCGCCTGCTCCTCCTGCAGCGTGCGGTCGAAGCCGGTCTCATCGAAGATCACTCCCGCATCACGCGTGGCGTCCGCGATGAAGTCGCGCGGCATACCGAAGGTTTCGTAAAGGTGGAAGGCCAAAGCACCGTCAAGTGTGGCAGCTTCAGTTCCAGAGACGAGTACGCCCGCTTCGCTCAGCAATTTCAGCTTCTCTGGGTCGCTGTTCTCTGTGGCCTGCACCTTAGCCGCTATAAGCAGATCATCAAGCCGCGCAAGGCCCTGAACCAGCACACGCGCAAACTGCTGCTCCTCCGCCAACACCACCTTACTCACCCGCTCCGCAACATCCTTCAGCTCCGGATACGCCGCCACCATCTCATCCCGTACCGCAAACACCATCTCGAACAAAAACGGCTTCTCCTGCCCCAACAGCCGTCCATGTCGAATCCCCCGCCGCATGATCTTGCGCAGCACATACCCACGCCCCTCATTCGAGGGCAACACGCCATCCGCAATCAAAAACGTAGCCGCCCGCGCATGGTCCGCAATGATCCGCAGCGACGCCGCCCCCTTTTCGTCGCTCACCGCCAAACGGTCGATCTCGGCAGAACGAAAACCGCGGGTCTCTCCACTACGGCCTGCGGCCTCCGGTCGAGAGGACAACTCCTGCGTTGAGCCGGTCTTCGCATCACCACCAACACTGTCATCTCGACCGGAGTCCGCGTCTTTTGCGGATGGAGTGGAGAGACCTGCGTTCTTGTCCTCGCCACGGAAGCCCGTCAGCCGAGCCGCCGCCGCAATCAACGGCGTAAACAGATCACTCTCATAGTTCGACAACTTGCCCTGCAACACACACGCAATCCGCTCCAACCCCATGCCCGTATCGATCGAAGGCTTCGGCAACGGCGTCAACGTCCCATCGCTGGCCCGGTCGAACTGCATAAACACCAGGTTCCAGATCTCCACATAACGCTGATCGTCCTGCGGAAACGGCTTGTCTTCCCCCGTCTCCGAAGCCGTCAACCCCAAGTCAAAAAAGATCTCCGAACAAGGCCCACAAGGCCCCGTATCCCCCATCTGCCAGAAGTTATCCTTCGCGGACATCGGCAAAATCCGCTCGCGAGGCACCCCCGTCTCCACCCAAAATCCCTCCGCCTCATCGTCCCGAGGCACCGTCTCCGAGCCCTCAAAGATTGTCACATACAGCCTCTCCGGCGAGATCCCAAACCAGTCCGGCGACGTCAACAACTCCCACGCATACGCAATGGCATCCCGCTTGAAGTAATCGCCAAAACTGAAATTCCCCAACATCTCAAAGAACGTATGGTGCCGCCGCGTAAATCCGACGTTTTCGAGGTCATTATGCTTGCCCCCGGCCCTTACACACTTCTGCGACGAAGCCGCCCGCGTGTAGTCCCGCCGCTCCGCGCCCAGGAACACATCTTTGAACTGGTTCATGCCCGCGTTGGTAAACAGCAGGGTCGGATCGTTGGCCGGCACCAACGACGAAGAGTGCACCCGCCGGTGCCCCTTGCCTTCAAAAAACCGCAGAAAATCCTCACGAATTTGGTTGCCGGACAAGGAGCGCATAGAGCCCAAGTCTAGCAGCGCCTCTGCGAGTGCACTACGTACTACAATCAGCTTCGGAGGGGACTGCACATGCGCCAGGTTTCATTACGCGAAGCCAATCAGAACTTCTCCGCCTGCATCGCGGAAGTCGAAGCCGGCGAGCACATCGTGCTCACCCGGCGTGGCGAACCCGTCGCGGAGATCGTGCCTTACAGCGGCAAGAAGCTCGATCCGAAGAAGGAGGCCGCGCGCAAGCGCCTGCTCGCGCTTGCGGACGCAGGGCTCGATTGGGGCGGCCCCTACACGTACGACGAGCGGCATGAACGCTGATCGATACACCTTCGACACCAACATCCTCTTCTACTTCCTGGACGCTCGGTCACCACAGAAGCATCAACAAGCGCGAACGCTCATCGGACTCGCAGACCAAGAACGCTGCATTGTTCTCTGCAGACCCTCGGCGAACTGTGCAACACGGCCTCCAGAAAACGCCCTGACCTTCTGCCACGGACGAAAACGCTGGTTGCTGATTTCCGAGAGGTCTACCGTGTTATCCCGGCGTCTCCCGACGACTTCCTCGAGGCTCTCGAAGCCCACCAGCAACACAACATCCCGTTCTGGGACGCCGTCCTCTGGGCCACCGCCCGCCGCGCCGGTTGCCAGCTCCTGCTCAGCGAAGACCTGCAAGACGGCCGAACCCTCGGCGGCGTACTCATCCGCAACCCCTTCACCCTCTCACCAGCCGAACTCACGTCCCTGCTGACCTGACGTCCTCGCCCACCCCCGGCCGCCACGTATTCCCCTCCAGCAAGAACTGTTCCTCCCGCGTCGCCCGCAACCGCGGAATCTCCGCCGCATGCCGCACCATCTCCACCGTCGTCAGCAGCGCATCGCACGCATCCACCCATCCCTCCGCCTTCCGCGGCCAGCCGCCCCCGCCCACGCCACCCACGGGAAGCGCCCACCC
>CAXUNH010000287.1:0-3698 GCA_964252405.1 uncultured Acidobacteriaceae bacterium | reverse complement strand
CCGCTCCGTGCCTCAGGCGGCTGACCTTTCGGGGAAGCCATGAGCTGCTTGCGCGAGGCTGAGGTCACCTCCGGGCAGTGACCCAGTAGACGCCCCCTGCCCGGGACGAACCCACGACAAGTTAGGATCGAAGAAGACATGAAACTTTCGGATTACGTATTTCGGTTTGTTGCAGACAAAGGGGTGAAGCACGTTTTCCTCGTCACCGGCGGAGGCGCGATGCACCTGAACGCCTCGCTGGCGCAGGAGAAGCGGATCGAGCCGATTTGCAACTCGCATGAGCAGGCCAGTGCGATGGGCGCAGAGTCCTATGCAAAAGCTGTGAATGGGCTGGGCGTGTGCCTGGTGACGACCGGCCCGGGTGGCACCAACGCCATCACCGGAGTGGCCGGGGCATGGCTGGATTCCACGCCGACGCTGTTTCTTTCGGGGCAGGTCAAGCGTCCCGATCGCATGTTCGACGCCAATACGGGGCAGCCGCTGGGCATGCGTCAGCTTGGCGTGCAGGAGGTGGACATCATCTCCATCGTGCGGCCGATTACGAAGTACGCGACCACCATCCTGGACCCGCTGGAGATCCGGTACGAACTGGAGAAGGCGTACTGGCTGGCCCTGAACGGACGACCCGGACCTGTGTGGATCGACATCCCTCTGGACGTGCAGGCTTCGCCGATCCCGAATCCGGAGACGCTGCGGAGCTTCGACCCTCGTGAGCATGAAGCGGCTCAGCGCAACGAAAAGCTGGTGTTTGAAGTCGCGGCGGTGGTCGAACAGCTGCAGAAATCAACGCGGCCGCTGCTGTTTGTGGGCAATGGAACCCGTCTGGCGCGCGGTGAGGCGCAGTTCACAGAGTTGCGGGAGCTCTTGGGCATTCCCACCGTGGCGACCTGGTGCGCTGCCGATTTGGTGCCTTCGGATGTGCCCAACTTTGTAGGTCGTCCTGGGAACGTGGCGGCGCGTGGCGCGAACTTTGCCCTGCAGAACTGCGATCTGCTGCTGGTACTGGGCGCGCGGCTGGACATGGCGATCACGGGCTATGCGCCGCAGAACCTGGCCCGCGCGGCGCACAAGGTGGCCGTGGACATTGATGCCGCGGAGCTCAAAAAGCTGGAGCCGCATCTGCAGCAGCCGATCGTGGCCGACTGTCGCGCGTTCCTGGATGAGTTGCTGAAGCAGCTGAAGGCACTGAAGCAGCCGCTGGAACACGAGCGCTGGGCTGCGTGGAACGACCGTTGCGCGGACTGGAAGACGCGCTACGCCGTGGTCACCGACGAGCACCGCAAGCCCGAAGGCCCTGTCTCCATCTTCAACCTGGCCGAGGTGATCGGCACGGAGAGCAAGCAGGAGGACAAGCTGGTCTCCGGGTCCTCCGGTTCGGGCATTGAGATCTTTCTGCTAGCCTGCCCGACGCGTACAGGGCAGCGCATCTTCCACACGGCGGGCCTTGGCTCGATGGGCTATGGCCTGCCGATGTCGATTGCTGTGTGCATCGGCGCGGGCCGTAGACAGACCATTCTGGTGGACGGCGACGGTGGCTTTCAGTTCAACATTCAGGAACTGGAGACGGTTCGGCGGCTGAACCTGCCCTTGAAGATGTTTGTGTTGAACAACGACGGGTATGCTTCGATTCGCGCTTCGCAGCAGGCGTATTTCGGGTCGCCGCAGATCGGGGCGGACGCCGCGACGGGACTGACTGTGCCTGATCTTTCGAAGATCGCGACGTCGTACCGCATCCCGGCGCATGTGATCCACGACCAGAGCCATCTGCGGGATGAGGTGCGTGAGATTCTGGCGATGGAGGGTCCCGTGCTTGTGGATGTGCGCGTGATTCCGGACGAAGTTCGCGCGCCGCGGCTGCAGAGCTACCAGAAGCCGGATGGCAGCTTCGTCTCCAAGCCGCTGGAAGATATGTTCCCCTTCCTGCCGCGCGAAGAGTTCCTCGCCAACATGATCATCGATCCGCTGCCCGAGTAAGTTCTGAACAGGATTGCCCGCCGAAACTGCGTGCGTGCGATGAACAGCGCCCTTCGTTGCACCTGCTGGGCAGTGTTGATGCAAGGACGTCGGAGCGACTTGGCAGCGAAGAAGGCCCGGTCCGGTGTGTGCGGAGCGGGCCCTTTTTGGGGGTTAGGAGAGAAGAGGAGCGAAGCCGGCCGGGGCAGTTCCCAGGTTGGCCGAGGTCGCGGGCGCCGAACTGGCGGTGCCTGCGAAATAGCCGTTGATGCCGTCCGGGAAGAAGGCGCCCTTGGTCAGGCCGGCGCCGCCGTACGCCAGGTTGAGGACCTGGGTGACAGAGCGCAGCGCTGGGAGCCCGTTGGCAGGGTTGATGGAAAGGTATTGGTTCTGCGGACCCGTGGGCGGTGGAACGAGATCCGCGCCATCCAGCATGGGGCTGGGAATGTTCAGGCGAGCGATCTGGGTGTGCAGTGTGCCTACGTGCTGGGATTCCGTGGCGAGGATGCGCGCCGCAGTCTGAATCACGAAGGGTGTGGTGAGCAGGAAGGCCGCGCCGCCATAGGCAGAGACGCCGATGTCTTCGAAGATGCGAGCGAGCGTGAGGTACTCATTCTCGCTCCCAAAGCCGATGCCGAGCGCGTTCAAGTTGAGGTTGGGCTTGGCGATGGCTTGCGAGCCAAGGAAGCCCTGCAGCAGAACCACGTGCGCACGCTCATCGACACCGATCTCCGAAGTGATGGGTCCGCTGAAGGCGAGTTCGTTGCCGAAGGTGACCTTCTTGCCGCCGGTGGTCATGCCGCCGGAGGCAGGGTTATTGCCGCTGGCCACGCCGGAGGTCTTGATGCCGAAGTTTTCAATGCCGTAGCCGTACTGGCCGTAGGTGTAGAACTCGGCTTCAAGGTACTCGAGGTTCAGGGCGAAGTTGAGAACAGCAATTTCTATGGCTGTGGGTGAGGTGGTTTGCGCGTCGGCGGAGGAAGCTCCGGCGAGAGACATGGCGCCAACCGCGGCGCTGGCGTAGCCGATCTTTTGCAGGAACTTCCGGCGGTTCGGGGAAGCTTGAACAACTTCGTGAATCAGAGACTTCGACATGGTGCATCCTCAGAAAGCTTGGTGGGAGTACGGAAACAGGGACATCAACCTACAGCGAGGCGAGTGAGGCCAGTCTTCGCCGGTTGAGCAGAACAACACCAGCCAAGGGCAGAGAGAGGAGCAAAGCCGACGGAGGCTCAGGGGTGACGGAGCTGGTGTAATTGACGGCGTAGCTGCCGTTGCGCGGCGTGCAAGTCACCGCGTCGGTGAAGGGCCCTACCGGACCGGCGGTGCAGGACGAGGCGACGAAGGAAGCGACATCCGTGGTGAAGCCCTGAATGGTTCCGTCGTTGGAAAAGCTCGGGAACTCCGTAAGGACCAAGGTGTAACTGCCTGGACCCAGAACGTCGGTGAGGTCGGCGTCAGAACCGCCGTTGCTCACGGCGTTGCCGTTGAAGAGGGTGCCGTCCGCGTTGAAGAGGCTAAGAACGGGATCGAATCCGCCTGCCATGGTGGTGGTGCCGTCGGCGTTCATGCCGCCGGAGTAGGAGGTTGTGTAGAAGTTGTACGTCTGGGTCGTGGCGGTTGTAACAGGGATCTCCACGATCTGGTTGTCGTTCATGAACGTGCCTGTTTGCGTGAACGTATCGGCGTTCGCTCTGAGGGTCAATCCAGAGCACAGCGCAAGAAGTCCGCAGAGAGCGGAGAAG
>CAXUNH010000286.1:0-3716 GCA_964252405.1 uncultured Acidobacteriaceae bacterium | reverse complement strand
GCTGCCAGCCCCCACCAGCTCGGCGCGGCAGCCCCCAAAGCCGACGAGCCCCTCGTCGCCATCTGCGGCCGTCCTAACGTCGGCAAATCCACCCTCTTCAACCGCTTCACCGGCACCCGCCGCTCCATCGTCGGCGACGAACCCGGCATTACCCGCGACCGCATCTACGGCGAGGTGGAGTGGAACGGTCGCACTGTACGTCTCGTGGATACAGGCGGCGTCATCCCCGACGACGAAGCCCTGATCCCCAGCGAGATCTTCCGTCAGGCCCGCGTCGCGCTCGACGAAGCCGACGCGGTCATCATGGTCATCGACGGCCGCACCGAGATCACCGGTGCCGACCAGGAGTTCTCGCGCCTCCTCATGCGCGGCGGCAAACCCCTCTTCCTCGCCGTCAACAAGATGGACAGCGCCCAACTCGAAGCCGGCGCGGAAAACTTCCGCACCCTCGGCTTCCGCAGCGTCTTTCCCGTTTCCGCAGAACACGGATCCGGCATCGGCGACCTCCTCGATGCCGTCTGGGAAGTTCTCCCTCCGACCGCCGCCGCCAACTCTGAACGATTGACGAAATCGGGTGCCCCAGGTTCCGCTCCTGGGACCCAGACCTCCAACGAACCGGGTGCCCCATCTTCGGCTCGGCTTCGCAACCGCGAAGTCGAGGCTAAGGTGGGTTTAGCAGGTGAACAAAGCCCGGGTGCCCCGTCCGTGACAGCCTCATCGTCACGGGTGGGAGCTCACCCAGCCCCCGAAGACGAAGAACCCGAAGAAGTCCTCGACACCCAATCCAGCGACGCCGAAGAAGACGAAGGCGACCTCCTCGCCGACCGCGCTGCACTCGTCCCACGTGCCATCCTTGAGGACCTGCTCCAGGGCGAGGCCGCCACTGCGGACGAACCCGCCGGCGTAAACGCCCCTCCGATTGGCCACCCGGATCGCGAGCCTCCCACTGGCGGCACCGGCAAAGAACCCAAAAGCACCCAAGTCTCGGAACCCACACTTACACCGGCGCAAACCTCCGAACCCTCACGCAAAAAAGCCGCCATCCACAGCGCCGCCAAAGAGCTGGGGATTTCTCCCGATGAAATCGCCAGGCTCGGCATCGACGAAGACCTTGACGACGAGGAGCAAGAACACCAGGAACGCAAGCTCCGCACTCACGGCGAGCACATCCAGCGTGAAACCAAAATCGCCATCATGGGCCGCCCCAACGTCGGCAAGTCCACCCTCCTCAACGCCCTCACCGGCACCAACCGCGCCATCGTATCCCCCATCGCCGGTACCACCCGAGACGCCGTCGACGAGGTTGTCACCCGCGACAACCACGACTTCCGCTTCATCGACACCGCCGGCATCCGTCGCAAGGGCAAAACCAAGCTGCTGGCCGAAAAACTTTCGGTCATCATGAGCCGCAAGCACCTCGAAGCCGCCGATGTCGCCCTCCTCATGATCGACGCCACCGAAGGCGTCACCGGCAGCGACGCCACCATCGGCGGCTACGCGCACGAAAGCGGTCGCTCGGTCATCATCATTGTCAACAAATGGGACCTGGTCGCACCTCCGAAATCGAAACTCAACGCCGACGGCAACCGCCCGTTTGACGGAAAGCCTCCGGCCGACAAAAAGGTTTTTGAGGAGCAGGTTCGCGATGCCCTCAAGTACCTCGATTACGCGCCGCTGCTGTTTATATCGGCAGCGGAGGGAAAAGGTTTAGAGGAAGTCTTCAAAAAAATCGAACTCGTCGCCCGCGAGCGCCGCAAGCGCATCTCCACCGGCAACATGAACCGCTTCCTCGACAAGGTCGACTTCGGCCGCGCCAGCGTCCCCATGAGCAAACGCGTCCGCATCTACTACATGACCCAGGCCGCCGTCGCCCCGCCCACCTTCGTCCTCTTCACCGACCGCGACGTCAAGCTCCACTTCAGCTACGAGCGCTTCCTCAGCAACGAGATCCGCAAAACCTTCAAGTTCATCGGCAGTCCGATCTGGTTCAAAATCAAAGCGCGCAATAAGAAGAAGGAAGAGTAGGGGCGTCGATACCATCCAGCAGAGCCATTGCTGTTTGTTTTGCGTAGCTTTCCCGGTGGCAGGATAACGCCTTGCTCGTCAGCTTCATCCCCCACGAAATGTCACCTCAGCAGTTGCGACCCGACTGTTTACCAGAGTACAACCCTGAGCTTCGCCCCCCGACCCCAAAAGGGATCCCGAACCGAAGCAGTCATACGGTTCCGTCATGGCCCGGCTTCACCGAGGCCAGAGAGATTCTTTTCAGGAACCTTAAGCGGCCAGGCAGATCCAGCTGATCCGAAAGCTAAACCAGACCAGCTCGATCCGAAAGCCATCCATAGCAGCGGCCCACCGCTTGTGTATCCCATGCCGACAACAAACCGTGTCTACTCATCCCCAGAGCTCTGCACCTGGTTCGCCGCGGTGGTCCCAAAGTAAAATCCGATGACCGTTCCGATGATTCCCGTCAGAGCCGGCAGCAAGATCTGCAACATCTCCTTTGTCTGCTGCCAATGGGACGGATACGACGCACTTTCCACCGTTGCAAAGACTACCAAGTAGCCAAGAATCAAGAGCAATCCACAGGCTACAATCAGCCGCACCCAATCCCGCTGCCGTTCCGGGGAGTACGGCCTCGCTGGCAAATCATCCAATGGCCCGGTATGCCCCGTCACGCGCGCAGAAGCCCTTGCTTCGGAGGGCACAATATCCAAAGGAATGATCACGCCAGACGGCGGTTGCTCGTCGGGAGTACTACCTGGAGTGCCCGGTCCCATTCTCTTGACCCGGCCACATCAACTCGCTGTAGTTGCGGCCTTTCTTCAACAGCAGCTTCGTATCCGGGGCAGCGATCGACCGGCGGACAAAGCCGCTAATATGGATGGCCTGCGCCAGCGCGTCCGACAAGCTGATGTTCTGGCTCTCGGCCAACTGCCGCAGTTCATCCAGCCGGTCTTCTGTCAGGACCAGCCGGTCAGGAACTGAAACAGACTGCGTTGCCATACGTCACGGCCCTCCTAAGTCGAGACTACATCCACCGCTTAGATGTGTGCCATCGAAATCTAGACGCAACGGAAGCGACCCGCGCCGAACAACGCCTGGAAACACGCTAGATTATCAGTCGCTTAGGGCCGCTCCGTGCCGGAATCCCATCGGCGAATCCTTTCCCGGTACCCCCAGCCCAGACGGTCTGCTCACCTTGCTCCGCCCGGAGCTCCCGCCGCGGCCGCCGTCGCAGGCGCAGGTCCCGTCACCAACGCTCCATTGATATCCCGCACCTCCACCGGACCCAGCCCTGCGTCCTTAAGAGCCGGTTCGATCTTTGCCCGGTCTCCGGCAGCGACAATCACCAGCTCGCCCGGGTGGAGATCCGCGGCGGTCACTTTGGCTACATCGGCTGCAGTCACCGCTGTGTACTTGGCGGGCAGCGCAGCGTAGTAGTCCAACGGACGCTCATAGAGAAAGATCGACCCCACCGCAGCGGCGGTCGCACCCACCGTCTCGAAGCTGCCGGGTAAGGACTGCACGAGCGCATTCTTGGCGCCTATCAGCTCCTCCTCGGTCGGTGGATGGGATGAGAAGTTGCGGATCTCCGTCATCATCTCCCTCGCTGCCGGCGCCGTTACATCCGTTCGCACCAGCCCTCCGGCCCCAAACAGCCCACCCGCCCGAAAGGGTTGGAACCGCGAATTGGCGCCATAGGTATACCCGTG
>CAXUNH010000285.1:0-3736 GCA_964252405.1 uncultured Acidobacteriaceae bacterium | reverse complement strand
CGGAATTGTAGGCCTGCCCAACGTAGGCAAATCCACCATCTTCAACGCGCTCACCGCCGCCAAGGCGCAGGCGGCGAACTACCCTTTCTGCACCATCGACCCCAATGTCGGCATCGTCAGCGTGCCGGATGAGCGCCTGGACAAGATCGCGGCCCTGATCAAGCCCAAGTCGCTCGTGCCCACCACCATGGAGTTCATCGACATCGCGGGCCTGGTCGCCGGCGCTTCCAAGGGCGAAGGCCTGGGCAACCAGTTCCTCGGGCACATCCGCTCCACCGACGCCATCGCGCACGTCGTCCGCTGCTTCGAAGACCCCGAAGTCGTCCACGTCGCCGGTCACGTCGATCCGCTGTCGGACATCGACATCATCAACACCGAGCTCCTCCTCGCCGACCTCGACACCGTCGAAAAGCGTTCGCAGCGGCTGGAAAAGCTGCTCAAGAACACCACGGACCAAAAGATCAAGGCTGAAGGCTCAGCCGTCGCGAAGCTCAAGGAGGCGCTCGAAGCCGGCAAACCCGCCCGCACGGTCGACCTCACCGAAGACGAACGCCTCGCCGCGCGCGACCTCCACCTGATCACCGCCAAGCCCATGCTTTACGTCGCCAATGTCGACGAAGCCGCCCTCGCCACCGGCAACGCCCACACCGCGAAGGTCGAAGCGCGCGCGGCCGAAGAAGGCTCCGAGGTCGTGCGCATCTGCGGCGCGCTCGAAAGCGAGATCGCCCTGCTCGAACCCGACGAACGCCAGGAATTTCTCACCGACCTGGGTCTCGCCGAGCCCGGCCTCAACCGCCTCATCCACGCGGGTTACCGCCTGCTCAACCTGATCACCTACTTCACCGCGGGTGTCCAGGAAGTCCGCGCCTGGACCATCACTCGCGGCACGAAAGCGCCCGGCGCCGCCGGCGTCATTCATACTGACTTCGAACGCGGCTTCATCAAGGCAGACTGCTACAGTTGCAACGATCTGTTCGCGCTCGGCAGCGAAGGGGCCGTCAAGGAAAAGGGCCTGCTCCGCTCCGAAGGCAAGGAGTACGTCGTCAAGGACGGCGACATCCTGTTCTTCAAGTTCAACGTCTAGCCGGCCACGGCGCACTCATTAGCCGTCCCCCGCGCCATTCACATCAGACCAGGCCATGCCCACTCGCCAGCCTCTCGACCCCGCCGTGCGGCAGTTTCTCGACGAGCAAGCTGCCGCTGCGCCCGACTTCCGGTCCCTCGCCGATCCCCAACGCACGGAGGCGCACCGGGCCGCCCTCCTGCGCGCCTGGAAGAATCGTGAGGCGATCCCCGGCCTGCCCAACGCGGTGAAAGCACAGGAGCTGACCGTAGGGAACGACCGGTCTGCGCGTCTGTACACGCCGCCCGACGACACACCCGACGGAACAAGACCGCTGCTCGTCTACCTGCACGGTGGTGGGTGGGTCGCCGGGTCGCTGGCCACCGCGGATCCGTTCTGCCGTCTCCTCAGTGAGGCGTCCGGTCTCCTGATCCTCTCCCTCGACTACCGGCAGCCCCCTGAGCACCCGTTTCCTGCGGCCCTGGACGACGCCCTCGCCGCCGTGCGCTGGGCCGCGGAGCACGCCTCCGACCTCCACGCGGACCCTGCGCGACTTGCCCTGGGCGGGGACAGTGCCGGAGGCAATCTCGCCGCAGCCGCCCTGAACCGGCTTGCGGCGGAGGCGAGCGCGCCCCGGCTGGCTGCGCAGCTCCTGCTCTACCCGGTGCTCGACCACCCCACGGCCCAGCACCCCTCCTACGAAGAAAACGCGACCGGCTACGGCCTGACCGCGGAAAGCATGCGCTGGTTCTGGCGTCAGTACACGCAGAACGCCGACCCCGGCGACCCCGCCGTTTCACCTTTGCGAACGCAAACCCTGCCTCCGCTTCCGCCCACGCTCATCACCACCGCCGAGTATGACGTGCTGCGCGACGAGGGCACGGCGTACGCCGAAAAGCTCCGGGCCGCCGGCGTGATGACAACTCACCTGCACGCTCCCGACATGCATCACGACTTTCCGGTTTCGCCGGCCACCGTGGCTCGTTTTCCCCAGTGCCTCACCACCCTCAACCAGGTCGCCGGCTGGCTGCGCGCGACCCTAGGTATAAAGCTCCCCGGCGCGCGTCTGGCCTAATCCCGATCTACGGGGCGGGCGGTTTGGCCGGCTCCACCGGATGCACCACCGCCGGGGGCGTCACCCACTTCTTCGCGCGGAGAAAGCTCACCAGGTCCTCGACCTCGTCGTCCTTCAGCGAGTCGCCGAAGGCGGGCATACCCTGCCCGCCGTGCACAATCTGGTCGCGGATCCGGTCCGCGCTGAGCTTCTTGCGCAATTCCCGCAGCGCCGGTGCCTTGTCTGTGCCCTGACCGTCCTCGCCGTGGCAGTGCGCGCAGCCGCGGGTAGCGAACAGTTCCGCGCCCGCAGCCTTCTTATCGGCCCGTGCGGCAGCGGGGGAGGGATGGCTCAGCCGCGCTGCGCCCACTGCGAACCCGGTGCAGGCAATCGCTGCCAGCACCCATCCTTTACCGCTAACCGCATCCAGCATCACGTTCCCATACTGCCCCGCGGGGGCGCGCATTGTCATCTGCCGGAGGCACAGGATCGACAGAACCTCCCCCAAGTTGTTACCGTCACGGCAACTCCAGCCTTCCCAGAGCCCCTTCGTGTTCTCTTCCTTCAAAGTCGGCCTTGCCCTCGCGACACTCTTCCTTCTGGACACCCCGGGGGCCGGTCCTCCCCCGGCCAACCTTGCCATGGAAGCCCAGCTCCGCGCGATCTACCGCGCTTCGGACTGGAAGGCCGATCCCACCAAACCGGCGGAGCGCGTCGCGTACTTCCAAAGCCTGCTGCGCTCCGGCAAGCTCAGCGTCGACCAGAAACGCATCGTCTATCCACAGCTCACCAATGAGCTGCTTCGCGCCGGCGATCCCCATGGCTCGCTGGCCGCCCTTGCCGACTACGAGAAGCTCCCCGGCCTGACCCCCGCCGAGATTCACGACCTGCACAGCATCCGCGCCCAGGCATGGCTCCGCCTCGGGGAACAGGAAAACTGCCTGACGGTGCATGGACAGCGCGCCTGCGTCTTCCCGCTGCGTGCCGCCGCGGTCCACACCAGGCAGCAGGGAGCCCAGGGCGCCATCGCCGAATTTACCTGGCTGCTCGAACACCCGGCCCCGGACACCCCGCCCGGCCAGGGGGACGCGCTCTCCCGCTGGCTGCTCAACATCGCCTACATGCAGCTGGGCCAGTACCCGAAAAACGTCCCCGCCAGATACCTGCTCCCACCGAAACTCTTCGCCTCCGAGGCCGACTTAGGCGAGTTCCCCGACTACGCCTCCCTCGCCGGCGTCGACCTCACCGCCCACGCCGGCGGCGCGCTTCTCGAGGACTTCGACGGCGACGGCCTGCTCGACATTGTCACGTCAAGCTCCGGTCCGCTCGACCCCATGCACCTCTTCCATAACAACGGCGACGGCACCTTTTCTGACTGGAGCGCCCGCGCCGGTCTCACCCACGAACTCGGCGGCCTCAACCTCGTCCTCACCGACTACGACAACGACGGCCACCCGGACATCCTCGTCCTCCGCGGCGGCTGGTGGGGCAAATACGGCAACTACCCCGTTTCCCTGCTCCACAACCGCGGGGACGGCACCTTTGAAGACATCACCGAACGCGCCGGTCTGCTGCCCGCCGGAGTCCCCGGCGCGCGCTCTTCGCGCGGTGGGATGTCA
>CAXUNH010000284.1:0-3767 GCA_964252405.1 uncultured Acidobacteriaceae bacterium | reverse complement strand
CCCCCGGAGCCCTTCTTCCCACCCACCAACGGGCTCCTCGGATTGAACGCAGATGCCATCGTCTAGGGCGATAGTACGGCGAAGATGAGCAGGAGGCAATGGTCGTTTCTCTCCGCAGAAGCCAGACCGTTCTCGTCACATTAACTGAGCAGGTACGGCTACATCCATTTCTTGTTCTGGTCAGCAAAGGTATGCACAATCCCAAGAGAGGTTTGCATGGACCTGAATTACGTAGAGTTTCAACAGGTTGATCTATCTGACACGTTCTTCGACTCACTCAAAGTCGACTACGCCGAATTTGAATCCTGGTTTGCAAAGAAGGCTCACAACCGCGCTTACATACATCGCACTCCGCAGGGGAAGCTTGACGGCTTTCTCTATCTAAAGCGAGAGGATGACGCTGTCGATGACATCAAGCCACAGCTGGGGCCTAAGAATCGGCTGAAGGTGGGAACGTTCAAGATCGATGCACACGGAACCAAACTGGGCGAGCGCTTCGTTAAGAAGATTTTCGACCATGCCGTCTATGAAGGAAGCGAGGAGATCTACGTAACTGTCTTTGAGAAGCATGCTCAGCTGATCAGCTTGCTGGTCCGCTACGGCTTCAAGGAGTTTGGCACCAAAACCACGGCGAATGGGACCGAGCTTGTGCTGCTTAAAGATCTGAAATGGGAAGGCTCAGATCTGGATGCAAATTATCCCCTAGTCTCTTTGAGAGGGCATTCATATCTCATGTCACTCCACCCAAAGTGGCACACACGCCTTCTGCCTGATTCGATTTTGGCCAATGAACGTGAGGACATCATCAAGGATGTGTCTCACGCGAACAGCATACACAAGGTCTACCTCACAGCTATGCGAGGGGTTGATTCATTGCGGCGTGGAGACGTTCTGCTCATATACAGAACATCCGACCAGCAAGGGTCGGCTCACTATAGATCGGTTGCCACGTCCGTTTGCGTTGTGGAGGAGTACAGGCACATCAGCAGTTTTGAATCGGAAGAGGCCTTCGTAAAATACTGTGCACCGTACTCAGTTTTCACTTTAGCCGAGCTCAAAGACTTCTATAGGTCCCGCCGCTTTCCGTTCGTCATTCGCTTCACGTACAACGTTGCGCTAAAGAAGCGGCCCACTCGCAAGAGATTGATCCAAGAAGTAGGGCTAGGTGCCGACCAGTATTGGGGCTTCTTTCAGCTGAACAAAAGTCAGCTCTTGTCCATCCTTAGAATTGGTGAGGTCAATGAAAGTCTTATTGTCGATAAAGCCTGAACACGCCCAGAAAATATTCGGAGGCTTAAAAAGGTTCGAGTTCCGAAAAGCGATCTTCAGGAAGGAGGGGGTGCAAACTGTCGTTGTGTATGCCACACTCCCCGTCGGGAAAGTCATCGGTGAATTTACCGTAGGGGAGATCATTGAAAACGAGCCCGCGACCGTTTGGAAAGCGACCAAGGCCCACTCGGGCATAAGCCGGACCTTCTATGATGAGTACTTCCTTGGTAGGTCAATAGCCTTTGCTATCGAGGTGCAGAACCCCAAGCTCTATGCTGAATCCCTCGACCTAGAGGACGTACATCCAAGCGGTAGCGCGCCACAGTCCTTCTGCTACCTACAGTGACCATCAGCTTCAACTCCGGCACGCGAATGAAGAGATTGTATTTGCTATCATGATAGCGGAGGACTGTCCCATGGCACAGCTTTTGGTCCGCAATCTCGAGAGTCCCATCAAAGCACGCCTGCAACGCCGGGCCAAACGCCACGGCCGCAGCATGGAAGAGGAAGCAAGAGAGATCCTCCGCAACGCCCTACGCGAAGAGGACACGCCGGCGACAGGGCTGGGAACGGCAATCGCCGCCCTCTTTAGCGGCATCGGCCTCCAGGAGGACATCCCGGAGCTTCGTGGCCACCCGGCTCTCCCCGCCCACTTCGAGCCATGATCCTCCTCGACACGAACGTGCTCTCCGCCCTCATGCGCCAGCAACCGGACGAAGCCGTCATCCACTGGCTCGACCAGCAGCCCCGCACGTCCGTTTGGACCACGGCGGTCACCGTCTTCGAAGTCCGCTTCGGCCTTCAGATTCTGCCGGCAGGGAAGCGACGCACATTCCTTATCGCCAGCTTCGACCGTCTTCTGAGCGACTTACTCCAACAGCGCATCGCTCAATTCGACACCGCGGCGTCGCAGCAAGCAGCGGACCTGATGGCAGCGCGTCAGAAGAAAGGCCGTTCAGGTGAACTCAGGGACACGATGATCGCGGGCATCGCCCTCGCCTCCCGCGCCACCCTCGCAACGAGAAATGTGAAGCACTTCGAGGACATCTCCTCCCCAGTAATCAACCCCTGGAACTCCTAACTCCCTCTCCTGTCTCTTCTCCCCGCTCCTATCTCGTCTCTTCCACTCCTACTGCAGCATCAACAACACACACCCATGCGGCGCCACGCGCTCCACAAATTCATGGCCGGAGATCGCCACGCCTCCACCCCAGATGTTGCGCACCGCCCAGTCACGGCCGCCTAGATCCTCTCCAAACTCCGGGAGTTGCTTGGAAAGATTCATCTCCGTCTCGCCCAGATTGAACAGCGCGACCGCCTTTTCTCCAGCGGGCAGGTCCGCCCGCCAGGCAACCAGGTCCCCTTCCTGGAGAACCTGTGCACTGTGCGTCGACGTCTGGTTGATGCGGATCAGATCGCGGTTCGTAAGCAAATCCGTCGTCGACGCATCCAGCATCGTCAGGTTCGCGCCAAGGATGAGCGGGCTGCGCGCAATCGCCCATAGCGTGATCTGCGTGCGCTGCTCTTCGGGAGTGAGCCGTGATGTGCGTGGCTTGCCATCGCCGGGCGATGGTTTCAGCTCTCCAAGGGGCAACATGTCCGCGTCGGGCCAGTTGCCGGGCTTCGTGTAGGGTTCCCACGCGGCCAGGCGCGAAAACTGCTCCTTCACGCTCTGCGGGAACTCGGTTGTCTGGTCCGGCGCCTTCTGCCAGCGGTCCCACACGTCATCGGAAATGCGCCACATATTGGCCAGCGAACCCACCTCCTCCGCGTGGCTCAACTGCGTGGGCCCCGGCGACAGGCTCAGAACCATCGGCCTGCCCACCTTGTCGATGGCGCGGCGAATCTGACGTATTTCGCTGACCTTGTACGGATGGTCGGCGATGCAGTCCACTTTCAGGTAGTCCACACCCCAGCTTGCATACTGCCGGATCAGCGAGTCATACCAGGCCTGCCCGGCGGCGTTGTCCTTGACGCCCCAGTTGGTGGGATCCCACGGACACGCGTCTCCCGTATCCGCAACCTCCTGCGCGTGAAACTCCGAGCCTTCCACGGGCAAGTTGCGTTCCACGCTCGCGCGGGGGATGCCACTCACAATGTGAATGCCGAACTTCAGGCCCTGCGCATGAACCCATTGGCCGAGCGCGGCGAAGCTGGTGTCTTCGACCGTCGCCGCGATCGCTCCGGGAGATGCCGCCGAGCCCGCAGACTTGCCGGCAGAAGCGAAACGGCCAGGGACCGGAACATACCGGCCATGTGCGTCGATCGCATAGTGCAGCTTCGCCGGTGTTCCGCGATCCTGCGGATTGAAGAAGAACCAGCCTTCATCGATCACGGCATACTGCCACCCAAAGGGCAGCAGCTTTGCCCGCTGCACGTCCACATTGGCCCGGAACTGCGCCTCCGTGATGGTCAGCCCATAGGCGTCCCAACTGTTCCATCCCATCGGCAGCGTGGGCGCCACCATCGGCTGCTGCCCTCCTGCCATCCCCCCCCCC
>CAXUNH010000283.1:0-3842 GCA_964252405.1 uncultured Acidobacteriaceae bacterium | reverse complement strand
GGGTTCAGGGTTCAGGGCTAACAGCTAAAAACTAAAAGCTAAAAGCTAAAAGCAAAAAGAAGCTAAGAGCGAACAGCTAAGAGCGAACACCTACGGCAATCAGGGAACAGGGTTTCAGCATCCGTCAGATTGTCATCTCGACCGGAGCGAAGCGAAGTGGAGAGACCTGCGTTCCCCGCCGCCGCCGTGTCCGCTCGCTCACCCAACCCCGTCGTCCGCACACTTGCTGTGTCATGCAGAGCCAACCACCTAAGCGCCCACGGCCGAAATGCGCCCGAACAGCTCCGCAGCCATCGCCATGCCTCGCTCCGCCTCCGCCATGTCGGGAGTCTCGCTCGCATCCTGCCATCCCAAAGCATCGCCCTGCGCGCCCAACTGAATCACGGTCCCGTCTGCGCGCGGCACCACGTTCAGGTCGCGCCACACTACGCTGTAGGGCAGTTCCGGCGCGGGCGGCAGCCAGGCAATCTGCCCACGCACCGGGATCAACGACGCATCCCCGAACAGCGCACGCGCGCCATAGCCCGTGCAGTGCACCAGCACCGGCTCCGGAACGCGCAGCAGATCTCCAGGCGCGTGAAACTCCGCGCGCTCAATCACGCCGCCGCGCTCCCGAAACTCACGCTCGAGGTACTCAAAGTACAGCGCAATGTGGAAGCGAAGCACAGACGCGCGCCGTGCATAGGCCGTCGGGAAGGGATGCTCTCCCGGCCGAAGATCTTCCGCTCGCGGCGTCACGTCCGCCAGCCGGCTTTCCAGCTTCGCAAAGCCGATCGCGTCCTCGCGCACCCGCAGCGCGATCGCCTCATCCGGCGGGAGATCCGACAACGTGTACCGGTCATGAAACTCCACCAGCCCCGTCGTTCGTTGCCGCAGTTCCCCGTACGTCGCAAACGAGCATCGCGCCATCCCTTCCCAACGCGCCCCAAACGCCTCGTCAATGCAGCCCGTCAGCGCCACCCGCGCATCCGGCGTCCACGTCCCGGTCGCCCGCGCGGACCGCGTATCCGCCGGCAGGTCGCGCGCATAGATCCTCACCCGCGCCCCTGCCCGCTGCAGCGCGATCGCCGACGTAATGCCCAGCGCCCCGCAGCCAATCACGGCCACCTCCCGCAGGCCCGCAGCCAGAACCATCGGCACCACCAGCGATGCCGACCCCCAGCTCAACGACCACCCCGAGCCGCCATGCCCATAGTTGTGCACCAGCAGCTTGTCCCCCAGCCGCTCCGTCTCAATCCGCGGGCCCGCCGCCCGAAACGGCCGCGTGCACACCGTGATCCTCTGCAGCCGCTGCATCGACGCCGCAAGCGGCTCAATGCGCAAGCGATTCTGAGCGAAATTGGTACTGGATGCAGCGATACGCCCTCCTAGGAAGCAGCTTCAGCCCTCTCCTATGCAGCATCTTCGTCAGAGCCCGGCTTCAGCCGGGCCACTATGCCGCCCTTCGCTTTGCGGCTTCAGCCGCCGGGTAAGGCTTTTTCGCCCCACTCGCAGCCCTTCACACCAGCTTCGGATGCTGCAAGTGAAACCCGGTCTTCCCCTGGTACGCATGCGCCAACGCACACGCCTTCGCCTCGCCATACAACGGCGCTAAAAATGTCAACGACACCGGCGTCCCCGGCCCACCCTGGTTGGACAAGCTGTTCACATCCGTTGACGGCGGAGGCGGCGCATCCGCTCCCCGGAAACCATTCGGCACAATCACCGCCGGCTGCCCGCACAGGTTCGTCGCGGTCAACTGCGGCCCACCACTGGTCGCGACCACCACATCGAAGTTCTTGAAGAAGGCCCCGACCTGCTCCATCGCCAGTCGCCGCGCCCGCGAGGCATTGATGTAATCCACCGCCGGGTAAAGCCGCGCAATCCGGAAGCTGTTCGGCCAGTCGTAAAACTCCTGCCCTGCCAACTGCGCATCCCGCCCAGACCGCGTCAGCTCATCAAAGGCCGCCGCAGCCTCGGCCTCCAGCATCGGCACCAACGCCCCATAGTTGAACTTCGGAAACTCCACCGGCTGCAGTCCCACCCCCATGCCGCGCAGCACCTCCAACGCCCTCTGCGCAAACTGAACGTCATACACCCCCTGCGCAAACGCCGCCCTCCGCGACGCGACCCGCCGGTTGTACGCCTCCAACTCCTTGCCCGCCAGCGTCTCGCTCGGCGGCTTGATCGGGTCCATCGTCGGCGCGTCAAACGCCGTCTTGATGTAGCCCACCCGCAGCTTGCGCACATCCACCGTAAAGTCCACGTTGAACGCCGCCGGCTGCACACTCGGGTCCTGCCCATCCGGTCCGTACATCGCCTCCAGCACCAGCGCCGCATCCTCCACGCTCCGCGCAATCGGCCCGATCTTATCCATCGACCAGCTCAGCGCCATCGCCCCGGTCCGCGGCACCAACCCAAAGCTCGGCCGCAGCCCCGTCGTCCCACACCGTGTACTTGGGCTGGAGATCGACCCCAGCGTCTCCGTCCCAATGCCAAACCCCACACAGCCCGCCGCCACCGCGCTCGCCACACCCGCGCTCGATCCGCTCGATCCCTGGCCCGGATTCCACGGGTTGCGCGTCCGCACCCCAGGCTTCGGTCCCCACAAATCCCCCTGCGCCAGCGCACCCAGGGTCAGCTTCGCCACCAGCACCGCACCCGCGGCATCCAGCCGTTTCACCACTTCTGCGTCGTAGTCAAAGCTCTGGGTCATGTACGGGCCCGCGCCCCACGTCGTCGGATAGCCCCTCACCGCCAGCAGGTCCTTCGCGCCCCACGGAATCCCGTGCAAAGGCCCGCGCACCTTGCCGCCCGCCATCTCACGATCCGCCGCCGCGGCCTGCGTCAGCGCGCGGTCTTCCGTCGCATTGATCAGAAAGTGCAGCGTCGGATCATACCGCTTCAGTCGCGCCAGATACAGCTTTGTCAACTCCACTGACGTCGTCTTCTTCGCCCGCAACAGCGCGCCCAACTGCCGCACCGTGGCAAACGCCACCTGTTCCTCATTGCTCGCGGAAAGCCCCGCCACCGAAGGCGCGGGCCCCAGCTTCGCCGGCCGCCGCTCCGTGTCCAGCTTCGTCCCTGGCAGCACGGGATCTTGAACCAGCGAGGGCGCCATGCTGTTCGGCAGCGGGATCTCCCGCACCTGCACAATGTCGTCGCGCTGATTATTCAGGTTGTCGAGCATCTGCTTGCGCTGCTCGGCCGTAAAGCTCACTCCCGCGATGGCGGCCGCCGCCTCGATCATCGCCTCGGTAATCTTCGGCAACGAAGCGTCGCCCTCAGGGGCCGGCGCGGCTCCCTGCGCCGCGGCGTCGCCCGCCGCCAAACCTAAGAGCGCCCCCGGAAACAGCGTCGAACCCAGACCGGCTGCAGCGGAAACAGCAAGAAAACGACGTCGCGTTGCGTCGGCAACGCCTTCGGGCACAGGCTTTGACCCCATAGCCGAATTATTGCATCCAGCCGCGTAGTCTCTCCCGGGACCGTCCCCGTCTCTACGGGCAGAGGGTGAGAGCGCGCGTAGGTTGATGTCTCCTGAGGGCCGCGGAACGCGCCTCTCCCCTCCTTCTTGTGGTGGTCTGTGGCAAGCGATGGTCAATCATCGATGGGCAATCATCAATCGTCGATGATCGGTCGTCCGCACTCGATGGTCGCCTACCGTCTGCCCATTTAATTTCGCCCTCTTCATCGGGGCAGACCAATCCTGTACTCAGCGACCACGGCAAGAGCAACAGCGGATTCCCGTTCGGAAATCGAAAAAAAGCCGCGGCAACGGCCGCTTATGGCGATCGCGACCTTATTCCGTGCCTTTAACTGGGGCGGCTGCCGGGGTGAGGGTGGCACGTTTCATGGCTGTGGGT
>CAXUNH010000282.1:0-3891 GCA_964252405.1 uncultured Acidobacteriaceae bacterium | reverse complement strand
CACCTGCTTCGGGAGCAGGGGGTCGGAGGTTCGAATCCTCTCGCCCCGACCATTCCTTTCAGATGGACCGGTTGACGGAGTGTTCGGTCCCAATCGCGGAACACTGCGCTTGGGGAAGCACAATGGCCATGGTTGTCCCTCGCTCCTCGCCGGTTTGCGAGCTTTGCAGGTCGAGGCGGCCATGGTGTTTGCGGACGATGGTGTCGCTGACCCACAGACCGAGGCCGGTCCCTGTGCCAGGCTTGGTCGTGAAGAAGGGTTCGAAGATGCGGCTCTGAATATGCTCAGGCATACCTGGACCGGTGTCGCGCACGCTGATGACGACCTCTCCCCATTTGGACGGAAAGGTGCGGATCTCCAGGCGGTCGCCCTGTTCCATAGCGTCGAGCGCATTCACGATCAGGTTTGAGACTACCTGGCGGATCTCCCCGGGTATCGCGAAGACCTCCAGGGCTTCATCGTAGTGGGTTGAGATCTCGATGCTCTTGGCGCCGAGCCGGCGAGAGTAGAGGCTGAGTGTCTCGGCCACATTCTCCGATACGTTGAAGGTGCGGGCTGTTGAAAGCTCGCGGTAGAAGCCAAGGCTTTGGCGCGTGATGTGTGACAGGCGTTCGAGTTCGGAGAGTGCCTCCTTGGCGTAGCCTCGTGCGTCCTCGGGTACGCCCGGCCCGGTGTCGATGAGGAACAGGAGATTGGTGATCGCTTCCAGGGGGTTGTTGAGCTCGTGGGCGATGGCTGCGGAGAGGCGTCCTGCAGCCGCGAGCTTTTCGGACTGGATCAGGGCCTCCTGCGCGGATTGTTGCGCGGAGTACAGCCGGGCGTTATCAAGCGCCAGGGCTACGCGATCCGCAATGTCCGCAGCGTAGACCAGGTCCGTTTCGGTATAGCTCCGCTTTCCTGAGTCCAGAACAAAGAGGATGGCGCCCAGCGCCTTCCCGGCATTCCGCAGGGGAGCGCCAATGACGGACGCGGCAGACCCGCCACTGGCCATAAGAGGGAAGTCTTTAGCCATCGCGGCGTCCGCAATGGATCGCAACGCAGGGTCGAGGGAAGGGGCGTCGACCGAGGGATCCGCGAGGAACAACACGTGGCAGCGGTCTGCAAAGTGCGGGGGGATCGCATGGCATGCGGCGCGCAGGGTCTCGTTCAGATCAAGGGACCGGTTGATGCTCGGTCCGATCTGCGCCAGAAGTCGCAACATGCGCTCCGAGTGGCTGGACCGGATGAGCGAACCGACGAGGTTCAAGAGCTCCTGCGGATGCACGGGCTGAGCGATGTAGGCGTCAGCTCCGCCCGAAAGCCCCACCGCGCGGCGGTCCGGATCTGCAAAGCTTGCGGACACCTGAATCACCGGGATACTGCCGTATACGGGATGCTGCTTGATGAGCCGGCACACCTCGTAGCCACTCATATCCGGGAGCTTCACATCCAGGATGATCGCCAGAAGCTCCGGATGGAGCTGCGCCAGCGCGGATGCGCCCGTACCCGCCTGTAGGGGCCGATACCCTTCCCGCTCGAGCAGGCGACACATGGCGTAGCGTTGCTCCTCCGTGTCGTCCACATACAGGATTGGCTTGTCGAGGTGGATCATGCGGGTGTTCCCTGATGCAGGTTGCTGAGACCAACGTCCAACAGCGCACGCTCAAGGACAACCCGTTGCTCCTCACCCGATGTGTCCTTTCGTCCGATCACTTCCGCGCGCAGGCTGGCGAGCCTTGATCGCTCCTCCTCGTCCAGCGGCTTTGAGGTAATCACGAGCAGCCGGAGGTCTTTGAAGCCGGCATCCCCCCGCAGCTCGGAGGCGAGCTCAATCCCGTTCAGCCCTGGCATCATGACGTCCAGGATGGCCAACGCGGGCTTCTGCTCGCGGATGAGTCCCAGGCCTTCCATGCCGTTCACCGCTTCCAGGACGCGGGCGGTGGTAAGGGTGGCCAGTTGACGGCGAAGCAGGTAGCGGGCCACCTCATCATCATCCACTATCACGATCACTGGCTCCGGCAGAGCCGGGGATCCGTCGTCCCCCGCTTCGTCTTCGCTGCTCTCCCCGATCGGCAGGCGGATATAGAACTGCGACCCCTGCCCCACTACAGAGTCGAACCACATCTCTCCGCCAAGGAGTTCGGTGAACTTCTTCGCGAGCGGCAGACCCAGACCGCTTCCGCGATGCTTGGCCGGCCCTGCACCTTCGACCTGCACCCACTCCTGGAGTACGCGGTCACGGTTCTCTGCCGCGATTCCCATCCCTGTATCCGCGACCCTGAAGAGGACCGAACCGCCATCTCGCCAGGCGGACAGAACCACCTCCCCTGCCTCAGTGAACTTCAGCGCGTTGGAGATGAAGTTTCGCAGAATCTGCGAGAGTTTGCCTTCATCGGTGGTCAGCCGCAGGTCCTCCCGCGGCTCCTCCACGCGAAACTCGACGTGTCCCCCCTGGGCGATGGGCCGGAACATGCCGCGCAGCGCTGAGAAAACGTCCGTGACGGCGACCGGGGCTGATTGCACGGAGATCTTGCCGGCTTCCACCTTGGCGAGATCCAGAAGGTCGTTCACCAATTCCGTGAGATTCTGGGCCGAACGCAGAATGAAGCCAACCTGCTTCTCCTGCTCGGCACTCAGGTCGCCGTCTGTGTGCTGCAACAGAAGACGGGACAGACTGACGATGCTGTTGAGCGGCGTGCGCAGTTCATGCGTCACTGCCGAGAGAAAACGGGTCTTCATCTCGTTTGCCTGCTGCACCGCTTCGGCCTTGTTCTCCAGCTCGGCATACAGCACCATGACGCCGCGGTTGGTCTCCTCCAGTTCTTTGTTCAGGCGCTCCAGTTCGGTCTCCCGCACCCGAAGCTGGTCGAGCACCGCCATCAATTCCTGGTTCTGGTCAACGAGCACCGTGACGGCATCGTTGGACCGTGAGGCGGTCAACGCGCTCAGGAGTTCCGTGTCCGACGGGACCTTGCGGTCCGGCGCTCCGCTGACGGCTCTGACCAGGGTGACACGGGTTCCTGCGGGCGTGCTTTCGATCTCGAAATGGTCCGTGAGGCGCTTGGCCCCAAGGATGCCCAGGCCCATGCCGGTGGTGGAGCGGTACGTGCCGTCCCAGATCTTTGCGAGATGCGGAATGCCCGGACCTGCGTCCCCCACGACGACGCGCAGCGCCGGGCGAGGGACACGCTCGACAAAGAACTCGATCTTTCCCCCGTGAGCGTAGGTGTAGGCATTGCGAACGATCTCAGACACCGCAGTGGCAATCCGGGTTTGATCCTGCCGGTCCAATCCCAGCAGACCGGCGATTTCGGTCGCTCGACGGCGTGCGAGAAGGAGGTCATTCTCGCCGGAGATGCTCACCGTCAACAACGGAGTTCCACCATGACGGTGTGCACTCACAGGCGCACCGCCAGTACCGTGGCATCATCCCTGCCCCGGTTGAAGTCCCGATACAGCACAGCCGCGACGGGGGCAGGCGCCGCGTCCATCAGACCGGGGTATTTGTTCAGGTTCCAATGCGTGGCGATCCCGTCGGAGTGCATGACGAGCAGGTCGCCCGTCTCGAACGGGTAAGAAAACGCGCGAATCTGTCGGGCCTGGTGCCCGACCGTGCCGTTCTGGGAGACCAGGTGCGTCGTGCGGGAGCTGGTGTTCAGACTCGCAGAGATATTTCCGACCCCGCAAAAGTCAGCCGTCCGGCTCCTCCGGTCCAGCGAGATGACCGCCAGCGCTGCGCCGCGGGTGCTATGGAGAGGCCCGTGCATCTGCTGCACCAGGCCGGCTGCGTTGGTGGTGGCGGCGGTCAAGAAGATTTCGGTGGCGAGGGTCGCTGCGTCGGAGGCCTGGACGCCATGTCCCAGGCCGTCGACGACGAGGTAAAGCTCCGCAGTCTCCGCCTGACGGCACGCC
>CAXUNH010000281.1:0-3900 GCA_964252405.1 uncultured Acidobacteriaceae bacterium | reverse complement strand
CTCCCAAACAAAGCCGAAGCTCACCTTCCACAAAGGTTGTAAAGTCCAGACCTAAGTCCTTTACCGGAAGTACTTTGAACAGAAAGTACGGGGGTGGAGTCCCCACCTCGCTGTACACTTCTCACCATCCACAAGAAGGGAAAGCTTCCGGTGTTCACAAAGGCCATCCTGGTCGTGCTGCAGGCGCTGCTGTTTCTCGTCCTTTTTGGCGCGGGCACACTGCTGCTCCCGTTCTTCCCGTCGGTGCCGGTGTGGCAGGTCCAGACAAGCCCCGGCCGCGCTTTCGTCCTCAACGGACTCGTCCTAGCCTTTCTGGTTTACCTCGTGATCGTTGCCGTGGAGGCCGCGACAAGGCGCCTGCGCGGTCCTGGAGGCCTCACCACCCTGGCCCTGGTCCTGGCCCTGGCGCTTGGCCTGGCCATGAAGCTCGGCTTCAAAACCCTCTGAACCAGGGGTTTCCACATCCCACAGAAGGCCCACTGACACCCGTCCCCGTGGTCCTGTAGTGTCCTCCCGATGTCGTTCTCTATCTACAAAAGAGCGATTCGCGTTGCCGGTTTGGTAAACTTATCCCAAGAAGACGCAAAACAGTCTCAGCGAACGACGCACGACTGCGCGGGGCCGTCCCCGGCAGACCTGTATGAGGAAGATCATCGCAACGGTTAAAGCATCGTTGCACGAAGGAAATGTCTCGCATGGCTCTTGCCAGCTCTTCTAGCTCCACGGCCCCGTTCATCGACCTTTCGGAACGCAAAGTCGCCTACTTCTCAATGGAAATCGCATTGAGCAAGTCGCTCCCGACCTATTCGGGCGGTCTCGGCATGCTCGCCGGCGACACCCTGCGCTCCGGCGCCGATACGGGCGCTCCCATGGTGGCCGTTTCCCTGGCGCACCGCTGCGGCTACTTCCGCCAATACCTGGACACCAACGGGCAGCAGACCGAGTCCGACGTGCCCTGGCACCCGGAAGCCACCCTTCCCGAAGCCGGTCCCACGGTCACAATTCAGCTTCAGGGCCGCGACATCACCATCCGCGCCTGGCGCTTTGACGTGGTCGGCGTCACAGGGCACATCCTGCCCGTGTATCTGCTCGACACCGACATCGAAGGCAACGACCCCTGGGATCGTCACCTCACCGACCACCTCTACGGCGGCGATTCGTACTACCGCCTGTGCCAGGAAGCCGTTCTCGGTCTCGGCGGCATTCATCTGCTGCATGCGATCGGGTGCCGGCCGCAGGTCTGCCACATGAACGAGGGTCATGCATCGCTGCTGACCGTCGGTCTGCTGGAAGAGCATCTCGCCGGGATCCCCCTCCGCGATGCCACCGAGGCCGACGCCGCTTTTGTTCGCGAGCACTGCGTGTTCACCACGCACACGCCCGTCCCGGCCGGCCACGACCAGTTCGGCCTCGACCACATGTACCGGGTCCTCGGCCATGAGCGCGCCACCTGCATTGAGCGTTTCGGCGGCATCCACAACGGTCTGATGAACATGACGTACCTTGCGCTCAGCTTTGCGCGCTACGTCAACGGCGTGGCCATGCAGCACGGCAAGGTGTCGCAGGGCATGTTCCCCGAGTACAAGATCCATTCCATCACCAACGGCGTCCATGCGGCTACGTGGGTCTCGCCCGCGTTTCAGGAGCTCTTCGACAAGGAGATCCCTGCCTGGCGCCATGACAATCAGTTCTTCCGCAATGCGTACGGCATTGAGCCCGCGGTCATTGAGGCCACGCACAAGCAGGGCCAGGCACGCCTGTTCGCCACGGTCAAGGAGCGCACCGGCATCGAACTCGACCCCGAGGTCCTGACGCTTGGCTTTGCGCGCCGCGTCGCCACCTACAAGCGCGCCAACCTGCTCTTCCAACGCGCCGAGCGCCTGCATGAGATCGCCGACAAGCTGGGCGGCCTGCAGATTCTTTACGCGGGCAAGGCCCATCCGGCCGACAACGCCGGCAAAGCGCTCATCCGCGAGGTCTTCTCCGCGGCCGGCCGTCTGAACAACTCCAAACTGCGCATTCTTTACCTTGAAAATTACGACTGGGAACTCGGCGAACAGCTCACGGGGGGTGTCGATGTGTGGCTGAACACGCCCCTGCGCCCCTACGAAGCTTCGGGCACCAGCGGCATGAAGGCTGCGCTCAACGGTGTGCCCTCGCTGTCGGTGCTTGACGGATGGTGGATTGAAGGCTGCGCGGAGAACATCACCGGCTGGGCCGTGGAGGACTTCAACGACGAGTCTCGCGAGGCCGAGTGCCTCTATGACAAACTCGAGCGCTCCGTGGGTCCCATGTTCGCGAACAAGAAAGCCTGGGCTCGCATGCGGCAGCACTGCATCGCGATGAACGGCACCTTCTTCAACACGCATCGCATGCTCGGCCAGTACGTCGCCAACGCCTACTTCCCGCTGGCGAGCTCCATTGCCTCCACTGACCAGGAAGTCGCGGACGACGTACCGGAAGGCGTGCTCGTCTAGCCCGATCCACACACACAAATGCAAGCTGAGGCGCAGAGATCACTCTGCGCCTCATCGCTTTCAGGCGACGTGGACGCACATCGCGAACACCACGTTTGCCGTCCCGTTCCGCTATGCTGGGCATGGAGACACACCCAATGCCCGCACCGCACGTTGGCGAACCCGTCGAGGATTTCACGCTGCCCGACCAGGACGGCCTGCCCGTAACGCTATCGAACTTTCTCGGCAAGCCCGTGATCCTGTTTTTCTTCCCGAAAGCCGACACTCCCGGCTGCACCATCGAAGCCTGCGGCTTTCGCGATCAGTTCGCGCAACTGGAGCAGGCCGGCGCCGTGGTCCTTGGCATCTCGCGCGACACACCCAAGGCGCAAGCCAAATTCAAGGCCAAATATGAACTTCCCTACACGCTGCTGGCGGACAAGGACCAGGAGATCATCCAGCGCTTCGACCTGCTGAAGCACAAGACCATGTACGGCAAACCAGTCACCGGCGTCGAGCGCACGACCTACGTCATCGGCTCTGATGGACGACTGCTGCACACCTTTGCCAACGTCAAGCCGCAAGGTCACGCCGAAGAGCTGCTGGCCCTCCTTAACCAGCAAAAGGCCAGCTAGGTACCCGAGAGATGCCCAGACTCCTCCGCGCGGCAGCGATCGCTCTTGGGCCCACCGCTGCGGCTTACAAGCTCGTCACGTCCGGTCTGCAGCCGGAGTCGCAACTCTTCGGCCCCACGCTCATCAGCGGCAACGACCCCAACGAATGGGCCCTGACCTACGACGACGGCCCCAACCCGCGCTCCACCCCGGAGCTGCTGGACGTGCTCGCCGCCCACAATGCGCGAGCGACGTTCTTCATGGTGGGGAAGTTCATTCGCGAGCAAGGGGACCTCGTGCGGCGCGTCCACGCGGCCGGCCACGTGGTCGGCAACCACACCATGTCCCACCCGTTCCTCGCCAACAAGCCCATGGACTTCGTCGCGAGGGAGGTTCGGGACTGCACAGCGCTGCTCCAGGACACGCTGGGCGCGCCGATCCGCTACTTTCGCGCTCCCTTCGGCGCCCGCCGCCCGGGCATCCTGCGCTTCCTCCGCGCTGAAGGCCTGACGCCCGTGCAGTGGAACGTGCAGGGCCATGACTGGGAGCCGATCGGTGTGGAAGGCATTCTCGCCAGGATCGCGCCCGGCCTGGAACGCGCTCGCAAACGCGGTCGCGGCGCCAACATTCTGCTGCATGACGGCTTCGACGAGCAGCAGGGCTACGATCGCACCGACACCGTCCTGGCCACGGAAAGCCTGCTTCAACGATCGGCAGAGCAAGGCGTGAGGATCGTCACGGTGGACGCCTGGGGCTGAATGCAAGCTTGTTGGGAGATGGTGCGCCCGAGACGATTCGAACGTCTGACCTACAGCTTCGGAGGCTGTTGC
>CAXUNH010000280.1:0-3908 GCA_964252405.1 uncultured Acidobacteriaceae bacterium | reverse complement strand
GTTCCACAACGACCCGCTCACCGAGTACATCGCCCCACCCCGCCCCTACACCGGCAACCGGGACCTCTTCGTCTTCATTGACACCGGCACCACCCTGCGCAAGGTCGCCATCACGGGCTACGCTGAAGAGAACGTCCAACGCTTCTTTGAAGAGCCCGACGATCCCAAGCCCGCCACAGAGGTACTGCCCGCGCTCTACGCCCAGTACCACCCCAGGCACATCGGTCTGTCCATCGACGCGAAACGCGGCGTGCAGCGCTCCCTCACCCACGACAGCTATAACTTCCTCGCCCAGACCCTCGGCCCCGAAGCCACGGCCCACTTCGTCTCCGCCGCCGGCCTCATCGAGGAGTACACCGACACCCGCCTCCCCGCCGAGTTCGACCTCTACACCCAGCTCGTCGCGCTCACCGACCAGCTCACCAAGCGCGCTTTTTCCAACGAAGTCATCACCCCCGGCAAGACCACCATCGGCGGCGTCCGCCGCTGGCTCTACGACCAAATGGGCGCCAACAACGTCAGCACCTGGTTCCAACAGGATCTTCGCCTGCAGCGCCGCGGCCGCACTCCCTCCACCTCGCGCGACTTCCTCGCGGTTGAACCCGAGGCCACCGTCATTCAGCCCGGCGACCTTCTCCACCTCGACTTCGGCATCACTGCCTTCGGCCTCAACACCGACTGGCAGAAGATGGCCTACGTCCTCCGCCCCGGCGAGACGGCCGCGCCCGCCGGCCTCACCGCAGCGCTCCACAACACCAACCTGCTCCAGGACAGCCTGATGACCCGCTCTCGCCCCGGCCGCCCCGCCGGCGAGGTCTACAACGACATCATGGCCGACATGGCCCGCCAGCACATCGAGGCCAAGGTCTACTCCCATCCCATCGGTGACCAGGGCCACGGCTTAGGCGCCGCCTTGGACTACCGTGCCGCCCAGGCTCATGCGTCCGAAGCCAAACGCCTCCGGAAAGGCAGCTATCTCTCCATGGAACTCAACACCGCCACACCAGTGCCCGAGTGGAACAACCAGAAGGTCTACATGATGGAGGAAGACGACACCTACCTCACCGACGAGGGCTTTAAGACCTTCCTTCCCCGCCAAACCAGTCTCTACCTGATCCACCCTTAGCTCTGCCTGTCTTCAGGTCCGCATGGACTTCCTTCCGCCTTGCGCTTTGTCATCCGCACGGGAGCTGCCTTCCGCTCGAGCCACAAGCGGTACCCTCTGCGCGTGGAATGCGAATCGTTCCAACCCAGCGACCCGTATGCCCGGCTTTAGCCGGACCACGGCTTCTTCGGTTTTGGGATCGGCTTCAGCCGCTGGTAAGCCTTCACGCCCGGACGTGCAGCCTTCCCCAGTCACCTAAAGACCCACTGCCTCAAATTCAGTTCAACTTGGAACTCCTGAAGTCCAGACCTAAGTCCTCTATCGAACGTACTTTGGACTTGAAATACGGGGGAGGGGTACCCGCCGTGAGACGCTAGACACCATGAAGCTCCTCGCGACTGCAATCGCCGCGCTCAGCCTCGCTCTGGCCCTCACGGCTCACGCCCAAAGCACGTTCACCGATCCCGCCAACCTCCGCGGCGAGCGCGTGCAGCCCAGAACCGGCCGCGAACTCCCGATCGACCAAGGCCCGCTCGGTCTTCAGCAGCTTCTCCGCAAACTGAACACCCGCGCCACGCTCATGCTCATCGTCGCCCACCCTGACGACGAAGACGGCGGCATGCTCACGCTCTACTCTCGCGGTCTTGGCGCCCGTGTCGCCACCCTCACCCTCACCCGCGGCGAAGGCGGCCAGAACGCGGTGACCGGCGACTTTGAAGACGCGCTCGGCCTGATCCGCACCCAGGAACTTCTCGCCGCCGATCGCTACTTCGGCGCCGATCAGCTCTTCGGCACAGAAGTCGACTTCGGCTTCTCCAAGACCAAGGAAGAAGCGTTCCGCAAGTGGACCCACGAACGCGTCCTCTACGACGCCGTCCGCGCCGTCCGCCTCTACCGCCCCCTGGTCCTCGCGGCCGTCTTCGTCGGCGGCGTCACCGACGGCCACGGCCAGCATCAGGTCTCCGGCCAGATCGCCCAGGAGGTCTTCAAAGCCGCGGCCGATCCCCCCGTCTTCCCCGAACTCACCCGCGAAGGCATCCTTCCCTGGGCCCCGCTCAAGGTCTTCGCCCGCGTCCCCAGCTTCGCCATTACTCCTCAGGGCCTGTTCGACTACGCCACGAACCAGTACGTACCCCCCAGCTTCACCAACTATGTCACCGGTCAAACCACCGCAATACCTCCCACCCCCGACGTCATCCTCCACGAGGGCCAAACCGACCCGCTCCTTACCAACGCCGCGGCAAACTCCCAGGATCTTCCAGATCCCAACGCCGATCCAACCGCTCAACTCAGCTACGTCCAGTTCGCCCGGATAGGACTCGGCCTGCAGCGCACCCAGATCGGTCCCAACGTTCGCCTCGCTACCTCCGGCGCCTACGACATCGCCTATCACCTTTATGGCTCGCGTCTCTGCCCGGACGGATCGACGCTGTCGCCCGCCTCTGCCGGCCAGTTAAAGACCCCGTGCATCCAGGTCGAAAATGCTCATCCTGGCGGCGATACCGCAGCTCCTCAGGACGCACAGTTCTTCGATGGAATCGACACAAGCCTGCGTGGCATTGCGAGTCTTACCAGTGCCCCTCCCGCCACTCTGCTCGAAGGTCTCGACCACCTGCAAGCAGCCATCACGCAAGTCCGCACATCGCTTGCCACCCGTGCCCCGGCCGCGCTCGCTCCCTCACTGGTCGACGCCCAAAACCAGCTCGGCGCGCTGCTCGCTGATCTGGAAGCCAGCCCGTTTCCCAACAGCGCCGACGTGCTGCACGAACTTCGCATCAAGCAGGTTCAGTTGAATCAGGCCGTCGTCTGCGCGCTTGGCCTGAACCTCCAGGCCACAGCCCAGACGCCGTCTTCCGACGTCATCCAGGGCACCGACGTTCAGGTCGCAACCCGGCTCACCGCGGCGGCGGAAGAGACCGTCGGGCTCTTTTCGGAGACGGTGGAGGGCGCTCCAAATGCCAGGTCAGAGCGTCTGCTCGCCATCGATGCCGAGCCCGCGGTCAGTGCCACACACCCCTTCCTAACCGTCCTGGATGCCGGTCCAGCCCTGACCTCCGTGGTCACCCGTCCCTACTTTTTTCGGCAGGATATCGAGCAGCCCACATATCAGCTCAACGACCCCGCTCTCCGCAACGCCTCCGCGACCCCGCCCGCCCTTGTCGCCTGGGCTACACTCCGCTATCACCAGACCGAGGTTCGCCTCGGGCGCGTTGTCGACTGGTCCAACCAGCCCGTAAGCGTGATCCCGCCAGGATCGGTGCGCCTGCTCTCCCATGCCCAGGTGCTTCCCCCATCGCAGACCAGCGTCACCATCGACTTTGAAGCGACACCCGCCGACACCCGCTTTGAAGCTGATCCGCCTCCGCACTGGCGTGTTCTGCCGGACAACCGGTTGGGCTCCGATGCTGCCGTACGCCAGATTGTGCTCGAGCCTCCGCCCGTCGGACGCGTCGCCTTTACGTTGCACACCTACGCCGTGCCTCCGGGAGGCGAGAAGGTGCCGGACGGCTTTGGAGCGGTCGGTTATCCAGGAATCCCCTATACCAACTTCTATCAACCCGCCACAAACCGCATCGTTCCCGTCGACCTGAGACTTCCCACCCACCGCCGCATCGCCTACCTGCCAGGCACCGGCGACGCCGTAGCCGACAATCTCCGATCAATCGGCTTCGAAGTCGCAAGTCTCACCGTCTCGGACCTCACCCCTGACCATCTGGCCCACTTCGACACCGTTATCCTTGGCGTCCGCACCTACAACGCCCACCCTGACCTACACGGCGCGCCCACCGAGGCCCTCCTGGAC
>CAXUNH010000279.1:0-3909 GCA_964252405.1 uncultured Acidobacteriaceae bacterium | reverse complement strand
AGCCCGTTCCCGTCTCTCCCCCTGCCCCGGCCCGTGCCGACGAAATCGTCCGCAAGCTGGTCGAAGCGAATGCGCGCAGGGCCGATCGCCTGAAGGGGTACAACGAACAACGCGAGTACACCGTGGTCTACCGCGGCATGCCTTCGCTGAAGGCGAGCATGACGGTTCAGGCCCACTACATCGCTCCCTCAGAGAAGCGCTTCGAGATCCTCTCGCAAAGCGGCTCCAGGCTGCTCGTCGATGGTGTGCTTCGAAAGCTCATCGAGAGCGAGGGGGAAGCCGCAAAGAATCCTGGTCAGACCGCCTTGACGCCCGCGAATTACAGCTTCTCTTCCCTCGGCGAGCAGGTGGTTGCCGGACGGCCATGCTACCGGTTGCACGTCGAGCCGAAGGTCGCCTCGAAGTTCCTGTACCGGGGCACCATCTTCGTGGATGCCGAGGAGTTCGCCGTCGTCCAGATCGATGCGGAACCGGCGCAGAATCCTTCGTTCTGGGTGAAGAAGACTGAGATTCACCACACCTACGCGAAGACTGGGCAGTTCTGGCTTCCGGAGCATGACCGGACCGACAGCACGATGCGCCTGGGGAGCACCGCCGTCCTGACCATCGACTACGGACCTTACCAGCTGCAGATACAAGCCACGCCCTAACAAAGAGCGGCTGCACTGCACGGCGCTTGAGCATCTACAGCGATGTGAGTTGGGCAGCCTGCTCCAGCGTGATCGGTGCGCGCAGCAGATGAATCTCCGTACGCCTGACTTCCTGCTCCCGGGTCAGCGTCTTCATCAGCAGGATGCGGCCCTGCATGTGCACACTGATCCGGTCCGACTTCCAGTGGAGCGCATCCACCGGTGTGCGCTCCAGATCGAAGTGGCCGCCCTGTTCGATGCGCCCCAGCAGGCCGAACCCAAACTGCACCGGGTGAACGATGGCCGCCTGCAAGGTACACAGCCGGTTGGTCGTCTGCTCCAGCGACACGGTGCCCGCCATGGCCGCCGCCACGCGCTCCTCATACGTCGAGGGCTGGTAGCCAGGGTTGGGCCGGAACGCAAACTGCACGCATCCATGCGCCTCGCCCGCGGAAGTGATCACAAAGGCCTTTGGCAGCAACTGCAGAAGCTGCCCGGCACGGGCTTCATCGTCCTTGTGCGCGGCGCCGGTTCGGCGAAACTCCTCCGGGTGGTGAACGATGTCGTTGATGCGGTCCGCTTCCACCCTCGCCTCCGCGGGCGTAAGCGGCTTGCCGTCGATGGCAATCAGGCGATGCAGGGATCCTTCCCTAAGCTCCGCAACCTTCTCCGTCCAGCGATGACCGCCGGTCCGCGCAGAGACCTCGTCCGCCGTGTAGGTATAAAAGCTGTCCTGGTTGCGAGCCGCTATCTCCGCCGCAGCCATGCTGGAGACGATCTGCGTCGGCGTCTGTCCCTGCGCGCGCGAAAGAAGGAGAGAGCCAAGCATCGCGAGGGCGCCTGCCCGGAACAGTGCACGCGACCTCACAGAAGCAGACCCGACCATCAAGACACACTATCGCCCGACCCGGCTTAAGCCATGCTGAAGAACGCAGGCTCGCCAGGGCCTGACCCCTGGGCCTCGCACCCTCGCAGCCACAGGATAGAAACGCAAGGCGTATCGCCCCCGTTCCCCTGCGCTCCCGGGACACCGTGATTGGCCTGTGCAGCCAGGGTACGCGGTGCAGCTTCTGAGCAGCGCGTCCTATGTCGTTGCACGAGTGGATCGAAGCAGTTACGGATGGTTTCGCGTGGGTAGACCAGGGTAACCAGCAGTCGAAAACCAGCGCCGATGATTCCCACAAATTACGCATGGCAGAGAACGTAAGTTGTAGTACGTTGGCGTGAGCACTCAACAGCATCTCCCGCAGGCGACTTGTTGTTTCGGCTCTCGCGGTGGATCCCTCGGGGTCTTCCCGCAAACGGCCGTGGCAACGAGCGTGGGAACCCGTGCGTTCAAGTACGGGCGAACACCCTGTCGGGAAGAGGCTGTGATTGCCTTCTCGGGCCCCGCAACAAAACTCGTTCGCATCTGGTCTTCGGCCCCATGAGGAGCGTTGATTGAACGACGAAGGGCCAGATCGACGGGTAATCCTCCTGTGGAGCAGTTCATGTCACCTTGGTCCCGCATGTCCCGTTTCGCCCTGGTGTGTACCGGTGCGATCTCAATTCCTCTCTCGGCTTCGGCCGCATGCCACCATCCCAAATGCTCGGTCGATTTAAGCGCCGTGGACAACACCACGGTGCCGGTCATCGTGCAATACGCCAACGATCCCTCCGACAACGAACTTGCCGCGGTCAGTTCCCTCGGCCTGGTCTCCAACCGCATCCACTCCATCCATGCTCTCGCGGCCAAAGTCTCGGCTGCGAATCTGGAAACGCTTGCCAACCGTCCCGGCGTGGCGTTTGTGTCCCTCGACCGCAAGGTCTCGGTGAGCCAGGCCGCTGTCGCCCCCATCGGCACCAGCCCGGAGTTCACCGCGGAGCCCATCAACGCACCGTGGGCGAACGCGAAGGGCTACACCGGCAAGGGCATCGGCGTCGCCGTCATTGACAGCGGCATCAGCCCCGTCGATGACCTCGCCGGCCACATCGTCTACAGCCAGAACTTCGTCCCGAACGAGACCACCACCACGGACGGCTACGGTCACGGCACGCACGTCGCGGGCCTGATCGCCGGCAGCGGCAAGGACTCCACCGGCCCGAACTTCACCCGCACCTTCACCGGCATTGCGCCGGGGGTGAACCTGATCAACCTGCGTGCGCTGGACGAAAACGGCCTGGGTTCTGACTCAGCCGTGGTCGCCGCCATCGACCAGGCGATCGCGCTCAAAAGCACCTACAACATCAAGGTCATCAATCTCTCGCTGGGTCGCCCCATCTACGAGAGCTACGCCCTTGATCCGCTGTGCCAGGCGGTGGAGCAGGCCTGGAACGCCGGCATCGCGGTGGTCGTCGCTGCCGGCAACGACGGTCGCAACAACAACCTGAACAACCACGGCTACGGCACCATCAACGCACCGGGCAACGACCCCTATGCGATCACCGTCGGCGCCACCAACCCCATGAACACAGCCGGCGTGAACGACGATGAGATGGCCAGCTACAGCTCCAAGGGGCCGAGCTTCATCGATCAGGTCGTCAAGCCCGACATCATCGCGCCCGGCAACCTGGTCACCAGCCTGCTTGCCCCCGGCGCTTCCCTGCAAGCCCACAACCCCACCTTCTACACGCTCCTCTCCTGGTATGTGGCCAACGGCGCTTCCACAGCGTCGACCACCTACTTCCCCCTAAGCGGCACCAGCATGTCGACCGCGGTGGCCAGCGGCGCCGTCGCTGACCTGCTGCAGGCCGACAGCGCGCTGACACCCGACCAGGTGAAGGCCCTGCTGATGTACAGCGCCAACAAGAACGTCATTCCGCGCACCTATGTCATCACGGACGGCGGCAACAGCTACACCGAGCACGATGACATCTTCACCGTGGGCGCGGGCTATCTGGATCTCGAGAAGACGATCCAGAACGCGCAGGCCTACGGCCGCTTCATCCCAATCGGCGCACCGGCGCTGTCGCCCGTGGCGGTGTACGTTGCCGCCACCAACCAGGTAGGCATCGCCACCAGCAAAACCGCTCTGTGGGGAGCCACGGCTCTGTGGGGAGCGACCAATCCACAGGCCAACACCGCCCTCTGGGGCGCCACGGCCCTGTGGGGCGCCAACGCGTTTGACTCGAGCTCGACAGCTCTGTGGGGCGCAACCGCCCTCTGGGGCAGGACAGCTCTGTGGGGCGCCAACAATCCGCAGGCCTACACTGCGCTGTGGGGAGCAACCGCCCTCTGGGGTGCTAACGATCCGCAGGCCTACACGGCTCTGTGGGGAGCCGGCACACCGCAGGGCAGCAC
>CAXUNH010000278.1:0-3962 GCA_964252405.1 uncultured Acidobacteriaceae bacterium | reverse complement strand
CCCCTACACCGGCCCCTACACCTGCACCGACGCCCAATCCCAGTCCGGCGCCGCCAGTGATTACGCCCGCGATTTCGGCAACGCCCAGCCTGATCTCCATCGCTTACCCCACGGGAGGGCAGTCGGTCTCCGGCGCGATTGTGATACAAGGGGTCGTTAACGATGCGCTTGATGCTGCAGGATCCCACCTCATCGTCGATGGCTATGACCTCCTCAACACCCGTCTTACCGGCGGTCCCTACGCGTATTCGCTGGACACCACAACGCTCTCCAACGGGCCTCATCTGCTGCAGCTCTGGGGTCACGACATCGGCAACAACACCATCCTCTCGAACGCGATCTCCGTCGTTGTCGCGAACTGACACGAGTGCAGGCCCGGCGCACAGCCGTTCCTTCGCGCGTTGCGGGCCCTTTCACCCCTACAACTTCCGTACCCATTACGAAGTCCGCCCAACGGTTTAGCTTGACTAGGTCTTGCAGTCCGAAACCAGCAGGAACAAACCCTCTGTTCTCTCCGGAGATCGTACGTGGAAAAGCCCATCAAATCAGTCCAGATCGTCAGCGACGGGATCGTCGTGCGCTTCAGCGACGGTGTCTTGACCTACTACCCCCAGAACTTTCTGCGCGACCACATCGGCGTGGGCTCGAACCAGCTCTTCCTGGACCACGACCCTTTCGAGCGCACACCAACGCAACACAAGAGCCTCACCGTCCAGTAAGCGCAACGGGGAGACTTTGTGGGCAAGCGACGGTTCGTCAGGTCCCGGCTTCAGCCCGGAAGGTCACCTGCGTCAGCGGTCTGCCGGTTTCCTCGTGAGGAAGGCTTCGCTCCATCCCCGGCCCGCTCCTCTGTGGGCAGCGCAACCTCTCGACAGGGCAACGTTTCGTCAGGGCCCGGCTTCAGCCGGGCCGCACCCCGTATCGCTCAAAGCGGCTTTAGCCGCGGGGAGAGCCGCAAGACCGCATCACTGCTCAGCCCGGACCCTCAGTCCAGCCGAGCCCTGCCACTTTCCGCCGCCACATTCCCCGAGTCGCTTCAGAAACTCCGGAACCGGTCCTTCACGGACGTGTATACCGATCGGATCCCCTCTTCCAGTTCGATCGTGTGCCGCCATCCCAGCCGGTGCATCCGCCCCACGTCCATCAGCTTGCGCGGTGTACCATCCGGCTTGCTTGCGTCGAAGACCAACGCCCCGTCGAAGCCCGTAACGCGCTGCACGATCTCGGCCAGTTCACGGATAGTGACATCTTCCCCTGTCCCGATGTTCACCAGCGGAGCGTTCTCCTCGTTCAAGAATCGCCCGTACCGCTCGTCCGGCAGATTCAACAGGAACAGGCATCCGCTTGCCAGGTCATCGGCGTGCAAAAACTCGCGCCGCGGCGTCCCGGATCCCCACACCACAAGCTCCTGATCACCCCGCGCCTTCGCCTCGGCGGCCTTGCGCAGCAGCGCCGGCAGCACATGCGAGTTGTTCAGGTCGAAGTTGTCGTCCGGCCCGTACAGGTTGGTCGGCATGGCCGCCAGGTACCGTGTGCCGTACTGCCGGTTGTACGACCAGCACATCTCGATGCCCGCGATCTTCGCCAGGGCATACGGCCGGTTGGTCGGCTCCAGAGGCCCCGTCAGGAGCGCATCTTCCCGGATCGGCTGCGGCGCCATCTGGGGGTAAATGCAGGATGAGCCAAGAAACAGCAGCCGCTTCACCCCGGCCTGCCGTGCCGCCTCGATCACATTCATCTGAATGATCAGGTTCTCGCGGATAAAGTCGGCCGGGTACGTGTTGTTGGCCAGAATACCGCCCACCTTGGCCGCGGCCAGCACCACGTATTCCGGCTGCTCTTCGGCAAAGAACCGTTTCACCGCCGCCGCGTCCGTCAGATCCAGCTCCGCGTGGGTCCGCTTCAGCACATGCCGGTAACCTGCCGCATCCAGGGCACGTACCAGGGCCGAACCCACCAGCCCGCGGTGCCCCGCGATATACACACGTGCCTCCAGTGGCATCGCACGGCCCTGCTCCACGCCCGGCCCCGTCTGCATTGCTGCGCTTCCCATCGCCTCTAGCTCTCCCGCACGTTATACGCCGTATAGCCGTGCCGCATCACCAGCGCATCCCGCTCGGCCGCCTGCAGATCGCTGTCCACCATCTCCGTGACGAGCTGGTCGAAGCTGATCCTCGGCGTCCATCCCAGCTCGCGCTTGGCCTTACTCGGATCCCCCAGCAAGGTCTCCACCTCCGCCGGGCGAAAGTAGCGCGGGTCCACCGCAACCACCACCTCGCCCCGGCTGTTCACCGCTTTCTCGTCAACGCCTTCACCGCTCCAGGTCAGATCCATGTCCAGTCGCTCGGCACAGCGCTGAATGAACTCGCGCACCGAGTACTGCTGCCCCGTCGCAATCACAAAGTCCTGGGGCTTCTCCTGCTGCAGCATCATCCACTGCATCTCGACGTAGTCGCGGGCGTGCCCCCAGTCGCGCTTGGAGTCCAGATTGCCCATGAAGAGCTTGTCCTGCAGCCCGACCTTGATCCGCGCCAGTCCCCGTGTGATCTTGCGGGTGACAAACGTCTCGCCGCGCGTCGGCGACTCGTGGTTGAACAGAATGCCGTTGCACGCGTACATCCCATACGCCTCGCGGTAGTTCACCGTAATCCAGTAGCCATACAACTTGGCGACCCCGTACGGCGACCGCGGATAAAACGGCGTTGTCTCCCGCTGTGGCGTCTCCTGGACCAGACCATAGAGTTCCGACGTCGAGGCCTGATAGAACCGCGTCTTGTCCTTGAGTCCCAGGCTCCGGATCGCCTCCAGGATGCGCAAAACCCCCAAAGCATCCGAGTTCGCCGTATACTCCGGCTCCTCAAACGACACCGCCACATGCGACTGCGCCGCCAGGTTGTACACCTCGTCCGGTTGCACCTTCTGCATAATGTGCAGCAACGACGACGAGTCAGTCATGTCGCCGTAGTGCAGCACAAACTTCTGGTGCAGATGGTGCGGATCCTCATAGATGTGGTCGATGCGGCCCGTGTTGAACAGCGACGTCCGCCGCTTGATGCCGTGCACCTCGTAGCCCTTACCGAGCAGAAGCTCCGCCAGGTAGGCGCCGTCCTGCCCCGTGACGCCTGTGATCAGCGCCTTTTTCATGCAAACTCCTGTGGCCGTTCTTTCGGTTTTGAAGGTCAGTCTCCACTCTACCCTCCCATCCACCGTTCCGTATGCATCACTTCCGTAATGCCCGGATGGGAACACGGGCTCCTCCACCCGCCTCCGGTAGGCTGGATGCATGAGTTCCAGCGTTCCCGGCAACCTTCCGGTCCCTGTTCCGGCGTCCACCCGCTCCGTCCCTGAACTCGAAATCCTCAGCCATCACCAGGAGCGCTCCGCCTGGTCCACCTTTCACCGCATCGGCTACCGCTTCCGCGGAACCGCCGGCCTGTGGGTCACCCAGGAACGCGAGTTCTTGGACCGCGGCGACGCCATCGCCCTTCTCCCCTACTGCCCCGAAAGCGGCAACATCCTCCTCACGCGCCAGTTCCGCATGCCCGTCTACATCAGAAATCCGGCCGAATCCATGCTCCTCGAGGTCTGCGGCGGCATCCTCGACGACCCCGACCCCACGGTCACCACCCGCCACGAAGCCGTGGAAGAGCTGGGCATCGAGGCCGGCCCGCTCGAAAAGGTCTTCGAGGGCTACTCCACCCCCGGCTCCGTCTGCGAGAAGGTCCACTACTTCATCGCGCCCTACACGGAGGAGCAACGCCGCCACGCCGGCGGCGGCAACCTGCACGAGGGCGAGGACATCGAGGTGCTTGAAATGCCCCTCGCCGAAGCCCTCCGCCTGATCCGCACCCACGAACTGCGCGACCTCCGCACCATTGCTCTTGTGCTTTATCTGGCCGCCAACGGCTTCCCATCGCCGAGCCAATAGCACGACGCCATCGAGCGGCAAACAGCCGCCGCCC
>CAXUNH010000277.1:0-3980 GCA_964252405.1 uncultured Acidobacteriaceae bacterium | reverse complement strand
GGGCCTCGGTTGGGGGGGGGGTCTTGCCGGGTCGTGGCCCGGTGGGCTGGGGTGTGGGGGGCCCCGGGTATGGGGGGGGGGGGGGGGGGGCGGACGGCGTCGACGAAGAGGTCGAGCACGGTGAGTTGGTCGGTGTGCTGCTGTTTGTAGCGGTCAGGGAAAGGGACGGGTTCGAAGGCGCTTGCGAAGGTGCGCAGGGCGGTGATGTCTTGGGTTCCGGCGAGCGCGCGAAGGCTGGCGTCTTCCTGGCTGATGTGGTGAAGCCCGAGGGTTTCGAGCTCGACGGAGGTGGCATCGAGGCGGCGGTACATGTCGTTCACGTCGCGGTCGTTTTGGGGAGACCAGAGGCGCTCGGCGATTGCGGCGGAGCGTGGCCAGATGCGGGAGTCAATGGTTTCCGCATCGATGTGCTCGGCCCACATGGCGATCTCGCCGCCGAGGATGAGCTTCTGCTGGTCGGGCGTGAGTATCGTGTCGGCGGGGATGGGATCGACGAGGAAGTGCTGGCCGGCCGGCTGCATCGCGTCGAGGTAGTAGCCCGCCGAGAGCAGGCCCTGGTAGCCGTCCCGTGCGCCTGCGCTGAGCGAGGCCTGCCCGCGCCAGGACTGGACGACGACATCGTGGGGGAGGGCGGGGTTGAGGATCTCGTCCCAGCCGACCATGTGCTTGTTCAGGCCCGTGAGAATCTTCAGGATGCGTTGGTTGAAGTAGGCCTGCAGCGCGTCAGGGTCCTTGAGGTTATGGGTCCCCATGAAGGCGAGGATGCGCGGGTTCGACTTCCAGTCAGGGCTTTGCGTTTCGTCGCCGCCGATGTGCATGTAGGGGTCGGGGAAGATGCCGGCCATCTCGGTGAGGAAGCGCTGGAGGAAGACGTAGGTCTCTTCGCGGGTGGGGTCGAGGGCGACCTTGGAGATGCCGAACTCGCGACGGATGCTGTCCGGCTGGATGCCGCTGGCAAGCTCCGGGTAGGCGACGAGCCAGGCGGTGGAGTGGCCGGGCATTTCGAACTCGGGGACGACACGGATGCCGCGGGCGCGGGCGTAGGCGACCAGGTCGCGGGCTTCGTCCTGGGTGTAGAAGAGGCCGTCAGAGCCGAGGGCGGTGAGCTTGGGATAGAGCCTGGACTCGATGCGGAAGCCCTGGTCTTCGGTGAGGTGCCAGTGAAAGACGTTGAGCTTGACGGCGGCCATGGCGTCGAGGTTGCGCTTGAGGACCGGGATGGGCTCGAAGTGGCGGCCGCAGTCGATCATCAGGCCGCGCCAGCGGAAGCGCGGGTGGTCGTCGATGGTGACGGCCGGGAGGATGAAGCCGTTGGGGGAGGGTTGGATGAGTTGAAGGAGGGTTTCGAGGCCGTGGAGGGCGCCGACGGTTGTGGGCGCGGTGAGATGAACGGCTTGGGGGGTGATGCTGAGTTGGTAGGCCTCGTCCTCGTCGAGGGACTGGATTGGCTGGCCGGGGCTGGCGACGGTGAGCAAGATGGTTGCCGAGTTGACGGGACTGGGCGTGAGGTGGACGCCGATACGCTGCTGAAGGCGATCCTGAAAGCGGACGACGGCGGCCTGAAGCCGCGGATCCTGACTACCGTCAGAGTCTCTGGCACCGATCAAGAGGTTCGCGGTGAGGGGAAAGGCGCCGGTGCCGGCCTGGAGGTGCGCGGGTTGGGGCATGAGGTAGTTCATCTGCCCGGGGCTCCGAGTGGCCAGGAGCAGGGTAAAGAAGGTATAGAGCAAGCCCCATCGATAGGTGGCCATCTGAATGCGCATCGTTTTCTCCGAGGGGCGCACGCAGGTGGGCGCGGCGCTGGGTCTTGGTGTTTGGGTCAAGCCATAGTAGCGGAGGGGGGCCTGGTTGGGCACGGTAGTAGCGGAGGGGGGCCTGGTTGGGCACGGTCGCGAATCGTTGGTCCCCGGAGCTGCGTTTCCGAAGGGTCGCTGTCCTACTTTGCACTCGCGGTCGCAGCTCCGGCGATCGTCACCGGCATCCCGAGCGTACCGATGCGGTGGGTGCCGGTTTCCGCCACGCCGAGGCGCAGGTCGTATTGCCCTGGTTTGAGGGCCAGTTGCTCGCGGAACTGAAGGCCGTTCTTGAGCAGCGCGGCGTATTGCGCGTTGTCGAGATCGACGTTGAGGACCCCGGTGGTTTCCCCAAGCGGCTTGGCTGTTTTATCCCGGGAGAAGGCCACAAGGGTGACCAGGACCTGTGTATGCCTGTGCCCGGCGGGATCGGTTTTGAAGGTGAGGTCGCCCGCGTTGAGCGTGGTGTCGACGGCGAGAGAGGAGCGGTTGGACGAGGGCAAAACGGTGCCGCTGAGCCGGAGCTGGCTGGAGTCGAGCATCTGCGGTTCCAGCGCGGTTTTGAGCTCCTGATCGACGCCGCGCGTGCCATCGGCCTCCGGCAGGGCCGTGTAGCCGTGGCGGTAGGTGAGCTGGTAGCCCGGTTTGTCCAGGTGCACGGAGATGTGGCGGAAGGTGCCGTCCCACCTGGTGACGGGGGAGCGGTAGGCCAGGGTGTAGTAGTGGAGACCGTCGTCGATGACGCGGGAGAGCGCGCCGGCGATGTCGTTGGAGCCGTGGAAGGCTTTGCCGCCGGTGTCGCGGGCAAGGTCATCCATGCTGGCGTACATGCTGTTGCGGGCGTTGAACTGATCGCGCAGCGTGGCGCCTGCGCCGGTCATCAGCGAGGTCTCGCCGGCGCCGCTGACCGAGGCGTCGATGCCTTCTGTTTGCAGACCGGCGAGGCTGATGGGGTAGACGGCGATGCCGAGGTTGGCAATCAGGCTTGTGGTGCCGAGCACGTCGGAGGAGAGTGGCGAGCGGTCGAGCTGAAGCTGGGCGGTGAGGCCGAGAGGGAAGTTTTCTCCCAGCCAGAGGAGGTTTTTGCGGCCGGGATAGCCGGAGGACGCTTGCCCGATCTGGGCAAGGGCGTTGGCGGTGATCCGGACCCGGCGATCCAGGCTGTCGGCATCTTCGTTGGCGAGGTCCTCCATCATGCGGCCGGACAGGCCGCCCGGATCGTGACCCATGGCCCGGGAGAAGTTGGTGATGATGTCGACCATCTGCATGCGCTCGGATTCGGAGCGGGTGACGTGCAGGTCCTTGGGATCGAGCCCCCGGGCAGCCTCGGCGAGCTTTTCTGAGCTGCCGGTGAGGCCCTGGAGCATCTCCAGCCGGTCCGTCAGGAGGAACAGGGCCATCTGGTGGCCGGGTGGAAGGGTCTTCAGGAAGGTGAGCAGTTGCCTGACGGCGTAGAGCTGGTCGGATTGCGGCGTGTTCAGCAGGTCCAGCAGGACGAGGTTGGCGGCGCGGTCGGTGGAGGTGGAAAGGCCGACGTTGCTGAAGTGCAGTGCCCCCGGCCTGGCGGGGGTGTTCGCGGTTTCGGTGGGCAGCGGCGTGCCGGCACGATGGCTGCCGTCGTCGAAGAAGACGATGGGTTGCGGCTTGCCGTCCTCTTTGACGGTGAAATCCTCCTTCGTGAGGCCGGGAAGGGGATTACCGTTGCTGTCGCGCACCACGACATCGACGTAGATGAGGCGAGTGGTGACGGTGATGGTATTGGCGGAAGTGGGGGCACTCTGCGGCAGTGCCGAGGGGAGCGAAGAGAGCAGGAGCAGGCTGCCAAGAACCCGGACGAGCAGGCGGTGCTTGCGGGGCATGAAATCTGCCGTCTCCAGGCGGCGTAGAGCGAAGGACGCGCTGCCCACTATACCGCCTCCCCCGCAAGGTTTGGGTGCGGGTGCGCGCTTAGGGCGCAGGGATACGTACGGTGTTGGCGTGGCAGGAGCGGATCGCCGTGGGGCAGGCGGAGGGGTGGAGAGACTTGTCCAGGCAGACCTCTACGGCGGTGAGGACGTTGTTGCCGCAACTGACGATGAGGCTGGATTGCGGGATCGAGGCGTTACTGCTGGTGAAGTCGGTCTGGATCTGGGCGGGTGGGAGCGAGGTCTGGCTGGTGAGTTGGGCCAGGGCGGGCGGGAGCGTGCC
>CAXUNH010000276.1:0-3992 GCA_964252405.1 uncultured Acidobacteriaceae bacterium | reverse complement strand
TTTCGGCGGAGAAGGCGAGGCCGATGAGGGGCGCTGCGTTGGGGCTTCTGGGCCGTAGGGTAAGCAGGGCGGCGGTTTGGTCGCCGGTGCCGCAGCAGAGATCGACGACCCGGGCTTCGGGCCGGGCGAGGACCGGGGCGAAGGCGCGGGCGGTGCGGCGCCACCAGAGGCGGTCGAGGCCGAAGGAGAGCAGGTGGTTCAGGCGGTCGTAGGTGGGGGCGATGGTGTTGAAGAGCGAGCGGACGTTGGCGGCTGCGGCGGCTTCGGTGGCTTCTGCGGATGGGCGGGCGCCGGGGTTGATGGTGGGGTCGTTCATGCAATGGCGCCCCGGCTCGGGCGACCGCCCTTCTTGCCGTTTTCGCGGGCAGCCATGGTCTTCGCGGAGCTCTTGGACCGCCCGCCGCGTGTGCCCATGCGACTGGCAATCCAGCGTTCTGAGCCGAAAAAGCCTCTGAGCAGCGAGGGCAGGTACAGGTCGGCTTCCAGCTTCGGGAAGTGGAGTCCGTACCCCGATGGGGAGATCTCTATCTGGTCCAGTTGCTCGGGGCTGGCGTTCTCGAGCCCCTCTGCATCGCGCGGGGAGAAGAAGATTCCCAGGTTTGAGTCGAGCTGGATCACGACTTTTCGAGCGTGACGGTCATATTTGGCCGCAACTGCCTTTGGGACACTGGATTCGAGTTGGTGCGCTCTCTCGTTCGCCTTCTGGACCTCTTCATGCTTAACCATGGATCGCCTCCCAAGCCTGACAGAGTTGAAGGACCGCTTCCTGCAGCACTCGCTGCATGCTGGTCAAGTCGCGCTGCGAAAAAGCCGAAGTTCTCCCGCAGGGCCGGCGGACCGTCGGGGCATTCAGGAAAGAAGATGGCTCGTGTCCATTGCGGATAACGTGCGCGTGTGCCGGTGATGGTCGTTGGGGTAGATGGGGACGCGCAGTCCAGCAAACCGCAGTACCGTGGGCACAGCCTCAGTATAGCAACCGAAGCTCTTGGGTTAGGTGATGGGCTTGTTGGCAGATGTGGGTGGCGGCCTGCAGGAGTTCCGCATCGGTGACGTCGCGGACGACGGCGGCGTTGCCGATCCCGACAGGGAGGACGAAGGAGCGGGTGCCGCCCCGGTTCTTTTTGTCTTTCGCGGTGAGGGCGACGAGTTGCTCCGGTGTGGCTGTGAAGGGCTTTAACGGGCCGTAGGCCTGGATGAGGCGCGTGATGCGATCGGCTTGTGCCGATGTGATGGTGTTGCGGCGTTCGGCGATCTGCAGGGCGGCGAGCATGCCCCAGGCGATGGCTTCGCCGTGGAGGAGCTGGGTGTAGTTTGTGGCGGCTTCGATCGCATGGCCGAGCGTGTGGCCGAGGTTGAGGATCATGCGGAGGCTGCCTTCGCGCTCGTCGGCGGCGACGACCTCGGCCTTGATGCGGACGCAGGCGCGGACGACGTGTTGGAGGGCTTCGGGGTCCCCGTTGAGGACGGCGGTCTGCTCGTGCTCGAGGAAGCCGAAGAGGGCGGCGTCGCGAATGATGGCGGACTTGATGGCCTCCTGGAGGCCGGCGCGGAGTTCCTGCTTCGGGAGGGTGGAGAGGGTGGCGATGTCGGCGTAGACGGCGAGCGGATGGTGAAAGGCGCCGATGAGGTTTTTGCCCGCGGCGAGGTTTGCGCCGGTCTTGCCGCCAACGGCGCTGTCGACCTGGGCGAGGAGTGTGGTGGGGACCTGGATGTAGGGAATGCCGCGCATGTAGACCGCGGCGAGGAAGCCGGTGAGGTCGCCGATGACGCCGCCGCCCAGGGCGATGAGGACGGAGTCGCGGTCTGCGCCGTGTTCGGCCAGCTCTTCGGCTAGCCGTTCGACGGTGGGCAGGCGCTTGTGGGATTCGCCTGCGGGGATGTGGAGGATCTCCGGGCGAGTTGGGAGGTGTTGAAAGCCTTCGAGGAGCGGTTTGGCCCAGAGGTGGGCGATCTCGGGGCCCGTGACGAGAAAAGTGCGGAGGTTGCCCTCCATAAGGCGGCCGTTGAGGAGTGTGTCGAGACGCTTGCCGACTTCGGGGAGGAGATCCGAGCCGATGTTTACGGTGTAGCTGGATGCCGCAGTTTGGACCGGGACTGTTTGAGTGGCGAGTTGGGATGTGGTGTTCATGGTGGCTGCAGTTGACTCACCCCTCCCCCGGGGTACTTCAGGCTTAAAGTACGTTCGAAATTGGACTTAGGTCCGGACTTCCAAAGTGAAGCTGTGTTTCCGGTTTATCTTCGGTGACTGTTCTGAGGCTAGCAGGTTGGGAGCTAATCCTGCGCAAGCTGGAGGAGCGTGCTGAGGTGTTTGCAGAAAGTTCTGGCTTCGTTTGAACGAGTCCGGCGCTCCGGACCCACCCTTTCCTTCGAAAAGGATGGGCCACCCGCATGTGGGGGCGCGCGTGACGTTAGTGACTGGTCTCCGGGGGGAGTGTGGAGGGATGAGATCCGACCGGAAAGACAAGCGAGAGGGTGACTGTGAGGGTGAGGAGGGTGAGGATGATGGCGAGCGAGGGGAGGGGGCCTATCTCGATCCAGTGGACGAGGAGCATTTTGAGCGCGGCGAAGGTGAGGAGGGCTGCGAGGCCGTAGTGGAGGAAGCGGAGGCGTGTGAGCAGGGCGGCGAGCAGCACGTAGAGCGAACGCAGGCCCATGACGGCCATGATGTTGGAGGTGTAGGCGAGGAACGGGGTGCGGGTGATGGAAAGGACGGCGGGGATGGAGTCGAGGGCGAAGACGACGTCGGTGAGCTCTACGGCGATGAGGGCGAGGAGAAGGACCGTGGGCATGAGGATGCCGTTTTCGCGGGCGATGAAGGTGGAGCAGACCGGGCTGACGGGGTGGATGCGGGTGAGCCAGCGAAGCCAGGCCGGCGGTTTGTTTTCGGTTCCGTGGCTTTGCGGGAAGAGGAGGCGGATGGCGGCGACGAGCAGGATGGCGCCGAAGAGGTACTCGATCCAGGCAAAGCGTGCGAGGAGGCTGATGCCGGCGGCGATGAAGGCCCCGCGCATGATCATGGCGCCGGTAACTCCCCAGAAAAGGACCTTTTGCTGACGGTTTTCCGGGATGTGGAAGAGGTTGAAGAGCAGGAGAAAGACGAACAGGTTGTCGACGGAGAGGGCTTCTTCGATGGCGTAGCCGGCGAGGTATTGGGTGGCGGCGGTGGCGTGGAGGGTACGCCAGACGAAGAAGGCGAAGGCGAAGGACGCGGCTACCCAGAGGAGGGTGGCATAGACGGCGCGGCGGTGCGGCTCGCGGACGCGTTGGGCCATGAGCCATTCGAGCGTAAGGAGAACGAGGAGGGCGGCGTGAAAGCCGACCCAATGGGAGAGAGGCGTCATGCGGTTGATGGTTGGATGATTCACGCTTCGGGGTGACGCAGCCGTTTACGTTTCCGATCCGGTGAGCCTTTGAGGATCTTCCCGTGGGGCAGACCACGATCCCCTTTGCGCGACGTTTCGGGAGGTGTACGGGGTCGACGTACCGGACATCGAGTCTGCGGAGCTCTGGTCTGAGAAGCGACACGTGGATCCTGCCCACCCCGGCTCTGGAGGGGGTGTGCAAACAGCAGATCCCGCGTGGAGAACAACAAAAAAGGTGAGGACGTTACGGCCGGATGGGAAGACCTTACGGCCAGATGGAATGGAGGGACCAGGCGTCACCGGTGAGGTGGAGGGAGCTGCCGGGTGTGGAGAAGAGATCGATGCGGGCGGCGGTGGAGAGAGGGAAGAGGAGGCCGGTCATAGCGAGGGTGCCGTCCTGGGCGTAGATCTCTACGGAGGAGCGATCCAGGACGAGGTGAAGGTTCATGGGGCGGGAGCCGGCGAGGGGGGCATTGGTGCGCCCGAGAAACGCGGGGGCGACGGTGAGGCCGGAGTGGGTGCGGTCGAGGTAGAGCTGGTGAGCGGCGAGGTCGAAGCCGACCTCAGTCCAATGGGTGGGGTCGCTGAAGAGGCGCAGGCCGAAGTTTTGGGTGTCTGGAGAGTTGAAGC
>CAXUNH010000275.1:0-3999 GCA_964252405.1 uncultured Acidobacteriaceae bacterium | reverse complement strand
AACATAGCCTCCCCCGCGCAGAACCCCTCCGCCTCGAAATGGAAGACTTCCTCAACGCCGTGCAAACCCGCACCCCACCCCGCGTCACAGGGCAAGCCGCCCGCAACGCGCTCGCGCTGGCCCTCGACATCAACGCCGCTATCGAAGCCCACGCCCGCAAAACCGGCCTAAGCTAACCCTATCGTTCGTGGCGTCCCCGAAGGGACCCGGGTCACGGGGCCGTTCCCGCCAGAGAAAATCCGCAGGCACCGCTCGGGTCTGCCCATGTGCCGCGTAAGACGCGGCCTTCTAAGGCATCTGCTCCACTTTGATCCCCGCCGGAATCTTCAGCTCAAACTGGTCGCTCTCAAACACCTGATTCAGCGTCAGTTTGGTCACCTCAATCTTTAACTCATACTGATCCAAGGGCCGCCGAATCGTGATCAGCCGTGGGAACGCTCCCGGGTCCGACGGCTCGTAGTTCTCATAGAGCGCCTGCGTCACAATCTGACCCTGGTCGTCATACACGTCCTGCTGGAAAGGCAACAGGCTTAAGCGGCTGAAGTGCACGATGCGCTCCAGGTGCAGCATGTTCCCGCTCCTTACACGCAACACCGCCACATCGTAGTCAGGCTCTTCCACCGAATCCTTACGCCCGTGAGCTGGGGCCAGCACACGGGTCGACTCCGTCAGCACCACGTACTCCTCAGAACTCACGCCCGGAACAAGCAGGGAATCCAGAAACACCTTCGGCCTCAGGTTCTCCAGGCCGTTCTGCGACGCCTTGGTCACCTGATTGAACCCAACAATCGCCCGGTTCTTCGGCGGAATCAGCAGCGTGAACATCTTGCCATCGCTCACCATATCCAGTGCGCGCGATCCCACAAACGGCAGCTGCAAAATGACCCGAAGATCGCCCGGTTTCTGGACGAAAATGTAGCCGCGAAATGACGTATACGTCTTCACCTTGCCCGTCTTTTCGCCACCCGTGCTCGCCGTGATGAGCACCGATGCATTCAGCGTCTTGATCGCCTTATCGCGGTCAGATAACCCTTGCGCCAGAGTCCCCACATCCGCTGTCCGATAGGATCCCGGAGCCTGAACCTGCACCTTCGGCACGCGGCGCACGGTGCTGAAGCAACCAGTGAGTCCGGTCACCCCCAACAGCCCCAGCCCCGCTAAAACGCCTCGTCTCCACATCAGCAGCTTCTAAGTATAGCGACGACCCTACTGGCGACGCCCCATTGCGCGCTCAAATCCTCTCCTCCTCATGCCAGCCTCACCCACGGCGGAGCATCCTTATTCGTCGATCTGCTCCATCCGTCGGATCAGCCGCCGGATCGTCTTACCGCCACTGGGTCGTGAAGGTGCCCGCCTTCGCGTCTCCAGCAACTCCGTCGCCAGCTTCACGTGTTGGCAGCTCCCACTCTTCGCCCCCTCCACAAATCCCGCAACAATGCCCCGAAACTCCTTTGCCAGCACCTTCCGCATATGTGCCCGGCACTGCCCCGGACGTAGGGGCGGCTCCGTCTCGGCGGGCTCCACCCGCTCCGTCACCACCGTCGCTCTCTTCGCCGCCGCTCGCTTCAACGGCGCTCTCGCCACTCTGGGTCGCGTTCCCATCCCACCCCCAAAAAGCAGGGGGCAGAGAGCTCCTCTCGGAACACTCCGCCCCTCTTGCTTGCCTATTCAGACTACCAAGGAGAGACAAAATGCTGTGCAACTCGGGCCCGTCGTCTATCTAAAGCGCTGGCAGCAACTTAGACCGAGCGAGCCCTCGCGGCTGCTTGACAGGCCCGCAACGGGTCCAGCAAGCGTGTCCTTAGAAGAATGCCCGTCAACCGGTCCAATGCCCGCCCATAACGCGTCACCACCGTCCGAAGACTCACGCCCAGCAACTCCGCCGCTTCTGCCTGCGTATACTCCTGCATCGCCACCCTCCGCACAACCTCTCTGTCCTCTCTCTCTAGCTGCCGCAGGCATTTCTCCACATCCAGCCGGAAGTTGACCGCATCATCGAACCCGTGAATTCGATAGCTGCTGGCCCTCCCACCGATCACCTCCCGTCCCATCATGGAAGGCACGCGCCCCGCCTCCATCGTCATCTGCACGTACCGTTGCAGCAGCCGTTCCGTGTACTTCCGGTAGAAGCCGTACTCCTCAGACGGAACCGCGCTCCGCTTTCCCGCCTCTCTCCGGGCAACTCCCTCGCTAAGCCCGCCAGGTTCGGTCTCCCGGTGCATCGGCCCTACCGGCCGGGGAGATGCTACCGCCCATACACGTGGAACAATACGGCCCGTCGTGGCTTCCCGTACCTCAGCAGCCGCCTGTACGCACGCCAGAACACCAACGGCCGGTTTACGACCCACCAACACAACAAAATTGCTCTGCTCAGCCATTCCCTGCATCTCCTAACCCTTTACTGCTCTGCTATACCCGTTACTAGGACCCGAAGAATGTGCGCTCTACCGGCGAAAACCAGCCGGGCACGCCATCTCCCCCAGCGTTCTTGCCCGCCTGCCCCGCCGCTTGCGGCTCTGCGGGCTCGGAAAGTCGGACAACATCAACGCACACCGCTTGCAATACACGCCACATACAAGGGAACGGACCCAAAGTGCCCCACATCCCTCGCATACCTTCAGTTGCATCTTCACTGCCTTCATCTCTGTCTCCAGGTAAACCTCACCGGCATGCCTCGTGATCAATGGTCGAAGTGGACCCGCTCGGTGTCGTCGCTCAGTGCCCCACGTACGCCGCGATGACAACGTCGTGATCTGAGTCTGTGTCTGTTGAAAACATGAACTCTCGAAAGCGCCTTCCCTAACAGCTTCATGGCATCCCCCGGAAGTGTCATAAGTCGTTGCGTTGCATCACTTACAAGAAGTTCTGTGTTTATACCGACGGTCGCTGCTCGAAGTCAACGGATTAATTTCCACAGCCCGTAACACCGCAAAAGCATTGTCGTTGCAAAGACTTACACTGACCATGTCAACTTCTAGATTGTAATGTTCGCCTAATGTTCGCTTGATGCGCAACATGATCTCAGGGAACAATTTAAGGTTTCGCGTCGGCCACAAGGGCTTGGGGTCGACTCCTGAAGGCCACCACGCCCCCGCCTCCAGCGCGCCCGTTTCCCAGAATGGGGCGAAGCTCTAGCGAAGCTGACCGTCCTGCCCCTTTCGCAAGGCCGATACGTTCGCTGCATGCTCCTGGAGATCTCGCGCAAACCGCGTCGAGCCGTCTGCGTTCGCCACAAAATACAGGTAGTCCGTTGTCGCCGGATGCAGCGCTGCCTGCAGCGCGGCCAGCCCTGGGTTGCAGATCGGCCCAGGCGGGAGTCCCTTGTGCGTGTACGTGTTGTACGGTGAATCAGAGTGCAATTCACTCTGGTGGATCACGCCCGTCCACGTCCCGCGCAGCATCGAGGCATACACCACCGCCGGATCGGTCTGCAGCGGCATCCCCAGACGCAATCGCTTCTCGAACACCCCCGCCACCACCGGCCGCTCGGCATCCACATGAACCTCCCGCTCCACCAGCGAGGCCATGGTCACCACCCGCGAAACCTCCGGTCCCGCCAACCCCAGCCGCAGTGCCACCTGCGCAAAGCGCCGCGTCATCGTTGCCAGCATCGCCTCCGGGGTAGCATGTCGGCTGAACCGGTACGTGTCAGGGAAGAGATAGCCCTCCACCGAGGTCGCCCGCGGATCCCACCTCCTCACAAGCTGCGCGTTCGCCTTCGTGGCCGCCAGGAACTCGTCGCGCGAAACCAGCCCGGCGCTCTCCACCGCCTGGGACACATCGAAGACGTTAAACCCTTCCGGGATCACCACGGCGATGGTGAAAACATCACCTCGGCGCAGCCGCGCATACACCTCCAACATCGAGGCAGGGTGATCGAAGCGGTACTCCCCGGCCTTCAGCGTCCCGCCCTCGAGCTCCCGCAAACCCGCAAAGACCCACCGGTTCCGTATCGCCCCTCCCCGCTCCAGAGCCGCGGCAATGCCTACTGTGCCCGTA
>CAXUNH010000274.1:295-4010 GCA_964252405.1 uncultured Acidobacteriaceae bacterium | reverse complement strand
CGAAAATACCAGCAGCCAGGTTCGACCAGAATGCATTCCGAAACATCTTCCACCATGTCCGCTTCTTGTGAGGACAGCGCTTGTCTTCATCTGACTGTGCCATGTAGCAGCGAAGAAACACTATGAGCTTTGTAGCTGATCGATGGCATGTTCGAGCGGGGCGACAGGCAAGGCGAAAGTGCTATCGCGATACAACTTGTTCGGTTCGCCCAGGACAGGGCCCCGAACCTCCGCGTAGCGCGCGCCTCGGGCCTGCATTATTGCGTAGAAGAAGCGATCACCGAAATGTTCCGGCGCTCCTGCGACAACGCCTATATCGCGGCACGCATAGATCAGGCCGGTCAAGCTTGACCCAAGGATGGAGAAAATCATCTCCGCGGTAGCGAAGATCGAAACTTGCTGGGAGAAACTCTGTTCCGCTACATCGACGATGTCGAACCCCTTGGCGCCGAATAGGGATTTGACCTCCTCGGAATTGCCAATCTGGCGTCGCGTGTTGTCGCCGCGCAGCAGGGCGATACGCCTGCCGGGAACCGGCCGGTCCATCTCGTGGACGCCAACACCCTCTCGCATGTCGGCCAATACGGATGGATGCATCATGTGGTCCGTCCAGACATTGGTCATGGCGTACAACCTGTCGAAGCAGAGCGGACGTCTGTCGAGCATCAACACCCTTGACGTGGCCACGCCGTAGGCCTCGAGGGACTCTGCCAAGCGAGTTCCGTACAGGCGCCTTTGCGAAATGTCGAAAGCCATTTTCGGCAAGGCATACGTGAAACGTCCCGGCTGCTGCTTTTCCAGAACCGCGATCTTCGGTAGCAGCTCGCCCAGCCAGTGACCCCAGGTCAGAAAACCATAGCGCGCGATCAGCATGATCTCGCCGCCAACCTCGACGGGAACCGGGTCTTCAGCCAGGCAATGATCGTCTTGCGCAGGGGCCGACCCGTTTGGTGGCAGCTGCTCCCGGACGAGCGCGCCGTTGGCCTCAACGACCCAACCGGCGTCGCCGCGTATCACCGTGCCGGCGGGCAAAACCATGATGTTGACCGCTTCGGGTTGTCCCACCCGCGCAGCATAAGCGGGGGCGGTCATGCGAGCCATCCGCTCGTCCGCGTTGCTGAATACCTGGATGTACGGCATCCGGACCTGAGCCGCCGGATAGATAGCGGTATCCACCTGCCCGAGGTCCATTAGCGGGACTACCGGAACCGAGGACGTTGCTGCAACTTCGACCAAACACTCGCCCTCGTATTGGCAACCACGGCCTACGGCAATTTCGACAAGTCAAGCTACAAACGTCTACACCTCGGGCGATTGACCTGTCCATGACGCCCGGCCCGACGCGGACAGCGCTTGGGTCGCTTCAGAGCCGAGAGCAAGGCGGGGGGCACCGAAAGCAGTAAGCCAACTGTAGGCGACACGCTGACTAGTCAAGGCACACGAACATCATGCTTGCGACGCCTCACGTGCCGAACATTTTGGGCTGAGGCGGGTTCCCTCCGCCGGCGAGGCGCCGCCGCAGCTTCGGTCCGCCTGGTAGCGGCCGAACGGTGGTGTTTTCTGCTTTGTGACTGGCGCAGCCAGCCTATCGGCCGCTCAAGATCGATCATACCTCCGCTGCCGTGAAACTTTCCAGCAGCGCTCACACGGCCGGGCGGTCAACGCGGCTGGTGCTTTTCTCCAAAAGCAGCCGCTTGCCTTTGTTGCCGCATTGCACACCAACAGTTTGCAATCAGCCGCGCACACGGCGCAAGCTCCTTGGTCCAAACCGTGAAAGAGGAGCCCGAAGCCATGACCGTCGCCGCCATCCTGCGCCATAAAGGCACCGATATCGCCGCTGTGGCGCCCGCCGCCCGCATTGCCGAAGTCGCCGACACCCTGGCCGAACGCCGGATCGGCGCGGTGCTGGTGCGCGATGTCGCGGGCCAGCTTATGGGCATCGTCAGCGAGCGCGACATCGTGCGCTGCCTGGCCCGCAGCGGCAGCGCCTGCCTGGAGATGACCGCCGCGCAGCTGATGACCAGCCAGCTGCACACCGTCTCGCCGGCTGCCGGCACGGGGGACGTGCTGGCCCTGATGACGGCGAGCCGGATCCGGCATCTGCCGGTGATCGAGGAGGGCCGCCTGGTTGGCTTGGTGAGTATCGGCGACGTGGTGAAGGCGCAGCTGGACGACCAGGCGCAGGAGGTGGACAGCTTGCGGGCGTATGTGGCGGGGTCGGTGTAGGCGCCCCTCCCCGCGCGTCCGGCGGCCAGAACGGCGGCTGTTCGCGCGGCGCGGCCTCGCGACGGGATGTGCAGGCGGGAGCATGGACCGTCCGCCGACGGCCGAGCTTGCAGGTGTCGCACGATCGCCGCTCCGTTCTGCAACCAGACCGGATTTCCGCGGTTCATGCCCAGGTTGGTGCGTTGCAACACGGGGGCGGTTCGGCGTTCACATGATCTGCGAGTTCAAGTGGCCCAATGTTTCACTTTCCGCGGCGTTCCAGGAAAGCGAATGGGGGATCGGCTCGACCGGCGGCTTTTCTGGCAGTTTCGAGCCGTTTGCCGAGGGGCCCTCGATCAACGCGGGCATGCTCAAGGTTCCGTTCCATCGGACGGACGCGAATGGCCGCGTCACGGAGACGGCGATACTTTCAGGTTACGGCTTGGGCGCCGGGATGTCCGGCGGGCTGCAGGTTCCCTGGGTCGACATCAAGAACGTCAAACAACCGCTGAAGAACGCGCCGTTTGGCGCCGGCGGCAGCACGTTGCAGGCGCCTGGTTCCGGCACGCGGGTGTTCACGGCACTTGGTGCCAAGACGAAGATGGAGGCGCGCGACTTCGAGGGTTTGTGCGTTGCCGGCACGGTCACCGGCACGATAGGCGGGCTTTCGGGCAGCGTGTCGTTGCTGGTGTTCGCATCGCAATCCTGTTTTTCGCTTGGCCTGCCGCCCGCGGCCCAGTTGGCGCTGATACGCGGCTTGGCGATCTGCTGGGGCGCGGGCCTGGCCAGTGCGATCGCCAGCGCGGGCGGCGACGCGACCGCCTATGCGCTGGGCGTGACGTCCGACATCAAGACGCCCGCCCAACCAGGCAAGTGGCTGCGCTTCACCGACTGGGACCGCCCCTACCTCGTGTTCAAGGACTGGGACAAGGGCGAGCGATGAGAGCCGTCTTGCTGGCCATGGCCCTGGCCGCGCCCGCCGCGCAGGCGTCGCCGATGTCCGCATTGGGCGAGCTTCTCGCATCGCCGGAGATGACGGCTGTCACCGACAGAACCCTGGCCGGCTACGTGGGGCCCGCATTGAGCGTTGCCGAGACACATGCGGGCGATTGCGGCGCCACCATGCGTATCACCAGCGGGACGATACACGTACGCACCGCGCTGCTGGCGTTGCGGCGCGTGGCCGATTGCAGCGGGCCGAAGCCGATATTGGCGTTGCGGCTCACCGTGGACCAGCCAGGCGCTTCGGACGTGATAGAGGCGATGCGGAAAGCGCTGCCGAAGCCGTGTTTCGAGGGAGCCGGGGCACAGGGCGCACCGTCGGTCGTTTGGTCGGACCCGGCCAGGCTGGTGGGCGTGGTCCAGGACAAGCCGCCGGGCAGCGCGTTCTCCGTGTTCTGGGTTAATCAGTCGGCGTCCGGCAGCAGCGACGCTGCGTCCGAACGGATGCTGCGCCGGCTTATGGAGGCGGACCTGCCCCCGCAATGCCTTTCCTGAAGGCCAAAACAGC
>CAXUNH010000274.1:0-285 GCA_964252405.1 uncultured Acidobacteriaceae bacterium | reverse complement strand
CCCGCCCCGCGGGGGGGGGGGGGGGGGCCCCCCCCCCCCCCCGGGGGGGGGCGCGCCCCCCCCCCCCCCCCTTGCCTAGACTCGGCCGCCAACCAGAAGCATCCCCGCCCCCAAGCCGAACAGCAGGACCACAGGCGCCCAAAGCGAGACCACCGTGTCCAAAGCAGCGCTCGTGACAGGCGCGGCGGGGTCGTAGACAACCACCACGGCATCGCCGGTGCGCACGGGCTTGAACACACCGCCGGCCACGATCTGGACCTGGTGGCCGGAGGCCAGCGTGAAGCG
>CAXUNH010000273.1:0-4034 GCA_964252405.1 uncultured Acidobacteriaceae bacterium | reverse complement strand
CTTGTCGGCCCGTGTAGGCCTGCCGGACGCTGTTCCGGCGGTGAAGCCCTACGTCCTGCCGATGGCCGCCGTCGTGCTGTTCGGCCTCTTTCTGCTGCAGCCGTTCGGTACGGCGCGCATCGGCAAGATCTTCGGCCCGGTGATGCTGACCTGGTTCGCCGTACTCGCCATCCTCGGCGCATATGGCATCGCGCAGAACCCGGACGTCCTCGTCGGATTGAGCCCGAGCTATGGGCTGAGCTTTCTCGCCCACGGCGGCTTCAAGGCCTACGCGCTCCTCGGCGCCATCTTCCAGTCCCACCCCCCCCCATTCTCCACCCTCCCCCACGTCGACGCCCCCCTCGACGAGACCAACGTCGGCCGCTTCGCCCACCTCATCGCTGACCTCGCCGACACCACCCAATTTGTCGTCATCACCCACTCCAAGCGCACCATGGAGCAGGCCGACGTCATGTACGGCGTCACCATGCAGGAGCCCGGCATCAGCAAGGTCGTCAGCGTCACCCTGGGCGGCCGCACAAGAAGCAGCCAGGCTCGCCCAGCCGCTTAGTGGAAGTAATCTATGCCGAGGTGGCGCAAGATTCTCTTCGTCCTTGGTCGGATGATGCTGGCGATGTGCTTCCTCATCACAATCACCGCCTATCTTCGACCGGTACGCTCGACAAATTACCTGGAGCAAGCACGAGAAGGCGTGCCTTGGGCACGATGGGGACTCGCTACGGCCTTCCTGAGCTTGCTCCTTTGCATGTTCGGAAAGAGCTGGTCGCGAGTATTTACTGTGACCCTGTCTCTTGGCCTTTTCTCTCTGTGGTACCTGATTGGTCTCTCACTGTTCTGACCTCATAGCCTCGGGAGGATGTGACAACCCGAGAGCGTCGCAAGACCCCTATGACCCTCAACCCCCTCGACTGGCTCCTTCTCGCCCTCCTCGTCTACTCCGCGGTTCGCGCGGCCATGAACGGCTTCTTCCGCGAGGCCTTCGCCCTGGCCGGCCTCGTCCTCGGTTTCCCCCTCGCCTGCTGGTACTACCGCCCCCTCGCCGCCCAGCTTCGCAACCTCATCACCACTCCCGCGTTCGCCCAACTCGTCGCCTTCGCCCTCATCCTCACGGCGGTCACGGTCACTGCCTCCCTCCTCGGCCGCACTCTTCGCCGCGGCGCCCGCACCGTCGGCTTCGGCTTCGCCGACCGCCTCGGCGGGGCACTCTTCGGCCTCCTCCGCGGAGCCGGCATCGCCACCGCCATCCTCCTCGCCATTACGGCCTTCCTGCCCACCGCTCCCTGGGTCCAAACTTCCCAACTCGCTCCCTATTTCCTCCGCGCGGCACATGCGGTATCCTTTGCCATGCCCGCGGACCTCAGCATCCGACTCCGGGAAAGCCTCCAGCATCTCAATCACAGCTCCACCCTCTGGATCAAGTCCGGGCCCCTGTCGCACACTAGACTCACCACGACCCATCAGCCATAGCTGGGAGAGAAACGCGAGTGAAACGCGAGCTGGAACATCTGGTGCTCACCATGCACGCCTCAGGCATGTCCTACAACGACGCCGTGCGTGAGTTCAAAAAGCGCTTCATCCTCGAAGTTCTCAACCGCCACCGCGGCAACCAGTGCAAGGCCGCCGAAGAACTCGGCATGCACCGCAATACCCTCAGCCGCACCCTTGCCGAACTCGGCATGGACTCGGCCCAGATCCGCCGTGGCATGCGCCGCCCGCCAAGATCCGTCCGCCCCGGCCTCCAAGTGGTGGCCACCGGCACGGGACGTTAGCACCCGCGCTACGTCCAAGCTCCCAGCATGCTCCTCAACCTAGGCTCAGTCACGAACCTGCGCCCCTCCATCGCCCTGTCCTCTCGGCCAGAGCGCAGCGCAGTGAAGAGACCTGCGTTCTTGTCCCTGCCGGCAGCGCCGCTGGCTCTCCTCGCTCTAACCCTGGCAGCCCTCGCGCGCGCCCAGAACGCCCCGGCCCCTGCCGGCAACGACGTCCCGGTCACCTTACCCGCGACGACCCAAACCGCGCCCGACATACCCGCCAAACAGCTACGCGAAGCCGAAGATGCCTTCCTCAAGGGCGCCCGCGCTCTCGACCACAAAGATCTCGCCGAAGCCGAAGCGAACTTCTCCCGGGCAACGAGACTGAACCCTCGCAACCGTGACTATGCCGTGGCGCTCGTCGTCACACGCGAGCACCGCCTCACCGAACTGGTGCAGCGGGCGGCGAAGGAGACCAAGCTGGGCCACACCGAGGCCGCGGACAAGCTCCTCCTTCAGGCCCGCGAGATCGATCCCCAGAACGCCATTGTCCTTCAGCACTTCTCCCCGGATGGCGCCGTCGCTCCCGCCCCGGCCTTCGCGGCGGACACCGACCCCCTCCACAACACGCGGAGCCAGGACGCCCTCACGCTCGCCGGCCCCGTGCAACTCACCCCGCAGCCCGGTACACACGACTTTCATCTCCACGCCAGTGCCAGCGATCTCATCGACCAGGTCTGCGCGGCGTACGGCATCCGCGCCGAGGTTGTGAATTCCATCAACTCCGGCCCCACGCTTCGCTTTGACCTGGACCACGCAGACTGGCCGGAGGCGCTCCGCACGGTCCAGACCCTGACCGGCACCTTCTCCGTCCCGCTCCAGCCGACACAGCTCCTGTTCTCCCGCGACACCCCGGACAACCGCGCCCAGTACCAGCCGCTCGTCGAAGAAACGCTCTACATGCCCGGCGTCAGTCAGGCCGACCTCACCGAGTACGCCACGCTCGCGCGCACCCTCTTCAATCTTCGCGTCGTCAGCGCCGTGAACAGCGCCGGCTCGCTGGTGCTTCGCGGCGACCAGGACACCCTCACCCACGTCAACGCCACCTTTGCCGACCTCATCGACGGCGGCTCCGACGTTCTCCTTGACCTCACCCTGTATGAGGTCGACAAGAGCCGCATCAGCAACCTGGGTGCGCAGCTCCCCTCCTCCATCGGCGCCTTCCCGGTCGCTTCCACGGCGCAAAACCTGATCAACTCCAATCAGAGCCTTATCTCCCAGGCCATCGCCAACAATCTCATCAAGCTCACCGGCAACGCCTACACCGATGCCCTGACTGAGCTCGAATTCCTGCTCGCGTCAGGCACGGTCTCCAGCGCGCAGTTCACCAGTCTCCTGGGCGTCTTCGGCCACTACGGCGGACTTCCGCTCGCGGGTGTCTTCCTGGGGTCCAGCACGACCCTCAACGCCAGCCTCACCTCCTCGGACGTCCGCATCCTTGACACCGTTCAGCTCCGGATCGGGGATAAGCAGGATGGCCAATTTCGCGCGGGCACGCGCTATCCCATCGAGACCGGCATCTACAGCTCGAACGCCGCATCCAGTGCTGTGTCCAGCGCCGTTGCCGGGCTGAGCATCAATGGCACCAGCGTCAGCTCTCTGCTGAACCAGTACCTCGGCTCCACCTCGGTGAGCGTGCCGCAGATCCAGTACGAAGAGCTCGGACTCACCCTGAAAGCCACGCCGCAGATCCTGCGTACCGGTGAGGTAAGTGTGAAGCTCGACTTCAAGATCGAAGCTCTCGGCTCCGGCAGCATCAACACGCTGCCCATCCTCAACAACCGTCAGCTGGTCTCCACGGTGACCATCCCGCGCGGCCAAACGGCCATGCTCGCCAGCGAAGTCAGCACCTCCGAACTCCGCGCCATCACCGGACTGCCTTTCCTGAGCGAGATCCCGGGCTTTCAAAGCACCAACAAGAGCACCGAAAAAGACACCACCGAACTGATGATCACCCTGACACCCCACATCGTCCGCAACAAAGGCTGCCAGGTCACCAGCCGGCGCCTCCTCGTGGCCAACGGCAAGGACGCCGGGACCCCGCAATAGCCTCCCTGAGCGCCACGCGCAACGAGGCCAAGCTGGTAGGCGCGCCGAGCGCAACAAGCTGTCGCCGCCGAGTGCAACAAGCTGTCGCCCCGAGTGCAAAGGTGTAGCCGCGGGTTTCAGCCCCCGGATCAGAGCCACCTCCGCGCAAGAGCTCTAGTCCTGGTGCGCCACAAC
>CAXUNH010000272.1:0-4045 GCA_964252405.1 uncultured Acidobacteriaceae bacterium | reverse complement strand
CGCCAATTTCCAAAGCCCATCGCGGGCTCCGTAACCCCCAGCGCTGCTCCATCGACACCGCCCCGGCGACGACCGCTGCCGCGGGTACACCCCAGAAGAAGCCCCGCCAGTAGGTGCTCAGCGGTGCCGGGTGGGTGAGCAGCAGCACCACACCCCCGCAGAGAAGCGCCAGGCCCCAACCCCAGGGCAGCCGGCGCACCCACGCCACCGTCGCGCCCAGAACCATGCCGAACAGGAACTCCCAAAGCACCGTCGCAATGTAAAACAACAGCGGCAAAGGCACCAGTAAGAGCCAGCGCGTCGGCAGGAAGTAAAGCAGCGGCACGAGCGCCAGCAGAGGCGCCAACGCGATCAGCGGCCGCCACCGCAAAGCAAGCGCAGCGGCGAACAGGGCGTAAAATGCCATCTCATAGTTCAGTGTCCAGCCCACCACCACCACGGGTTCAAGGATGTGTTCCGAACTTAGGCTGGGGAGGAACAGGTACGACGCCACGACGTGGTGCCATCCGCCGAAGCCGTTCAGCGCCATGGCCGGCAAGCAAAGCAGCAGGACAACCTTCACCGTGGTCACCAGCCAATACATGGGCGCAATGCGCTCCACGCGCCGCACCAGGAAGGTCTTGGCGGTCTGGACGGTGGGCGGCCGCGAAGCCGTCGAGATCACCATCACGAAACCGCTGATCACGAAGAAGATGTCGACCCCGGACCCGCCAGCGATCCAGGTCTGCACCAATAAGCGGTCGCGCTCCCACAACATGATCGTGGCGTGATGCGCCACCACCATCAGCGCAGCCAGGCCGCGCAGAACCTGAATCAGCCGGTAGGTGGGTTTGCTCCCGGTGAGTCTCGCTCGTTCGCTCTTCTCAACCGGGCCTACCCCCATCCCGTCAGTCTATAAGCACAACGGCTGCTCCGGCGGCGCGATCGCTCCCTGATGCCCTGGCGGAGCGAAGCAAACTGCTACCGCCCCGCAACGATAGGATTGAGCGTATATGCAGCAGGATCTTCGCCTTCCACGCCGGTCCACGCTCGGTGTGCTCCTCGTGCTGATCGCGGGCCTGGCCATGGTCTTCATCGTTCCCTTCCACATTCCCGTGGCGCCCAGCATCTCGGACTCCTACACCTTCGGCTTCAACAATCGCGCGGCCCTGATCCTCTTCGTTCTGTTTGCCTTTGGTTTCGCGTACTGGAGCGGTGGATCGGGCCTGCTGCCCACCACGCTCGAGGACGCCCCCGTGGCCCCACCCATGTCTCGCCGCCTGCTGGGCATCACGCTCGGCATCACCGCGGCGGTGACCGTCACCTTTTGGCTCGCGTACCGGAGCGTGGGAGCCATCAACGAAGGCGCCTATCTGATGGACAGGCTGCAACACCTCGCAGCCGGCGAAAGGATGTACCGGGACTTCGAATTCATCTATGGTCCTCTGCTGCTTGAGACACCTCTGCTGCTCCACCGCCTGCTGCGTATCTCCCTGCTGGACGCCTACTACGTTTCCTGGATTGTGGACTGGGTCACGGGTACCTATCTGCTGTGGCTCACGGTGCGCTGGGGCTGTGCGAGCAGCCCGCGCAAAAACGGCATCTACCTGCTCGCGTTCCTTGGTTTCATCTTCAGTACGGTCTCGCTGGGCCTCAACTACACGCCCCTGCGCTTTGTCACAGCGCCGTTCTTCGCTGCGGCGGTCTGGCGTCTTCTATCCGCCCGTCGCTCCGCGTTGCCCGGCGCCCTCCTGAGTCTCGCGGGCGCAGCCTGGATCCTGTTCTTCTCCCCCGAACAAGGCATCGGCTTCTGCGCCGGAACGTTGCTGTTTTTCGCCCTCTTCGTCGCGCGCTCGCATCAGGGGATTGGCAGAGCGTTGGCCGTTCTGGTGACTGGTCAAGCTCTCCTGCTCGGCCTTCTCTTGCACACCGGAGTGGTGCACTACATGCGCGCTATGGCCGCGGGTGGTTACAATCTGCCGCTGCTGCCCAGCCTCAATACGCTGATCGAGTTGCTCCTGCTTCTCGTGGCCATCTGCGTGTTGAGTAACAGCCTTCGACGCAGGTATCCGGGCGGGCCGCTGGAGTACCTCATCCTTGTTTCGCTTTGTGCACTCCCCGCCGCCTTTGGCCGGTGCGACGGCGGACACATGTTCATGAACACGCTAGGCGCATTCGTTGCTGCGTGGACCGTTCTGTCCCGCTTCCGGTCCGCCGCAAAATGGATGGTCTGGAGTTACGTTGCGGGCGCGCTGTTTCTGCCGCTTGCGCTGTACCAGGCAAATAACTTCTTCATGTTCCCGGTCAAAGCCGCTCTGTTCTCCCCATTGAATCCTCACCCTGCGGTCCGGAGTGCCGCCCAGACGACACTCCGGCGCGTCCTGGGACCCAGCCGCTCACAAGCCACGCTCGCCAAGTGGCGCGCGCTCTACCCCGTTCCAACAAGGTCGGACGTTCCACGTGAGCAAACCCTTCTTGCTCCCCTTGGCTATCCTTCCACACTGCTCCTGGGCGATCAGCCATCGATCACCAATGGCCGTTATCGTGGCTTGGGCAACGTCATGGCGACTTACGAAGTGCAGGAGAAGGTGGACGAGCTTCGCAGCCACCCGGAAACCCTGCTTCTGTTCACCAGCAATGCAAGATGCGCGATGAACACGCGGTCCAGGACCCCTGACCCCGCCGCGGTCGCAACCGAGGAGAAGCAGAGGCGGCGCGAGCTCTTTCTGAACCTGCTGCCGTTCTATGTCCCCCACGTTCGGCATCGTGAGAACTTCCTCGCACCGGTGTGCGAGTACATCACAGCGCACTACCAACCTGCCCCGTTCACAGCGCCGCTCGAAGACGCCCAGATATGGCAGCGAAGGCCCGGGATGTAGCGCGGGACCCGAACCGAGGGCGTGAGCCTTCCACCTGGCCCACGCCCTGGTCGCGTCTACCGGAGCATCACGCCACGCCGATCACCGTGCAGAGCTCGCGAACGGCCTCCGCGCTCTTGTTCAGCGCGGTCTGCTCGTCCTCGGTGAGCTTGATCTGAATGATCTGCTCCAACCCCTTCGCACCCAGCTTGCAGGGCACACCGACATACAGCCCGTTGATGCCGTACTCGCCCTGCAGATACGCCGCGCACGGAAGAATCTTCTTCTTGTCCTTCAGGATGGCTTCCACCATCTCCACCGCAGCCGCTGAAGGCGCATAGTACGCCGACCCCGTCTTGAGATATCTCACGATCTCCGCGCCGCCATTGGCCGTGCGCGTCTCGAGTTCCTTCAACCGTGCGGGCTCAATCAGCTCCGTAATCGGGATGCCGGCCACGGTCGAGTAGCGTGACAACGGCACCATCGTGTCGCCATGGCCGCCCAGCACAAACGCCGTCACGTTCTCCACGGACACATTCAGCTCCTCCGCAATGAACGTCCGGAACCGCGCCGAATCCAGCACGCCCGCCATGCCGATCACGCGCTCGCGCGGCAGCCCGGCTTTCTTGAAGGCGGTCTGCGCCATTGCATCCAGCGGGTTCGAGACAACGATGAGGATCGTGTTCGGCGAAGCCTCGACAGCTTTGCCGACAACCTCACTCATGATCTTGAAGTTCGTGTTCAACAGATCATCGCGGCTCATGCCTGGCTTGCGCGCAATGCCCGCCGTAATCACGACGATGTCCGAGTCCCTGGTGTCCGAGTAATCGTTAGTGCCGATGATGGAGCAATCCCGCTTTTCGATCGGCATCGCCTCCAAAAGGTCCAGCCCCTTGCCCTGCGGCACGCCTTCCACCACGTCGATCAGCACGACATCCGCAAGCTCCTTGCTTGCAATCCAATGAGCCGCCGTTGCGCCCACATTCCCGGCGCCCACAATCGTTACCTTCTTCCGCATCCTGTCTCCTGCTCCTACAAGAACGACAACCAAACCATGATACCGCCCACCGCGCGATCACCCGCCTCCACGACACGGGGGACAAGCGCGCGTGCGCCCATCCCCTGCAACCCGGGAAAACAGCGCCGGCGACCACGTCAACCGGCCGTCCCCGCGTTACTCTGCTAGGTCGTCTTGTCCAACTCCGCTA
>CAXUNH010000271.1:0-4045 GCA_964252405.1 uncultured Acidobacteriaceae bacterium | reverse complement strand
CTTTGGGTTGTGCTCTTCCACATCCGCGAGATCGGCCTTTGGAAGGGCGGCATCGCCCCGTACGTCGCCACGGTGAAGCTCGGCTATCTGGGCGTCAGCTTTTTCTTTGTGCTCTCCGGCTTCATCCTGGTGTACGTGTACGGTGGCCGCGAGATCCCGAGAGGCCGCTTCTGGCAGGCCCGCTTTGCCCGCATCTACCCCGCGTACGCCTTCTCACTGCTCCTCACTGCGCCCATGCTCAAGTTCGCGCAGCCGTACATGCGCCAGATGCACGTCTCGCCGCCATTGGTGTACCTGAGCTTCCCGCTATTACTGGAAGCCTGGTTTCCGAGCGTCCTCTTCTTCTGGAACATCGTCGCGTGGAGTCTCTCGGTCGAAGTCTTCTTCTACCTCGTCTTTCCCTTCGCCATGCGCTTGCTCGAACGCACGGACGCCCGCACGCTCCGCCTTTGGATCGCCGGCTCCTGGCTCCTTAGCCTCGTCGTCACCGCTGGTTACTTCGTGCTACAGCCCGATCATGCTGCCTGGCCCAACAGCCAGGACAGCCTCCTCTTCTGGCTCTCCGTCGTGAAGTTCAACCCGATTGTCCGCCTACCGGAGTTCCTCCTCGGCATGGGCGTCGGCTTTGCCTTCCTGCGCCACCGGGCGCAATTGCAGAACCGGGCGCAAGCGCAGAACTGGCCCATCCTCGCCGGCCTCGCCCTGATCGCTCTCGGCGTCTTCTTCCAGCGCCCAATCCCCTACCCGGTCATGCACTCCGGCCTGCTCGCCCCCGCCTTCGCCCTCATCATCTACGGCTTCGCCACCCAACCCGCCTGGACTCGCTTTCTCGCCGCCAAACCCTTCCTGCTCCTCGGCGAGGCTAGCTATAGCCTCTACCTGCTCCACGCGTTTCCACTCGGCATCCTGGTTTTCGCCTTTCACGCCGACCGCTCACCGCACGTCGGCCTCGTTATCGCCGCCTTCTTCGCCGCCATTCTCGTCCTTTCGATTGGCGTCTTCTTCGGCATCGAGAACCCGATCCGCCGACTTCTCCGTCCCCATCGCCGCCTCAAGCCACTTGCCGTAACAGCCTGAGGAAGGGAACTCTCTAAAAACGAAAAGCAGGGTCCGAAGACCCTGCCCTGGACTGCACACGACACACTGTTTACCGCTGCAACATCCGGCGCCGCATCAACCCTGCCATGCCGAGCACGCCGGAACCAAGCAGCACCAGCGAGTTCGGCTCTGGAGTCACAGCCGTTGTTCCGCCCCCGGACGGAGGCGTCACCACGGGACCGGTACCGACGTTCACAACGGAAGCATCAAGACCCTGGGTGAAGTCGAAGAACTGATCACCCGGCGTGTTATCCATAAGCTGGAAGTCGATCGAGCCTGATCCCATCGCTGCCTGGGCCAACGCCGAATAAAGAGCGGACAGCGTACCCGCATCCGTGGCGGAAAAGAAGCCGGTATCGAGAATGTTGTTCCCGAACCCGTTCGTGTAGCCGTTATTGGTGCCGGACGCATTGCCGACACCGTCCGTCTCCTCGGTCGCGATGTTGCTGAAGTTGCCTAGCAGTACCCCGTTCGTCGTGGTCGGCACATCTCCGATAGTGCCTCCTTGCTGCCCCACATAGAGGGAGTTCTGGTTGTAGTCAAAGTCCGGGATCTGGTTGTCGCCGTCGAACAGGGTCACCCGGAACGAGGCAGAGCTCAGGCCACCGCCCAAGGCGCTAAGAACGGCCGGTGTGAGGCCTCCCTGCTGCGCGAAGATGAGGTAGGTCGGTGAGCCGGCAGCGCCTTCATCCCCGACGTACTCAGTACTCGCTGCAACCTGGGCGACCACTCGGTTCCCGTTTGTCCCAACCAGGTCAGTGACAACGCCCCCCACAGCCGATACGGTGGAAGGCAAAGCTCCGCCGGCAGACGAGGTTTGCGTAAACGAATCCGCGTACGCTATCGATGCTGGTACCGCAGCAAAGAAGAGTACTCCAGGAAGCACTAAGGAACGTTGCAAAGTCATATGATTTTCTGGCCGCGAGGTCTCTCGATCCGTCGTGATGCAACAGTCGATTCTCCCGCTAAGCCTCTCCTTGTAAGTTTTTTTTGCACATAGTCCATCACCGAGGCCCGCTGACAACAGACGGATCATAGCTACGCTGAACAGGGAATCCTCATGAAATCAGACCAGCTGTGGTCAGTCACCGACATCGAGCTGCTACCCTTTACGCCCCGTGTCGCTGATAGGCAGCACACCGTCGATTCGCGCCGCAGCCCGCCCCGGATTCCGTATCGTTCCTGCGACGGGGCCCCCGATCCAGTAGGCCCGGGAGCCTTCCAGCTGCCCAATCTGATCGTCGCAGGAGCCGTAGACATCACAGGTCACGGAACCGCCCTCACCAGCTACGTCAAGAACGTAGCCGTCCATGGCGATAAGTACGAGGTCGATGGCCGCCCCAGGTCACCGATCTCGCGGCCAAGCTGCTGGCGATCGATCCGTCGCTCACGCCGGCACAACTGATTGTGCTGATCGTCGGCGCCGCGGACACAACGACCCCCTGACGGTCGCCTCCACCACATCAACCCGAAACAGTCCGTTGCCCTCCTGACCGCAAGAGAGCAGCCCTCCGCCGCGACTCCACCTTCAAGCCTCTCCCACGGAACCTTGAAGGAACGGAAGCCAGCCGCTGGGAAAGCCTAGGGTCCAAGCAGGACCCCGGGCAGCGGGTCGCGTGCAAGCGGGATGCCGACAGGATCGGCGATGCAAGAAAGTACCCCAGTCCCGTCTCCCTAGGCCTTCCCCGCCAGCTGCCGCAGCACATACTGCAAAATGCCGCCGTGCTGGTAATACAGCACCTCCTGCGGCGTATCGATCCGGATCGTCACCGGAAACTCCACCACCTGCCCATCCGCAGCCGTCGCGGTCACCGTGATGTTCCTGCCGACCGCAAATCCTGACTCCAGCATCGTCCGCAACTGCCCCGGCTCGCCCAGCGTAAACACCTCTTCGCCCGTCAGCGCGTAGGTCTCCACGCTGTCACCCTGCTGGAACTGCAGTGGCAGAATCCCCATCCCCACCAAGTTCGACCGGTGAATGCGCTCATAACTCTCCGCAATCACAAACTTGATCCCCAGCAGGTTCGGCCCTTTTGCGGCCCAGTCCCGGCTCGAGCCCGACCCATACTCCTTCCCGGCCAGAATGCACAGCGGCACCCCACGCTCTGCATAGCGCACGCTGGCGTCGTAGATCGACATCCCCTCGCCCTGCGGCAGCAGCCGCGTCACACCGCCCTCCGTGCCCGGAGCCAGCTTGTTCCGCAGCCGTACGTTCGCAAACGTGCCCCGCACCATCACCTCATGGTTGCCGCGCCGCGACCCATAGCTGTTGAACTCCCACACCGGCACGCCATGCTGGGTGAGGTACTGCCCCGCCGGTCCCTTCGCCTTGATCGACCCCGCCGGCGAAATATGGTCCGTCGTCACCGAATCGCCCAGCCACGCAAGGCACCGCGCATTGGCGATGTCCTCCACCGGCTCCGGCGTTTCCGGCATCCCGTCGAAGTAGGGCGCCCGCCGGATATACGTAGACTCCGCCTCCCATCCATACGTGTCGCCCGACGGAAACTTCAACGCCTGCCAGTTCGCATCGCCATCGCTCACCGTCAGGTACTGCGCCCGGAACATTGCGCTGTCGATATTGGCGTGCACTGCCTCCGCAACCTCCTCCTGCGTCGGCCAGATGTCCCGCAGGTAGATGTTCGCCCCGTAGTGCCCACGCCCCAGCGGCTCGTTCTCGAAGTCATGCTCGATGTGCCCGGCCAGCGCGTACGCCACCACCAGCGGCGGGCTCATCAGGTAGTTCGCCCGCACCTCCGGCGAGATCCTCCCCTCAAAGTTCCGGTTCCCGCTCAGCACGCTCACCGCCACCAAACCATGCTCCTCGATCGACCGCGACACATCCTCCGGCAGCGGCCCCGAGTTCCCAATGCACGTCGTGCATCCATACCCCACTACCTGGAATCCCAGGCTATCCAAACACCCCAGCACCCCCGCCCGCTTGTAG
>CAXUNH010000270.1:0-4046 GCA_964252405.1 uncultured Acidobacteriaceae bacterium | reverse complement strand
TCGCGCTCCTCATCGCCCTCCTCGTCATCCTCGCCGACCGCCTCAGCAAACTCTGGATCGTCGCCCACATCCCCACCGGCCACGCCATCCCCGTCATCCCCGGCGTCTTCCGCCTCACCCACGTGCTCAACACCGGCGCCGCCTTCAGCCTCTTCGAAGAGGCCAAAAACCCCTTCCTCGTCCGCGACGCCCTGATCACCTTCTCGGTACTCGCCGCCGTCGCCGTCCTGGTCATGATCTGGCGCACGGGCCGTCGCCTCACCACCACAACGGTCGCCCTCGCGCTCATCCTCGGTGGCGCCCTCGGCAACCTCTACGACCGCATCCGCCTCCACTTCGTCGTCGACTTCCTCGAAGTGCACATCGTCCACTACCACTGGCCCGACTTCAACATCGCCGACAGCGCCATCGTCATCGGCGCCTGCTTGCTACTGCTCGAAGCCCTACGACCCAGCGCTAGCAAAACTTATTAGCTAGAGGAGCAGACATCCGTCCCAACTTCCGCTAAGCCCACATATGAGGACCTCATCGATGCAGATTTCAGTACACGATAGCTAAATTCTCGGCTACAGTTTCCTGGCAGATCAAGCTCTTGCCCTTATTCTGTTAACCCATGTATCGTCACTCCGCTGACCCGCTGAGCTTCTTTGCGAAGGTCTGTTCTACTCAGAGGTTTGGACCGCCGTGCGCCATCACCCATTTGCTGCAGGCTTGCTGAGTTTCGTTCTCGGGCTCATATCGCGCGTTGCCAACTCACAAGAAAAAGCTGCCACGATTCATGTCACTACGTCGCTGGTGATGATCGACACCTTTGCAGTCGACATGAGGAGCCACCTCCCCATCGCCGATCTCAAGAAGGAGGACTTCCGAGTTCGTGTTGACGGGAAGGATGTTCCCATAGCGACGTTTGACAATGGGAGGCAGTACGAGACACGGCCTGTGGTGGTCTAGCTTGTCGGCTTATGTAACGAGCAGATGCAAGGTTCACATGGCTCCGCGTCGCTCTTCAGCGACAGAGAACAGTTCGCTTCAGCCATCCTGCGGCTAGATCCTCGTGATCGAATAGCTGTCTCGGAGTGGTGCGACAATGGAGATTCTCGCTTCGTACTGCCACCTTCACTCCGAAACGTAGACGTTTCGCCAGCTTTGCAGGAGCTGACAAAAGCCCTACCGTTCTTCGTGTTTCCCCCAGCATCGCACGTTGGTGAGTTCGCACTTGAGCACCTTGTGCGTTTGATGATCGCTGAAGCTCACACGCGAACGCCGGAACCCTTGCCCGTGATCGTGTTCCTCAACGAGGACTATACAGGTATGCCAGACGATGAATTAAGGTCGATGCGTGATGATCTTCTAGGTACTTCCGGCGTTGTGTTCGGCATACGGAGCGATGCTGTTGGAGAAATGCCAGCGCTTTCAAACGGAGAACATGGCCAAATACTGAGGTATCTGAGCGAGACCACAGGGGGAACGTATTTCTCGGTACCACCTCTAGAGATTGGAGCGGCACTTCAGAATGTCATACTCAGGCTTCACTTTCGTTATGAACTTGGCATCAAGCCCCCAGCGTTAGACGGTAGCTTCCGAGCCGCAGACTTCGAACAATTACGAATACAAATTCTTAAAAAAGAGGGTGATCCTGACAAGGAGTGGAAGTTGGCCAAAGGGTCTGCCCGCCTTACTGTCGGCCCTTATGCTCGCGAGGGCGCAGAAGTTCCCCGGCTCGACCCGGAGAAGAGTCTGTTTACGAACAAATACCTGGAATGGGACAAACGATCCGTACGAATCTATCTTGAAGCTTTCAATAAAGAGGAAAATGGCCAGATGCTCGGATGGTTTGCTGCAATGCCTAAATCGCAATTTGATCCTCTTCCGAGAGCCACTTATTCAGGGCCGATTCGCTAGACGCGACAACAGAAACTCCCGGGCGGGTGGCCCACTAATCCATTTTGCTCGCGACCATCATGGGTGCCCCATTCATCACAGCTTTATCGTGATGAGTGGGGTGACGCCTCGGGCTTAACTATGGCTCGCGCCTTCCTCAACCCCACTCTCTTGTCGTAGTGAATGCCTCAACAGAGACAGCACTGGCAATCGTTCAACTCGCGCTAACCTAAATGCGGAGGAATGGATGCCAGCAACGCCGGCCAGCAACGCGGACGACACACTTCTCGAATCGCGCCTGAAGACCCTCCTCCCTGAGGAGTACCAGGACACCTACGAAGACATCCAACCCGTCTCCATGGGCTCGGCCGGTCTCGTCTTCGCGCCCGACGGCCGGGTAGCCTGGAACGAGATCTGGGATTCCTTCTGCGACCTCGCCATGGCCGGCGGCCCGCCCCACCGCGGCACCCTGCTCCAACCCGCAACCGAGGCCGACATCAACCAGGACCCCGGCCGTTACCGCCAGGTCACCGACGAACTCTGCCGCGGCATCGAGCTCGTCACAGGCCTCGCCGCCGAGCCCTCCGACACCCTAGGCTGGATCGACGTCGACTGCCCCAGCACCGGCATGACCGGCTGGCTCCTCCGCGCCATCACCATGGAAAACATCGCCGCCCACGCGGAGCGCATGGTCCTTCACCTCCCTGCCGGTCCCCACTTCCGGCTCGAGAAGGAGATCAAAAACGTCATCACCTCCGTCGCAAAAACCTGCCACTACTGGCTGGGCCACACTTCCGTCGCGCAACACCGCGCGATCGCGGAGCTCTTCAGGATCATGGAGCTCGACTCGCCACTAATCCAAACGCCCTTTCCGCCCGCTGGCACATCCGCGTCCACCATCGAAGAGCTTCGCGACACCATCGCCGCCAGGCTCCACGCCCAAACCGGCTTAGAAGCCACTGGCCGCGAGTACCCCGGCTGGCTAGGCATCCGCCTCCCGGACATCCGGTCCGCCGTCTGGACCATGCGCCTGATGGTGGGGAGCAACGTCCTGTGCCGGCGAGAGGACCACTCCATCTACATCCCCGTAAACCCTGCCGCGGACCCAAAGGGCGATCGCATCGCCGCGCTCTGCACGCGCGCTCACCGCCTGGCAGTCGCCCAGAAGGTCATCTGACCCCCTGACCGCCCCGAAACCCATGCGCTAAGCTGAGTCCGCGCCGGAGGTCCGCAGCATGTGCCGCAACATCAGAACGCTCTTCAACTTCGATCCACCCGTCACGCCAGAGGAGATCGAAGCCGCTTCCGTGCAGTTCGTCCGCAAGATCAGCGGCTTCAACAAACCCTCCAAGGCCAACGAAGAAGCCTTCTTTGCCGCCATAAGAGCTATCTCCAGCATCTCCACCGACCTGCTGAACTCGCTTGAGACCAACGCACCGGCAAAAAACCGTGAGGAGGAAAAGGCGCGCCTTCGAGCGCTTAACGCAAAACGGTTCGGCGACCCACAAACTCTGGCCTAACCTCCTCCACGCCCGTCACAGGAGCTGCGCCGCCCACTCGCCACACACCCCCACTCTCCCGGATAATGGAGTGTGGCCCTAACGCAAGCTCTCCCCGAACTCGAACGGCAACCCGCGCCCGCCTCCGCTGAAACGTTCACCTCCAGCGTCGAGGCAACCACCCAGATCACCATCCGCGGCGCCCGCACCCACAACCTCAAGTCCATCGACGTCGACATCCCCCACAACGCCCTCACCGTCGTCAGCGGCGTCTCGGGCTCGGGCAAGTCCTCCCTCGCCTTCGACACCGTCTACGCCGAAGGCCAGCGCCGCTACGTCGAGTCCCTCAGCGCCTACGCCCGCCAGTTCCTCGAGCGCATCGAGAAGCCCGACGTCGACCACATGGACGGCCTCGCCCCTGCCATTGCCATCCGCCAGAAAAACCAGACCCGCAACCCGCGCTCCACCGTCGCCACGGCCACTGAGATCTACGACTACCTCCGCCTGCTCTACGCGCGCTGCGGCACCGTCACCTGCCTTCATTGCGGGGGCCACGTCCGCCGCGACTCCGTCGACGAGATCGTCGGCCGCCTCTTCGCGCAGCCAGAAGGGACGCGCCTCTACGCCCTTTTCCCCATCCAACGCCGCGAAATCAAGCTCGAAGCC
>CAXUNH010000269.1:0-4080 GCA_964252405.1 uncultured Acidobacteriaceae bacterium | reverse complement strand
CGCCACCGAGGCCGCCAACCTCTCCCTCAAACCCACCGCCCTCGCCAATCCTCGCGGCCGCCGCCTCCTCACCACCCCCATCGACCACGAACCGGTCCTGGAGACCTGCGATTACCTCCGCCGCCACCACAACTTCACCATCGACCTCCTCCCCGTCGACCACGAAGGCCTCGTCCACCCCGAAGACCTCACGGCCCACCTCCAGCAACACCCCGACACCACCCTCGTCTCCGTTATGCTCGCCAACAACGAAGTTGGCACAATCCAGCCCGTGCCAGAGCTAGCCGCCGTGGCCCGCGCGTACGGCATTCCCTTCCACACCGACGCCGTCCAGGCCTGCGGTACCCTCCCCATCCACGTTCCCGCCCTCGGCGCGGACGCCATCTCCCTCTCCGGTCACAAACTCGGCGCCCCGAAAGGCATCGGCGCTCTCTATCTCCGCGCCCGGATCCCCACCGAACCCCTCCTCCACGGTGGCGGCCAGGAGCGCAACCACCGCTCCGGCACAGAGAACGTCGCTGGTGCCGTCGCCTTCGCCACCGCCCTCGAACTCACCGCGCGGGAGCTTCCCACAACCACACCGCAGCTCGCCGCTCTCCGCGACCGCCTGATCCAGGGCGTGCTCACCGCCGTCCCTGACGCTGTCCTCACCGGTCACCCCACCCTGCGCCTCCCCAACAACGCCAGCTTCTGCTTTCCCCGCACCTCCGGCGAAGCCGTCCTGCTCCAGCTCGAAGAACGCGGTATCCTTTGCAGCAGCGGATCAGCCTGTGCGGCTGGCTCAGACGAGCCCTCGCACGCGCTCACCGCGATGAGCTTTCCCCGCGAGCTGGCCCAAACCGCAGTCCGCTTTACCCTAGCCCACGACACAACCGCCGCGGAGATCGAAGCGACGATCACGAAAACCGGGCAAGCCGTTAACGCCGTAGCCCAACTCGCCCCAACTCTCTAGCAAACGCAACAAAGATCCTCTCCAGCACAGAACTTTCATCCCCACTCTGTGTTTTCAGCAAAGATGTACATGCCCCATCGAGCGAGGTTCCTGTGATTCGTGCCCTGATTGGGATCTTGGTCCTTCTCCTGGCGTCTTCCGTCATCGGTTGCAGCGGCAGCGGGACACCCGTCTCAACCGCTCCGCCACCCCCTCCGCCGACCAACGCCACGAAGATCAAGCACATCGTGGTCATCATGCAGGAGAATCGAAGCTTCGATAACCTGTTCAACGGCTTCCCCGGCGCGGATACGGCACAGTCCGGCAGTAACCACGGTGTGATGGTTCCGTTGCAGCCCATTCCCTTCGAGCAGGGCACCGACCTCGATCACAATCACACCGGCTGGTACACGGACCTCGACGGCGGCGCGATGGATGGTTTCGCCCACGCGAAGAGTTATCCGATCCCCAACCTTCCCTACGCCTATGTTCCCCAGTCGGAGACCCAGCCGTACTGGCAGCTTGCGAGCACGTTCACGCTGGGCGACCGCATGTTTCAGTCCAACTCCGGGCCGAGTTTCCCAGCGCACCAGTACATGATCGCCGGGCAATCGCAGCAGGTGGACGAGAACCCCAACGGCCTCTGGGGCTGTGACGGCAATCAGGACACGGACCGCGTGGCGCTGCTCGGACCGAACGGCACGGATCTCCCCGGTATCTTTCCCTGCCTGGACTACCAGACCATGGCGGATGTGATGGACAGTAACGGCGTCACCTGGCGTTACTACGCCCCGGCGCTGGGAACCAGTGGCCAGATCTGGTCTGCCTTCCAGGCGATTCACCACATCCGGTACGGCGCGGACTGGACCAACAACGTGATCTCTCCGCCGCCGCAGGTGTTGACCGACATCGCCAACGGTCAGCTTGCGCAGATGACGTGGATTGTGCCCGCGTTCAGCTACTCCGACCACGCCAGCGCCGGCCTGACCTCCCAGGGCCCGGACTGGGTCGCCTCGATCACCAACGCCATCGGCGCCAGCCCCTTCTGGGATTCCACCGCCATCTTCATCGCATGGGACGACTGGGGCGGATGGTACGACCACGTCGTTCCACCCGCGGTGGACGCCATGGGCCTCGGTTTTCGTGTGCCCTTGATCGTCGTTTCGCCCTACGCCAGGCACGGCTACATCTCGCATACCGTTCACGAGCCCTCGGGCTTTCTGCGCTATGCGGAGGAAACCTTCAACCTGCCCAGCCTGGGCCAGCGCGACGCCGCTGCCGATGATTTCGCAGACTGTTTCGATTACACCCAGACACCCCAACCCTACGTGCAAATCCCGGTGTCCTTCAACCCCAAAGGCGCGGAAAAACTGAACGCCACCGTTTCCCCCGACAACGACTAGGAGCCGGTCATCTCTACGTTGAACGATGCGTTGCTGTTCGGGAGCACAGCTCTGGAGTGCGCTCTTGTTGGCCTGCTCGTCGCGCGCAAGTTGTCGCGCAGCCTCCCCGCGTTCACGCTGTTGCTCCTGTTTTATCTGGTGCGCTCCGTTTGCCTCTTCACCTTGTTCTCCCTCATGGCCCGGCCAAAGTATCGGGAGATGGCAAGCCTCTTCTCCGACACTGACATCGTGCTGCAGCTTGCCGTCTCGGTCGAGTTCTTCCGACTCACCCTACAGCAAACAGAACAAGCCATCCGGGCAAAGTTGTGGGTTCTCGTCTTGTCCTATCTTCTAGGCGGGATCGCAGCCGTCGGACTGGCGCGCACGCTGCCGGCGCGTTCGCCCGTGCCCGTCGACCGCGCTACGATCCTCTTGGGAGTGAGCTTTCTTGTGCTGCTGATCTACGCCAGGAGGTCTGGTCTGCGGAAACCGGCAATCTTTCTCCTCGGCGGGCTTGCGGCCGTCGACCTCTCCTCCTCCTTGTCGCAGGTCGGAAGGAGCATCGCGGCGCTGCATCGCGATCTCCCCGCGTTTGTGAGGTGGAGCTATGCGAGCGCTGCCGTGTACCTCCTTGTCCTGCTTCTCTGGTGCGCGCTGCTGCTGCTTGGGCCTGCGTCTTGGGGTTCTCTGAAAAGGACTCCACCGGGAGCTGAAGCCTCCCAAAGCCCCCCGGCCATCCGCACCCTCCACTCGCGGGGTGTGTAGGTCCCCTAAGCGAGGTGCTGTGTACCCCCTCCACACCCCCGGGCGATAAACTACCTCTAGCCCGATGGCCTACCAGGTTCTAGCCCGCAAATACCGTCCCCTCCGCTTCGCCGACGTCGTCGGGCAGGACCACGTCACCCGCACCCTCCTCAATGCCATCGCTCAAGCCCGCATCGCCCACGGCTACATCTTCTCCGGCCACCGCGGCATCGGCAAAACCACCATCGCCCGCATTCTAGCCAGCGCGCTCAACTGCCAGAACACCATCGGCAGCCCCCAGCGCCCAACCCCCGAGCCCTGCCTCGCCTGCAACTCCTGCCTCGAGATCCGCACCGGCAACGCCGTCGACGTCCTGGAAATCGACGCTGCCACCAACCGCGGCATCGACGAGATCCGCGAACTCCGCGACGCCGCCCGCTACCGTCCCGCCCGCGACCGCTACAAGATCTACATCCTCGACGAAGCCCATCAGATCACCGACGCCGCCTTCAACGCTCTCCTCAAGACCCTCGAAGAGCCCCCCGACCACGTCGTCTTCATGATGGCCACCACCCAGCCCGAAGACATCCCCCAGACCGTCCGCTCCCGCTGCCAGCACTTCTCCTTCCACGCCGTCAAGCTCCTGGACATCCTCGGCCAGCTCCGCGCCATCGCCGACCACGAAGGCGTCCACGCCGACGAATCCGCCCTCGCCCTCCTCGCCGAAGCTGGTGACGGCTCGATGCGCGACGCCCTCTCCATCATGGACCAGGCTATCGCCTCCGCCCCAATCGACGAAGGAAGGCCACGCCTCGAAGCCCAGCAGATCCGCGAGCTCATGGGCACCGTCCCCAACGCGGTCTTCGAGCGTATCCTCCAGGCCGTCGACGGCAACCGCTCCGCCGAGGTCATGACCGTCGCCAACCAGCTCCTCGATGCCGGCAACTCCCCCGCCCAGCTCGCCCGCCAGTGCGTCCGCTATCTCCGCAACGCCCTCATCGCCAAAATCAGCAATCTAACCCC
>CAXUNH010000268.1:0-4094 GCA_964252405.1 uncultured Acidobacteriaceae bacterium | reverse complement strand
CAAGAAAGTGTTGTCCCGTCCCACCCTCACCTCCCTCGCCGCGCCGTGTGGCGAAAAAGACCGCCTCAGCGCACCAGCCTTCTTCTCTTCTCCGCGCTTCACGTACGGCCTGTGCTCCCTGGCAGCTCCGTTCCTGCTGCTCGCGGGCTGCCATCGCAATCGCTTTCCCAGTTTTCCCGTCGACTACCGTGAGTATGCCTATGTCTCCGACGGGTCCTCGGGCACAGTCACCGTGCTCGATCTGGTGAACGTGCGCCAGGACCGCACACTGCAGGTGGGCCGCCGACCGACGGGGCTCGCCGCCAATCCAGCTCGCCGCGAAATCTACGCCGTCAACACAGGCAGCGACTCCGTGACCGTGATTGACGCGGTACAGAACAAGGTCGTCCACACCATCGGCGTACACCACACGCCCTACTTCATCAGCGTCTCGCCGGACGGTCACCGCGCGTACGTGGCCAACTCCGGGTCCAACTCCGTGTCCGTGCTCGACCTGGACCAGCGCCGCGAACTCGCCGTGGCCGGCACGGGCGAAGGCCCCGGCCTGGCCCAGGTAGCTCCGGACAACCGCTCCGTCGTCGTGAGTAACCGCATTGCGGGCAGCATCTCAGTCTTCGCGGTGAACGTGACAGACAACCACCATCCCCTGAGACTTCGCAGCGTCTTTCCGGGCTGCGCAGGGGCCACGGATGTGACGGTTCTGCCCGACTCCAGCAAGGCGTTCATCGCCTGCTCCGGCTCCCATCAGGTCATGGCTGTCTGGCTCGCCGCCGCCCCGGACTCCTGGCGCGGCAAGCAGGACGGCGCGCTTCAACAGGACCATTTGCTCGCCATGTTGGATGTCGGCGAAACGCCCGTCCATCTCGCGCTGAAACCCGATGGAGGCGAGGTCTTCTCAACCAACTTCGACGCCAACAGCGCGTCCGAGATCTCTACCTGGACCAACGAGGTGGAGAACACCTATCCCGGCATGATGCAGCCCTCACGGGGGCTCGTCAGTCACGACAGCTCCGTGCTCTGGATCTCCGATTTCGGCTCCGATTCGATCAGCTTGTACTCCATCGACGACGGCCGCGTGGAGGCCAGTGTACGAACCGGCTCTCACCCGGACGCCCTGGCGCTCTCCGCGGATGAACACCTGCTCCTGGCCGTAGATTCCGGCTCGGCCGATGTCGCGGTAATCCGCACAGGCAACGGCAACCCCACGCTGTTTACGCTGCTCCCTGCCGGGCCCCAACCCAACGACATTGTGACCCTCGCCTTCCACGTGCACTAAGGAACAGAGGCAGGCTCGCCCTCCGCCCGGGCTTCCTCGGCGTGCGTCTCACGCAGCGCATGGCGGGTGGCCGTGACGTAGGCCCCTGCGAGCAGCAGCAGCCCCGAGAGAAAGGCCCACATAATCAAGGCCACGGACACACGGAACGGACCGTAGACGGACCCGAAATCCAACAGGGGCAACACCAGAATGTACAGGTACTTGGCGGCGGTCCAAAGCACACCCATGACCATCGCGGTCGGCAAAACAGCTCTGGGCGGGATCTTGCGATTGGGCAGCCCCCAATAGATCAGGAAGAACAGCCCCACACTCGCCACCAGGCCCATGATCTGCAGGAAGACCCTGCCGACGAAGATGAAGACAATGTTGTCGGTGTGGCCGAAGAAGATCCACGCGAGGACCGTCCGCTGCGCGGCGGAGACCGCAACCGAAGCCATCGCCAGTACGGCCACGCCCACCGCCAGACCGATGGAGACGACCTGGTTGTGCAGATAATTCCGGTTCTTGGTGACGCCCCACACGCTGTTCAAGGCGACCTCGAGCGGAAGAAACACGCCCGTCACCGTGATAAACAGCATCACTACGGAGATCACCCGCACCTGGGTATGGGCAAAGGCCAGCCGGCGCATGTTGCCCACCACGAAGTCCTGGTTGCTGGGCAGGAAGTTCGCCATCATCTCGCCGACCACATCCGCCATCTTGCTTGAATGGAAGACCCGCTGCGACAAGGTGAGCATGAGCACGATGAACGGAAACAGGGACAAAACCACCTGGGCCGCGACGCTAAAGGCGTAGGTATGCACCTCCGTCTTGGTCATGTAGTGCGCCAGAGCCTTGATCTGCTCCCAGGTGCCCGCCTCCTCGACCTGCCCGGACGCCCTGGCAGCCAGGTTCGGCGCGACACCGTCCTTCCCCGCGTCGGCCGCCGCTGTCGCGGGTTCCTGCACCACCGCCCGTACCTCTTCGGCCATGCTGCTAGTCTAGCGGTCCGGCCCGAGCCGCCTCTGGTGGAACAGCCTGCTCCTCCGCCGCCCCGGATCGGAGACTTGCCCCTCCCAGGCGTCCGAGAGCCCAGCGTGCGGTTTGGGCCAGCACAGGATCGTCCCCGCCGGCCCAGACCTCCAGCTGACCGCAGAAACCTGCATCCCCACTGTTGCCCATCGCGATGGCCACGTTGCGCAGTACCCGTTTCCGCCGGGTTCGCTCCAGCGGGGATCCACGGAACCAGCGGTTGAACGAAGGGCCATCCATCGCGCCCAGCCAGGCAAGTGACGGATTCACCAACTCCGCCCGCGGAACAAGCATGCCGGACCGCCCGGCCGGCGCTCGCCGGTTCCACGGGCAGACGTCCTGGCAGATGTCGCAGCCAAACACCTGCCGTCCCATGCCCTCCATCAGCTCCGGCTCGATCGCTCCCCGCTTCTCGATGGTCAGGTAGGAGATGCATCGCGAGGCGTCCATCCACCGCGGCGCGCCTCCTATTCCGGAGCCGTGAAGCGCATCCGTTGGGCAAGCGTCAACGCATCGCGTACAGGTGCCACAGCGGTCCATCGCGGGCACGGGCACCGCGTCCGAGCCCAGCTCCAGCGAGGTCACCACAACGCCCAGCAGCAGCCACGAGCCCAGTTCCTGGTTCAACACGCAGGTGTTGCGGCCAATCCACCCCACCCCCGCGCGAGCTGCGTACCCGCGCTCCAGGATGGGTCCGGTATCGGTATAGGCTCGCGTCAGACACTGCGGGCCGAAGCGTTCGCCCAGTCGCGCACACAGCGCCTTCAGCCGCGGCAGCAGTTCCTCGTGGTAGTCGCTCCCTGCGGCAGGCCCCTCACCCTCTCCCGCGCCCAACGCCTTGCTCTCCCGTCCGCTCCAGGCATACCGTGCGATCCATCCAGTGCCCCGCGGAGGGGGATCCACACTGCGCGGCGCCTCGGCGTTGTAGTTCACCGCGCACACCAGCACCGACCGCGCCCAGGGCAGCGACCGGCGTAGATCGCCGCGCACCAACGCCCCGGCCGCATCCCGACGCACCAGCCAGTCCATCTCTCCTGCCGCACCGCTGGCCACCCACGCGGAAAAACGGGCGTCTTCCGCGGCAGCGGCGATGCTGTCCGGGTCAGGAACCGGCGCCAGCCCGGCCAGGTCGAAGCCCTCCGCGATCGCGGCAGCTTCCACCCATTCCCGCTCTTCCACCCTCAGCGTCATTTGTCTGCCCAGGTCCGTTGGCTTTCAGACCGGCCCTCCTCGAATGATAGGCGTGTTGTCGGGTGGGTCGACCGTCAAAGCTCCGTCTCTGGCTGCCGAGCGACACTCACCCGGCTCAGTCCTGCAGCCGAAGGAACGCTCGCCGGCAAAGTGCGCTGCGCAGCAGCAACGAGAGCGCGAAACAGCACACAAGGGTACACACGAACACGGACCCTGCCGGGCGGACGCTAGGATCGATCAGCCAGGCTCGCCTGATGGCGATGCGCCACCCATGCTTCGGCCATGCAGGAAGTCGCCAGGATCGGAAGCCCGCGCCGACCTTGCCCGCCAACGAGGCCCTCCCACCGGAGTTCGCCGGCGAGGTCAATCCATTCGGGCGGAGCACACGTTCCAAGGAGCCCGTTTCCCGAGTCCTCGCGCCGGCTTCGGCGTCCCGAGACTCCGCGGCGGCAGGAGCTACGGACGCCGCGATCACCGAACGGGTCTCTGCATCCTGCGCTGCCCGCACTCGCGAGGGCACAAGCAGATACCCTGAGGCGCTGGTCACCAGCAAGCACGCTAGGACCGCAAGCGACCGCAGCGTGCCGGGCACAAGCAGCGCCCCCAACGCCCCCAA
>CAXUNH010000267.1:305-4111 GCA_964252405.1 uncultured Acidobacteriaceae bacterium | reverse complement strand
TGTAAAGGATGGGGGTGAGGAGAACATGGGGCAGATGATTCTGTGCGCTACGCTAAACGCGCAGGCCGGGGCTGTAACTTCAGGGCAATGCCCGGACCAGGGCTCGCCCGGCAGCAGCCCACAAGGCAGTGAGCGCGATGCCGGCAACCACAAGGCCCGTGCACAGGCCGATCCAGAGTCCAAGGGCTCCCCACGCCATGTGGAAGCCGAGCCACCATCCGACCGGCAGCCCGATGACCCAATAGCCGACGAGTTGAACAAGGAGGCCTGCATGGGTGTTTCCCATGCCGCGAAGAGCCCCGGTGGCGGTGATCTGCAGGCCATCGAAGAACTGAAACACGGCAGCAACGTACAGCAGGGGAACCGCGGCTCGGATTACTCCCGCATCGCCTGTAAAGGCCCCGGCGATGCCGCGCGCCGCGACGGAGAGCACGAGAGCCGCGCAGGCCATGGCGCCGGCTCCAAGCAGGATGCCCGCCCAGCCAGCCGCGACGGCTTCGCCTGGAGCCTGCCTCCCGATTCCCTGCCCCACGCGGACCGCGGTTGCCGCGGAGATGGCGAAGGGGATCATGAAGGTGAAGCTTGCACAGTTCAGGGCGATCTCATGCCCGGCGAGCGGCAGCGCACCCATGGCGCCGACCAGGAACGAGACCATGGCGAAGATGGAGATCTCGACGAAGATCTGGCCACCGGCGGGTCCGCCGAGCCGGGCGAGCCTCCACACCCGAGCGCGCTCGAAGCGCCTGGTCATGGTCCTCAGGCCGTAGTCGTGCCGCCGATCCACCCGGAGCACCATCCACGTCATAAAGGTGGCAAGATAGAGCCGGGCCAGCGCCGTCGAAAGGCCCGCGCCGTAGACCCCCATGGACGCGATGCGGAGATGTGTCCAGCTGTGCCCGTAGATAAGCAACCAATCGAAGAACAAGTTCAAGACGTTCGCCGAGAGGAGCGCGACGGCGATGGGCCTGACGTGGTTGAACGCCTGCAGGTAGCGCCGCAACACGAAGTACAGGAACAGCGTGGGAGTGCCCCAGTTGAGCCCTCGCAGGAACGATCCTGCGCTTTGGAGCACGGCGCGATCCATGGGCAGGCGCATCAGCAATCCGGGGGCGATCCAGACGATCCCGGCAAGGATCGCCGCCAGGCTTGCGGCAAGCGCGAGACCGTGCAAAAGCCACCGGGCCGCATCCTCGAAGTCGCCTGCGCCGTGCGCCTGCGAGAGAAAGGTATCGAGCCCGAGCAGGATACCCGCGATGCCGAACCCGACGGTGTTGTAGAAGACGCCGCCGAGCGCCACCGCACCGATGGCCAGCACCGGGCGATCCATGTGCCCGACCATGATGGTGTCGACGATGCCCATCGTCATCCATCCAAGCTCGGCGAGAATCAGGGGTCCGGCCAGGGTGAGCACCGGCCGGAGCTGGTCCCGCATCGTCACTCGGCGACGACCGCGCCGGGCCGGACGACTCCCATGGCTTCTGCCGTCATGTCGGTGTACTTCAACCCGGCCCCGGTGTTGAAGAGAACCACACGGTCCGTGGTCTTCAGCTCCCCGCTGAGGAGGAGCGCGTCGTAAGCGGCGGTGGCGGCCGCGCCTTCGGGCGACAGGAAGATGCCTTCCTGGGTGGCCCAGTCGAGCAGACTGGCCAGGATGACCTCGTCGGAAAAGCTCAGCGCCTTGCCGCCCGACCTCCGCACGATCTCGAGAATGATGGCGTCCCCATAGGGTTTCGGCACGCGCAGCCCCGACGCAAAGGTCGCCGCTCCGTCGAAGAACGTGCTCGCCTTCTCGCCCGCCGCGTACGCCCGCGCCACCGGAGCACACCCGCTTGCCTGCAAGGCATACATCCTGGGACGCTTGCCGGTCACCCAGCCGAGCGCCTCCATCTCCTCGAAGGCCTTCCACATGCCGATCAGGCCGACGCCTCCGCCGGTGGGGTAGAAGACGGCTTCCGGATAGGTCCAGCCAAGCTGTTCAACGAGCTCGTACCCCATGGTCTTCTTGCCTTCGACTCGAAACGGCTCCTTCAGAGTCGAGATGTCGAACCAGGTATCTTCGGCGGGCGTCCCGGCCTCCTTCTGGGCTTTGATCTGCTCGCCGACCATGCGGGCGCAGTCGGAGATGAGGCCATCGACCATCGTCACTTCAGCGCCATACACCACGCCTTCCAGGTAGTTCGCAAACGGCACGTCCTTCGGCATGAAGAGGTGCGCCTTGATGCCAGCCGCCGCCGCATAGGCTGCTAGGGCACCCGCCGCGTTCCCAGCCGAAGGAACAGCAAGGTGTCGCAGCCCGTAGTGACGAGCCATGGTGACGGCCATCCCCAACCCGCGCGCCTTGAAGGTTCCGGTTGGGTTGGCACCCTCTTCCTTGACCAGAAGGCCGGGGTAGCGCTTGGACTGCAGCAGGGGCGTCCAGCCCTCGCCGAGCGTGACCGGCTGGACATCCGGCAGGACATCCCGGTAACGCCACATGCCTGCCGACGCGACCGACTCAGCCGCATACTGCGCGATGTGGTCGCGCTTTGCGGTCCGCTTCAGCGACTCCATGTCGTACCGCACATACAGCGAACCCGCACAGAGAGGGCAGAGCGTCCGCGGCACATCCGCGGAGACGTGGTTTTGGCAACGAACACACTGGAGCGACGCGATAGGAGGCATCCCACCATGCTACCGCGATCCTCTGTCGCGAGTACCGCATGGCGCCGCTCCAACGCCGAAGCGTCAGGCGTGCGCCATGCCGCAGGTTGGGCTCGCGAGAAGGTTCTTGTGGCGGCGCATGGAGAGGACAAGGATGCGGCGGAGTTGGTTGGCGAGCAGGGGGGCGAACGCCGCCGAGAAGACGGCCCAGATGATCAGCGCGTGCCACTCCCAGCGCCACAGGAGGTGAGCGAGTTGGACGGGGTTGCGATGGCTGAGATGGAGGATCTCGGCGCGCGACATCGGCAGCCGGTGGGTGTGGAAGAGGAGGATCCCGGCGTTGATGAAGGGGAGAAAGAGGATCCACTGGAGGGGAGCGACGAGGTGGATGCCGATCTGCGTGGCGACGTGGTTGAGCCCGAAGGCCTGGGCGAGCAGGAGCATGGAGACGGTGGTCGTCCCGATGAAGGGATTGATACCGATGACCGCGGCGATGGCGAGGGACCAGGCCAGCCGGCGACGGGGGACCCCGTGCTTGATGAGGCGAAGAAGAGGACGGATAACACGCCAGCGGATGAAGATCGGGGTGCGCTCGCCGAGAGGTGGCATGGGGGTGTCCTCGTGCTGAGGATGAGAGGCGGCGACGCCGCGTTTGGTGGCCTGACCGCTAAACCGGAGGAAAAGTGAGCCGGGAGTCGACGCGCCACCAGCCGGGGCCGGTGTGGGTTGGAGGATGGCCATGGGCGATGCCGCGCAGAAGGTGGGTGAGGGCGGTTTCGGTGGGTACGCCGTCGACGAGATCGAAGACGCCGGGCTCGTAGCTGCCGGTGTCCTCTGTGCAGAGGTTGGCCCAGTTGAAGGAGCCCAGGAGGGCCCAGGCGGTAACGGCGCGGACGTCGACTCCGCCGGCCTGAGCGGCGCGTGCCTGGCACCAGAGCTCGGCAAACCAGCGGACCTGCTCCTCGGCATCGCAGCCGAGGTGCACCTCGGTAATGGCAACCGGTAGATGGTAGCGGTCCCAGGCCTGCTCCAGAATAGGGGTGACGCCCGGGATGCCTTCGCGGCGGACGCGGACGGCCTCAATGTCGACCAGGGGCTCGGCCCCAGTGTCGCCGGCCCGGGAGATGGGGGGGGGGAGGGGGGGGGGGGGGGGGCCGGGGGGGGAG
>CAXUNH010000267.1:0-295 GCA_964252405.1 uncultured Acidobacteriaceae bacterium | reverse complement strand
GGCCGCCGCTGAAGTGCGGCGGGTAGAGGTGGGTGCGGTGGTCCAGAAGGCGATCGCTTGTGACGTAGTAGTTGAGGCCGAGGATGTCCGGCGGGGTCGGGTGCTCGGCGAACCAGAGGATCTCGCTTTCCGAGAATCCATGGTCGAGGAGGAAGCGAAAGAGGGGGTGTTGGGGAGTGACGCGCCCGCATAAGAGGTCCGTGCCGAGCCAGCGGCGATGTTCGCGTTCAAGGCGGAAGGGCTCAAGCTCGGGGGTGGCGAAGATCTGGCCGCCGTCCTCGGTGTGGATGAGGCG
>CAXUNH010000266.1:0-4130 GCA_964252405.1 uncultured Acidobacteriaceae bacterium | reverse complement strand
GACGGCGCCGGGGTCGTGAGCCCAGGTGAGGTCCAGGTTCTGGCGTAGGGCGGCGTAGCCGGCCAGGGGACGATTATTGCGGTACTGCGCCATGGCGTTCCAGCCGGTGAAGAGCGGCCACACGGTGCCCTGGTGGTAGCTGATAGGGTCGTAGGTGGGGTCGTTGTCGGCGAGGGCGCGGGTGCCCCAGTCGGTCGCGAAGTGCTCGCCGGCCCAGGCATCAAGCTTCGGGGCGGGTGGCGGCAGGCCGCCGCCGTGCGACCAGAAGGCCACGGCGGGATAGATCGTCTCGGTGGGATCGTAGGTGGCGTCGAGGTTCTTACTGAAGGCGTAGAGCCCGGTTGGAAGGCGGTAGGCGGCGACGGCGGCGTCCAGCTTGTTGGCGACGTCCTCCGCCTGCATGGCGAGGTCGGGGTGCTGGGCCCATGTGGCGAGTTGGGCGAACGCACGCGTGGCATCGCGATCGAGCGCGGCGAGGTAGAGCTCCTGGTGGGGCAACTTCGGCGGCCAGCCTTCGACCCAGCCTGTGCCCTGGCTGTTGTCGTAGACGCCGTCGCCGTCGCTGTCGTGGGTGCGTTCGAAGGTGTAGGCCTTCTGGATGGCTAGCCAGTGCTGCCCGAGAAATGCGACATCCCCGGTGGTGCGCACATAGTCCTGCAGCGCCAGCAGGAACAGGGGCGTGGCGTCCGCGGCAGCGTATTCGTAGGGCAGCTTGTCCCAGGTCATGTCGCCGGTGAGGCTGGCGGCGGTTTGGCTGAACTCGTGGGGCATCTTGCCGTCGGCGCGCTGGCGATTAATGAGGAAGCTGAAGGCCCGGCGGGCGAGGGCCGGATCCCCGTAGCTGTCGATGGCGTACATGGACCACAGGGTGTCGCGGCCGAAGAACCATCCAAAGCCTGGGCGGGCGGAGTCAAAGGCCGGGAACCAGCCGGCGACGAGGCCGGTTTCAGCGGGGGTCTCGCCATGCGCGGGGATCGTCGCCTGCGACTTCTCGATGGCGAGTTCCGCCCATTGGAGGGCTTTGTCGAGTTGAGCGTCGGGGGTATGAGGGACGAGGCGGCGGTCGAAGAAGTGGGCGTAGTAGCGCGCAGTCCGGGCGTAGATCTCCGGAAGCGCCTGGGCGGTGGCGAGCATACGGCGTTGGAGCTCGGCGACATCGGTATCCCCGGGATGCGAGACCTCGCACAGGAGGGGAAAGAGGTGCTGGGCGTCGCGGGCCGGGTCGAAGTGGACGCGGAACTCGATGGGGAGGGTGTGCGGGTGTTCCTGATAGGGCGAGACCGGGCCGGGTGTGGCGCTCGGCATGCCGATGAGACCGAAAAGATGAGGATTGTCGGTGCCCAGGGCGTAGGCCCCGCCGCTGCCGAGCGGCCGCCAATCCCAGCCGGGCTGGCCCCACTGCGGGGCAGGCCACATCTGGAGGAGGGCCGGCGTGAGCGAGACGATGAGCGTGGCGGGGTGGATGGCGTGGATCTCAAAGAGGATCTGGCCGCCGAGACCGGCGTTGGGATCGCCTGGGTTTTCGGGGTCGCTCGCGGGGACGAACATGTGCTGACGGACGGTGATGGCCGCGTGGGAGTAGGTGACTGTGGTGTGGTCGGGGGCGACTTCCAGGTCGGCGGCGAGGGCATTGAGGTCGATGGGGACCGGGTACCCGTCGACTTCTGCGCGAAGGTGGAGCGCGGAAAAGAACTTGGTGGGAAGCTGCCAAAGCTCGACGGTGCCGTCCTGCATTCCGAGGATGGCGCCGGAGCGGCCGGTCACGGTGAAGGGATGGTTGGGCAGCGCGGGCTGGCGGATGGTGAGCGAATCGTTCTGCGTGAAGGCGAATGCCGGGGTGGGCTCAAGCGAGGACTGCGCCGGAACCCGAAGCGAGGCGAGGAACAAAGCGGAGAGAGCGAGTGGAGGGAGGCGCATACGGGTCCGGGGGAAGTGTATGCGATTCCGGAGTTGGCCCGCTGTGCTCCCTGACGGAAATGCCTTGCGAAGTGCGCGGCGGCCGCATTGCGTGGAGGCGGCGAGCCGTTTTGCTCAGCGGCCGGCGTACTCCATGGCGCTGTCACAGAGTTCTACGCGGTTGCGGCCCTCGCGTTTGGCGCGGTAGAGCGCAGCGTCGGCGCGATGCAGCATCGGGCTCCATTGGGCCTCTCCGGGCTGCCACACGGCAACCCCGATGCTGACGGTGAACGATAAGTGGCGGCTGCCTTCGAGGAGGACCACGCCCGCGATGGCAGATCGCAGCTGCTCTGCCACATCCCCGGCGGCGTCCACGGTGTGGTCCGGCAAGAGCATGGCAAACTCTTCGCCACCGAGCCGTGCGGCTGTGTTCGTGGAATCCTGCGTGGCGGCCAGCAGGACCTTCCCGACGGTACGCAGCGCGCGATCGCCTACCCCGTGGCCCCAGGTGTCGTTGAGGAGCTTGAAGGCATCGAGGTCCATCATGAGCAGCGCGAGGGGAGCGCCGCTGCGCGCCGAGCGCCGGACCTGCCGGGCGGCGATCTCTTCCATTGCCCGGCGGTTGGGAAGACCTGTAAGAGAATCGAGGCGCGTTTCCTGGTGGAGGAGCCGACTGCTTTCGGCGAGGTACAGGGCGAGAAACGAGAAGGCGAGCAGCGTGATCTCGACCATCGTGCATTCGCGGAGCACAGTTACCAGATTTGAATCTTTGACGGCGTCCAACGGCAGGCGAACCAGGAAAGTGGCAAGGATCACCAGCAGCAGACCGGCGGTGACACGGGCCCGCAGGCGGACAGGACCGATGCCGGCGTTCCAAAGCGCGCGAATGTTTACGGAGAGCAGTGCGCAGGCCGCGACCGTCGCAATTCTGATTTGCATCGGCCAGAGCTGGTGCAAGGGCGCCATGGCGAAGATGACCAGCATAACCGCGCCGAGAAGCAGCTTTTCCAGCAGTGGCCGTTGCGGGCGGTGCTGGAAGAAGGCGCGCAGCCCGCTATGAAAGAGGAAAAGCATGAGGGGCAGGAGAGAGATTGCGATGCCTTCCGGCAGCCAGAGCCCTTTGCCGCGCCATAAGGGTTGGAGCGCAAGGGCCGCGGTATGGATGGCGCAGGCGACGGCCAATTGTGTGAGACCGCGAGAGCGTCGATCGCTCCAGGCGAGGAGAAAGAGAACCATCGTGGAGGTCGCCTGGGATACCAGCGTTGCCACAAAGACGGTATGTAGAGCGATCATGCGGGCCCCAGGGCTGATAGACGCCGTTCAACCCCGATTCTTCCATAGAAAAGCATCCCTGCTATCCCCCTTGGGTGGTGCAGGCCGCCGGTGTTGCACTACGGAGTGGGCATGTGGCCCGGCATGGCCGCCTGAAGGGCGTCGGGATGCAGGGCGTGCTGCCCGAGGGTGAACGGTTTGCGAGGGATCACTTCGGGCGTGGCCGAGCCCTCGCGGACCCGGTAGGTCCCGTCCGCCGCCAGCTTGCGCAGAACCTGTTCGTGCCCGAAGGCGGCGGGCCAGCGGAGACGGACTTCGTCCACTTCCGTGGCACGGCCTACCCCGATGTGCTGCTCCATTGGATTCCCCCCAAAGCTGGAGACGCTGCCCACGGTGCGGAAGACGTGACGCGGTGGGCCTTTTGGGTCGCGCGGATCGTGAAAGATGACCTCGATGCGCGTCCCGTAGGCGGCGCGGTTGGAGCGGGTGCCTTCCAGCTTGAGGGTAATGGAGTGGTTCGAATGACCGGGGTTGCGGTAAAGGGCGGCCTGGTACGGATCGCCGGGGAAGGCGCCGCCCATCTCCTCGAAGATGTCTTCCTCCCCCCGTTGTTCGAGGTCGGCGAAGGCTATGGCGTGGCCTTTCTGGAGGTGGCCGAGGCCGGAGGAGGTGGTGATGTCCTGGAAGGATTGGGCGGCGTTGTTGCGGAAGAGGCGGTTGGGGAGCAGGGCCTGGTAGGAGGGCTCGCCGGTGCCGAGATAGAGGTCGAGCCAGCCGTCGTTGTCGAGGTCGCCGAAGTTGGCGCCCATGGTGAGGATGGCGCGGTCGAGGAGAAGTTGGTGGGCGACGTCGGTGAAGGTACCGTCGTGGTTATTGCGGTAGAGGTGGGGGACGCCGGCGTTGAAGGGCTCTCCGGATTGGAAGCGTCCTACGTCCTGCATGGAGCCGGCGTAGTAGCCGGC
>CAXUNH010000265.1:0-4150 GCA_964252405.1 uncultured Acidobacteriaceae bacterium | reverse complement strand
CCCAAAAGCTAACCCCCCAAATGCCCCACGCCAAATTCGTCCTCCTCCCCATCACCGACCAAACTCGAGGCCACGGCACCCACACCCAGGCCGCCATCTGGCAGAACTACCTAATCGAACTCCTGAACGAATCCCAACCCAAACCCTAACTTCAGGACCGGGCGCGCACGACGTCGACTGACTATTAGCTCCCATAACGCGTCTATCAGGATTTACTCTGCCGGCCTTTCTTGATCCCTCAGAAAGCGTGCAATCGTCGCGTGTCCTCCATGCTCAGCCCAGTCAGCGGCCGTCCCGTTCCATAGCGTGTCTCGCACATCCAACTTCGCACCGCGCTCTACAAGCAACACGACTGCGTCCATATGACCAGCGAGAGCGGCTTGGTGAAGAGGAGTGGAGTGGCTATGGCCAGGGCTATACAGATTGGGGTCTGCGCCGCTGTTAAGCAGAGTGCGCAGAGCTTCGACATGGCCGTATTGTGCCGCAAGAGCCAACGCGAGTTGTCGCTGCTGCGAGTCAGAGCTGGAGAGATGCCGCAGAACACCCTGCACATCTCCGAGCGCCGCTAGAACCGGCAGGTCGGGGTGAGCGCCGCATCGGATCAGCTGGCGGACTGCCTCGAACTCCCCATGAAGAATCGCAGTGTGCAAGGCTGAGTCCGGCTCTGCACCATGACGGCACAACAGGTCAATAAGAGGCAGCTGCACCTTGCACTCGCGCGGAACACGACCTGATGCGACCAGGGCAAGCGTCTCGTTCACCGAGTCATGGCGGGGGCCGGCTTGCAGAAGAACCTCCGCGATCTGGACGATGTTGTCGGGCAACACTCCGTTTCGCACCGGATTCTCTGCAATAAAGTCGAGCAACGCAGGGCTACGGAAGTAGTTTCCTCCTTCGAAGTGGACCCGTTCGCGTATCAGCTCCGGATGCTCTTGAAGCAGTCGCGCGAGAGTGGCGGATGCACCGGAATCGATCAGATGAACGGCAGCGCTGAACATCGGATCGTCGATCCGTTCGTGGTGGGGTAAACTCAGGTCGTCGCTCGGGTTCGGGTCATCGACGCGGCGCTTTAGGCGCGGCCAGCTTGCAAACCCGTATTCACGCGCTATCGTGAGTTGCGCATCGCTGAGCGTAAGTGAGCTCGAGAACACGAACTCATCTGTCGCCCCGGCTAGGCGAGGGTGGAACTCACGCAGACGCTGAGCAGAGGCGCGGTCGTGATTCCCATGCTGTTGGAGCAGATCTTTCGCCTGGTGCTTGAGATGATTGAGGTTGGGCTTGAAAGGGAGTTGCTTGGTCGGCATACTGAACGTCCTTTCAAATGCCCGAGGTCCGCATGTGACGGGCTGAAAGTCAGTTCAACTGAGTTGTGAACTTCTGGGCAGACTTCTGTCCTTTCCGCGGACCGGGCGCTCCCCACGAGCGTTTCCCAGCATCAGTAACGATACGTCGCACCAGTGGAAGGAATCGATTCCGGGCAGCGAGACCTCCCATTTCAAACCTGAAGTCCACCTACCACTTTCGTTGCAAAGTCCAAAGCTAAGTCCTTATTCGAACGTACTTTGAACCCCAAGTACCCCAGGGGGAGCACACCCTCACACACATCCCTCGCAACACCCCGGACCCCCCCAGCGGCCCCCCCCCTGTGAAGCCTTCGCACGCCCTCGCCTGCTCGCTCGCCCTGCTCGCCCCGGCCGCCTCTCGCGCCGACAACGCCCGCTTCGACCTCGCCGGCCCCAGGATCGACGTCAAAGTCACCCGCGGCACAACGACCCTCCCCATCGCCCAGGTGCCCAACCTCCAGCCCGGCGACAAGCTCTGGGTCAAGGCCGATCTCCCCGACGACCAGCGCAACCACCTGCTGCTCATCGTGGCCTTCCTGCGCGGCACCACCAACGAACCACCCGATCATTGGTTCACGGAGATCGATACCTGGGACAAGAAACACACCACGGAAGGCACCACCGTCACCGTCCCCGCCGACGCCCAACAGGCCCTGCTCTTCATCGCCCCTGAAACCGGCGGCGACTTCAAAACCCTGCGCTCCGCCGTCAAAGGCCGGCCCGGCACCTTCATCCGCGCCGACGCCGACCTCAACCAGGCCTCGTTCGAGCAGCAGCGCATCGAACGCTACCTCGCCGCGATGAAGACCGTACCTGGGGACGACCCGCAGGCCATCAAGGATCACTCCGCGAAGCTCGCCGCCACCCTCGCCCTTAAACCCAACCCCGACTGCTTCAAGCAGCCGGTCGAGAGCCAGGTGAGTTGCCTCACCCAGTCCAGCGCCCCGGTGCTGCTTGACGACGGCCACGGTCAAACCGTCGCCGAAGCTCTGTCCACCGGTCCGTCCTCCGACTTCATCAACGCTGCGTCCTACACGCAGGCAGCGGGCGCCGGCGTCTACTCGGCCTATGTCGGTGCCGTCGTCGACCTCGTACACCTCGTAAGCACGCTGCGCACGGCCAAGTACCAGTACATCCCCGGTCTCAGCTTTCCGCAGGGCTCTACCCTGAACCTGAAGCTGAACGCGCCGGTCTCCTTTATCAATCCGAAGTCCGTCATCGTCATCGGGCTCCCGGCGATCCAGAAGGCAGTGCCACCGCCGCTGCGCGCGCATGACCCGGACCAGGTCGCGTGTCTGCTGCAGCCCAGGATGCCGCTTCTGCTCGAAGGCGCGCCGCTCGTCTTCGCCACCAGCTTCGCGCATGACCTCGTACTGCACCTGAACCGCACCACCGGCGCACAGGACATCCCGCTCACACCGGACGCCTTCGAAGGAGGCCTGGTCGTCGCCAAGGACGACCCCCGCAAACCCCTGCACGATGCCGCCCCGGACGCCAAGGCGCCAGGTGCCCCGTCGACCCCGGCAGCTTCATCGCCGGCCAAGGCGGATTCCTCTGACCTCACCGTCACCGGCACCGTTCACGGCTTCTGGGGGTTCGATCCCTTCGACGGTCCCACCCTCACGCTCCAACAAGGAGACGCCAACCACTGGAAGATCGTCAGCGACACCCAACTGCTCGCAGGCCAGGATAATCGCCTCACCCTCAAGGGCGACGGCACCGCCTGCGTTCAGCACATCGCCCTCACCACGGGGAAGGACAAGGACGTCGACGTCAGCTTCAAGCCCGCCAAAGACGACAGCGACAAGCTCTCGAAAGACACGCTCGCCCTGGACGTGCCGCTGAAGAAGCTGCAGCCGGGCGGCTACGCCCTTGCCATCCAGCAGTACGGCGACCCAAAGAGGGACACCGTCGCGCTTACCGCCTACAACGGTGACATCCACTTCAGCGCGCTGAAGATTCATCAGGGCGACAACGTGGCAGTCCTCACCGGCCAGGGCCTGTCCAACGTCGCCCAACTCACCATCGCCGACCAGATCTTCACACCGGCAGGCGACGGGAACGACGACACCACCCTTCACCTCACATCGAAGTCTCCGGTCTCGCCCAACCATGGCACGGACGCCTCCGTGAAGCTCAAGGACGGGCGCGCCATGACGGTGGAGGTGTCCACCGAGGCCGCGCGTCCTTCCCTTCAACTCATGTCGTTGACCGCGACTCCGGCTCAATCCAGCGGCGACTTGCCCGTCACCCTCACGGGCAAAGACGAGATCCCTCTGAACGGCAAGGTCACCTTCGTCGTGCAGACCAAAGACGCCTTCCCGCGCAATCAGAAGGTCGAAGTCGCCACGGCCGACGACGCCGTCCACACCACGCTCTCGCTCGCCGACAACAACCTGGTCCTGCAGGACGAGCACACGGCCGTCGCCACCCTTGATCCGTTGAAAGCCTTCGGTCAGTCCGCCTTTGGCAAGCTGCAAATGCGGCCCGTAGCCGCGGACGGCACCACCGGCTCCTGGACCCCGCTCGGCACCCTCGTCCGCACACCCCAGATCAGCGCGGTGCACTGCACCACCCCGGACGCACCCACCTGCACACTGGAGGGCAACAACCTCTTCCTCGTCCAGTCCTTCGGCTCAGCCAAAGACTTCGCCCACCCCGCTGACGCGCCCTCCGGCTTCGCCCAAAACTCGATCCCCGTACCCACACCCGCGGATGGTTCCACCCTCTTCCTCAAACTCCGTGACGACCCCGACGCCCTCGCGACCGTGACCCTGCCCACGCCGCTCCAAAAGCCCGCAGCCACC
>CAXUNH010000264.1:0-4166 GCA_964252405.1 uncultured Acidobacteriaceae bacterium | reverse complement strand
GGAGTTGACGAGGTCGAAGATGTCGCGGGCGTCCTGGAGGCGGGCTTTGTGGACTTGGATTTGCTGGCTGATCGAGAAGGTTTGAGGCGCTTCGCCCACCTTAGCCGACGATGAAACCGTCGCTGAAGATGGGGCGTCCGGTTCTGTGGTGATCTTTGTAGTGTCTTGGCTCGGAGACACCCAGGTCTCAGAGGCGAGACCTGGGGCACCCGGGATGGGCGGCGGGGCGAGGTCGTCGGGGTTGCGGTGTGTGCCGGGGTGTTGCGGGTCTTCGAGCGTGGAGTGCGCGAAGACGGACTCGCCGATGGGTTCGCCTTCGGTGAGCAGGATGGGGAGGTCGTCGCTGCTTTGCGGCTCCGTGCCGGTGTCCGGTTTGGGTTTGGTCTGGCGGGGTGCGGTCGTGGTCATGCGCGCTCCTGCGCGGATTGGGTGAGGCTGTTGAGGCGCTGCCGGGCTTGCTTCAGGGCTTCGGCGACCTGGTGGCGGGCGGTGCCGCCGAGGACGTCGTGGCAGTCAAGCGTGGCTTCTGGAGTCAGCGCCTGAAAGATATCTGATTCGAAGGCGGGGCTGAGGTTGCGAAGTTGATCGAGCGTGAGGTCGCTGAGCTCTTTGCCTTCGTCAAGGCCAAGCCGGACGGCGTTGCCGACGATCTCGTGAGCCTTGCGGAAGGGCACACCCTTGTTGCTGAGGTAGGTGGCGGCGGCCATAGCGTTGAGGTAGCCGTGGGTGGCGGCTTCTTGCAGGCGCGGAGTGCGGAACTTGAGGGCTCGGGTGAATTTGGGCAGGACGCTGAGCAGGCCGGCGAGGGTGTCGGCGATGTCGAAGATCTGCTCCTGGCCTTCCTGGAGGTCCTTGTTATAGGCGAGCGGGAGACCTTTGATGAGGGTGCTGAGGGCGGTGCTGGCGCCGAGGAGCCGGGCGGCTTTGCCGCGGGCGAGTTCGGTGAGGTCGGGGTTCTTTTTTTGCGGCATGGCGGAGCTGCCGGTGGAGAAGGCCTCGGGGAGGTCGACGAAGTTGAACTCGGCGGTGGCGTAGAGGGTGAGTTCTTCGGCGAAGCGGCTGATGTGGAGGCCGAGAGTTGACGCGGCTTGTGCGAAGTCGAGCATGAAGTCGCGGTCGGAGGTAGCGTCCATGCTGTTAGTGGTGGGGGCTGTGAAGTTGAGGGCGTCGGAGGCGATCTGGCGGTTGAGGGCGAGCGTGGCGCCGGCGATGGCGCCTGAGCCGAGGGGGCAGACGTTGAGGCGGGTGCGGGCGTCGGCGAAGCGGCTGAGGTCGCGCTCGAGCATGCTGGCGTAGGCGAGGAGCCAGTGTGCGAGGAGGACGGGCTCGGCGCGCTGGAGGTGCGTGTAGCCGGGCATGAGCGTGTTAGCCTCGCGCTCGGCTACGGTGAGGAGGGCGTTGAGCCAGGCGTGAAGGCCGGCTGTGGTGGTGTCGATGGCCTCGCGGACGAAGAGGCGCATGTCGGTGGCGATCTGCTCGTTGCGGCTGCGGCCGGTGTGGAGCTTGAGCGCGAGGGTTCCGATCTCTTTGGTGAGTTCGAGCTCGACGAAGTGGTGGATGTCTTCGGCTTGCGGGGCGGAGGAGACGATGGCCGCGCCTACCTGGGCGTTCGAGGTTTCGTAGTCAATTTGGCCTGAGGTGGCACTGATGCGATGGGCCCAGTTCAGGGCGCGCTCGCCCACGCGGTCGAGGCCGTCAAGAGTTTGTTGCAACTCGTCGTCGGTGAGAATGCCGGCAGCGGCGATGGTGCGGGCGTGGGCCTTGCTGGCGGCGACCTCGTGGGGGAGGAGGCGCCAGTCGAAGGGGAAGCTGCGCTGCCATTGCTCGAAGGTGCGGTCGAGGGGCTCGCGGAAGCGGCCTGACCACATTTTGGGGGGTTGATCTGTATTCACGACTAATCTCTGCCTGTCTGCTGTGCGGTTGTTCTGCGGTCTGACAAAAGAGAACCAAAAAAGAGAAGAGCGATCAGGGCACAAGGAACCTCAAACAGCGCGCTGTCGGTGAGAGTGGAAGATAGCTGGAGCGCGGGTGGCGGATCTGGCGGCGTGCTCGCCATCTCTCGAGCCGCTTGGTCGAACACGTCTCCCCGCTGGCTATCCGTCCGCTGCTGCGGTACCGGCTCCCACCTGCCATCCGGTACCGTAACTACCTTGGAGTCTTGTGGAGAGTTCGTTGGCTTGGACCCCGGGTCGCCGATTGTGAACTCCCGAGATCTAGCTTGCAGACTCGCAACGGTTTGATCGAAGTGCTCAACCTGCTTGTGATGGTCTATCAGGGCGATAGTTACCGGCGTGAATGCCAGCGCGAGTGCCGAGACTGTAAGGCACCAGCGTAAGCCTGAACTACCTGATCCGTAAGCCCAGGTGAACGCTAAGCCTAATATCACGGTGCCGCACGTCTCGCGTGCCGTACCGCCGAGAATCAGAGACGCGCCAGCAATAGCGGCTGTCGAGAAAAGTCCAGTCTTATGTCTCGTCTTGAGATCGAATGGTGTTGTTCGACTTCTCAAATGAACCTCAGCGGCTAGGCCGCGCTTTTGTATCAAACGCCTTCTTTGCGGCTGACCTAAAAATCCTGCCGCACCGCGGAAACGCAGATTCCCTTCGGGAATGACAACAAGAGAAGCAGAGGCAAGAGCAAAGGCTAGCGCCAGACATTGTGAAGGGTCATGCGATGTCCTTTGCTGCTCACCATTGTTTGTCATTCCCGGAGGGAATCTGCGTTTTGGGTTGCGGTTAGCACAACGGGTTCGTGGGGCATGAGCTCTTCCCAGGTTGGATTGGTGGACTCGATGAGGGAGATCTTCTGGGCTCGTGTCCAGTGTTTTAGTTCTTTCTCGCGGGCTATGGCGTTATTTACGTATCTGTAGTGCTCGTAGTGGACGAGGCGGTTGATCTTGTACTTCGCGATGTGGGTGCCGGGGGTTTGTTCGCGGTGTTGGGTTACACGGGCTCTGAGGTTGTTGGTTATTTCCGATGTAGAGGGTGTGGGAGCGGTTGGAGAGAATGTAGACCCAGTACTTGTGCTCGCGTTTGGGCATGAGTGGATTGCTCCAGGCTGTTGTGGCACTGCGCGCAAAACGCAGATTCCCTTCGGGAATGACAACCAAAGAAGGACAGCACAAAGAAGACCGCAGCACCATTACTCCTTTGTGTCCTTGCCGCTGTTGAGTTGCGGCATCTCTGTGCCGTGGCTTAGGGTGAGGAGGCCGGTTTGGGCGTAGGTTTGGAGTTTGGCGCGGGTGTCGGTGATGTCGAGGTTGCGCATGGTGAGTTGGCCTATGCGGTCTCGGGGGCTGAAGGTGCTCTCGGTCTTTTCCATGGAGAGGCGTTCGGGGGCGAAGGTTAGGTTGGGGCTTTCGGTGTTGAGGATGGTGTAGTCGTTGCCGCGGCGGAGCTCCAGCGTAACGGAGCCGGTGACGGGCTTGGCGACCCAGCGTTGGGCGGCTTCGCGGAGCATGATGGCCTGGGGGTCGAACCAGCGGCCCTGGTAGAGGAGGCGGCCGAGTTTGCGGCCGTTGTCGCGGTATTGCTCGAGCGTGTCCTCGTTGTGGATGCCGGTGAGAAGGCGCTCGTAGGCGATGAAGAGCAGGGCGAGGCCGGGGGCCTCGTAGATGCCGCGGGACTTGGCTTCGATGATGCGGTTTTCGATCTGGTCGCTCATGCCGAGGCCGTGGCGGCCGCCGATGCTGTTGGCTTCGAGCATGAGGGCGACGAGGTCATCGAAGTGCTTGCCGTTGAGGGCGGTGGGTACGCCTTCTTCGAAGGTGATGGTGATTTCTTCGGGCTTGATGGCGACTGCCTGGTCACTCTCTGGGCGCCAGAAGGCGGTGCCCATGATGGGCTGCACGATCTTCATCGAGGTGGAGAGGTGTTCGAGGTCTTTGGCTTCGTGGGTGGCGCCGAGGAGGTTGCTGTCGGTCGAGTAGGCCTTTTCGCCGGACATCTTGTACTCGAAGCCTGAGGCCTGGACGAAGGCGGACATTTCGGCGCGGCCGCCGAGTTCGTTGATGAAGGCCTGGTCGAGCCAGGGCTTGTAGACCCTGAGCGAGGGGTTAACGAGGAGGCCGTAGCGGTAGAAGCGCTCGATATCATTGCCCTTGAAGGTGGAACCGTCGCCCCAGATGTTGACGTCGTCTTCCTTCATGGCGGTGACGAGCATGGTGC